>NZ_JAHGAC010000013.1:0-196059 GCF_030248355.1 Vibrio sp. B172a | reverse complement strand
CTTCTCGCTTCTCGCTTATTTATCAGCTAGCTTTTCTTCAAGCTCAGCCAATTTCTTTTCCATCTCTGTCAGCTTTTGACGTGTACGCAGTAGAACTTGAGTTTGTACGTCGAATTCTTCACGGCTAACAACGTCTAGCTTGTTTAGCTGACCTTGGATTACTTGGCGAACTTTTTGATCAACATCCGCGCCTAGTTCTTTTACTGGCTGTGGCATTGATTCGTGAATTTGTTTAGCGATTTGCTCTAATTTCTTTGGGTCAAACATAGTGGCTAAAACTCCTTTTGATTTGCCCACATTCTATGTAAATGATACGGGAAAGTCGCCATTTAGATGGCAAAAAAGAGAGCAGCAATAAAAAAGGTCACCGAAGTGACCTTTTTCTTAGTGCTTTATTCTTACTTGTTATCTGCTAATTCGCGGTGAGCGGCTTTCGCTTCATCCACTCGAGCTAGCTTTTCCAAGTCTTTGTCTTCAACAAACACTGGTAATGGCTTGTGTTTCTCAGCTAGGTAGCTGTAAATCACAGGCAGTACGAATAGCGTAAAGAGCGTACCGATCGCCAGACCAGCAACGATTACGATACCGATACTAAAGCGCTGTTCAGCACCTGCGCCTGTTGCGTACATCAGTGGGATAAGACCCGCAATCATCGCTGCCGTCGTCATCAGGATTGGACGAAGACGAACTTTCGCTGCTTCCATTACTGCATCGATACGAGACAGTTTGTTATGTAACTGCTCTTCTTTCGCTACTTCACAGATCAAGATACCGTGTTTAGTAATCAGACCAACCAGGGTAATCAAACCAACCTGCGAGTAGATGTTCATCGATGCCGTACCCCACGCCAGAGCAATCAATGCACCACATACCGCTAGTGGTACCGATACCATGATTACAATTGGATCGCGGATAGATTCAAACTGAATCGCCAGTACTAGGAAGATGATCGCCAGTGCCAAACCAAATGTTGCGTATAGTGCGCTACCTTCCGTTACAAACTGACGTGCTTCACCCATGTAGTCATGGTTGTAGCCTGATGGCAGTTTGTTTTGTGCCACGTCTTCGAACCAGTTGATTGCATCACCCATTGCTACACCAGGTGCTGGTACTGCACCAACCGTTGCTGAGTTTAGCTGGTTGAAGTGAGGCAGTGAGCGGGGCTCTGCGACAACATCAATCGTGATCAAGCTGCCAAGTGGCACTGCTTTACCGTCAACTGAGCGTACGTAGTAGTTCTTCATCGACTCTGGGTTTAGACGCCACTTACGTTCTACTTGAGGGATAACCTCATATGAACGTCCATTTAGGTCGATACGGTTTACGTAACCATCCGCCATCATGGTACTTAGCGTTACACCAATGTCTTGCATGGTCACGCCGTATGCGCCTGCCTTGTCTTTGTCGATGCTGATCTTCATCGTTGCTGAATCGTAGTTCAGATCCAGATCCGAGTAGACGAACATTGGACTCTTCGATACGTCAGTCAAGATATCACTAGCGATAGTAAACAGGCTTTCGAAGCTGTTTGGTGTAGTGATAACGAACTGAATCGGCAGACCTGAACCTGCACCAGGAAGTTCTGGCATTTGGAACGCAGTTACCGACATACCTGGTACATGAGAAACAAGGTCACCAACACGTTTAGTGATGTCAGCTTGGCTTGCTTCACGCTCACTCCAAGGTTTCAGAGTTGCTAGACCGAATGCTTGGTTTGAGTTTGGTACACCGTTAAACACCTGAGCGTATTCTACTTCTGGTTGGTCAGATAGAATCTTGTTTACGTCGTTCATGGTGTTTTGGATGTAGTCCAAGTTCGCGTTTGATGGTGCTGTACCCATTAGTACAACTACACCTTTATCTTCCGAAGGTGCCAGTTCACTTGGAATGAACTTGAACAGAATCGGCAAACTTGCGAATACAATGATCGCAAACGCGATGATCACAGGACGGTGTGCCATCACTGACGTCAGCATTTTCTCGTAACGGTTGGTCATTCCATCCAATACGTGATGCACTTTCTGCTCAAATTTGCTTGGCTCTTCATTTGCCTTAAGCATCTTTGAACACATCATCGGTGATAGAGTCAATGCGATAATACCGGATACAAATACCGCACCCGCTAGGGTTAATGCGAACTCTTTAAATAGCGAACCTGTAATACCACCCATCAACGCGATTGGCGCATATACCGCACCCAGCGTTAGGGTCATTGCAATTACTGGTACCGCAATTTCACGTGTACCGATAATGGCTGCACGGAACGGGGATTCACCTTCTTTAATGTGACGGTCGACGTTTTCAAGAACAACGATCGCGTCATCCACCACCAGACCGATGGCGAGTACCATTGCCAGAAGTGTCATCAAGTTCCACGAGAAGCCCATTGCCTGCATCACCATAGCTACACCAATCAGTGATAGCGGGATGGTAACGATAGGAATCACAACCGCACGGAATGAACCTAGGAATAGGGTGATAACCACAAGTACGATCACCGCTGCTTCAAGAATGGTTTTCACAACTTCGTGAATTGATTCGTTGATGGCGATGGTTGAGTCATACATCACGTTCATTTTGATGTTACTTGGCAAGTTGCGCTCTAACTGAGGCAATAACGCAAGAACATCAGCTGCGATGTTAATTGGGTTAGCACTCGGTGCCGCGTTGATCGCTGCAACTACGGCTTCCTGACCGTTCGCACTTGCACGGTAGATATCGTGGCTCTTCTCTAGCGTTACTTTCGCAATATCGCCAAGACGAATCACATCACCGTCGCCAGTTTTAACAACCAGAGCTTCGAGCTCAGCAACGTTAGATACCTGAGTATCTGCGCTACCGTTGTAAAGAACGAACTCACCTGTTGCCTGACCAGTTGCGGATTGGTAGTTGTTGGCATTCAACACGCCCATCACATCTGTCGCTGTCAGCTTAAGTGCACCCATTTTCGCTGGATCTAGCCATACGCGCAGTGCGTATTTCATACCACCGTATAGGTCAACTTTCGATACACCGTTTACCGTAAATAGCTGCGGGTTGATTACACGCTCAAGGTAGTCGGTGATCTGGCTCGAAGACAGTTCGTCACTGGTGAAACCAATGTACAGTACCGCGGTTGTCGAACCGGTCGACATGGTTACTGTCGGGTCTTCTGCTTCTTTTGGAAGCTGTGAACGAACCGAGTTGGTTTTCGCCAGAATGTCAGACAGCGCCGCATTCGGGTCGGTGTTTAACTTCATGTTTACGGTAATGGTAGACGTACCTAGAACCGAGGATGAAGTCATATAGTCGATATTATCGGCCTGCGCGACGGCTTGCTCCAAAGGCTGAGTAATAAAGCCTTGGATCAAGTCAGCACTTGCACCGTAATAACTGGTGGTTACAGTAACCACCGTGTTTGTCATTTCAGGGTATTCTCGAACCTGCATCTTGAAGACGGCTTGTAAACCAAGCAATGCAATCAAAAAGCTGATCGATACCGCTAAAACTGGACGTTTAATAAAAACATCAGTAAAGCGCATGATGCCTCCAATTAAAGCATTGGTGTTTCAGCAGGTGGTGTCAGTGCCGAATCTTCAACGATGGTCACTTTCGCGTGGTTACTAAGACGGATTTGACCCGACGTTACCACTACATCACCTGGTTTCACGCCTTCTAGAATGTGCGCGATGTCTTTAGTACGTTCGCCCACTTTTACCACGTGTTGCTTAACGCGTTTTTCACCGTCTTCTTCAGTTACGATGTACACGTTGTCGCCATATAGGGTAAAGGTGATAGCTGTTTGTGGCAGTGTTACTTGGTTCTCTAACTTCGGTAGAATGATGTTTGCACGAGCGAACATACCACTACGAAGTTTGCCATCGCTGTTTGGAATGTCAGCTTGAACTTGGATCAGACCACTTTGAACGTTAACCGCAGGCTCGATAGCAGAGATAGAACCTTTGAATGGCTTATCAGGGTAAGCATCAACAAAGATGTCGACTTCTTGGTCTAGCTTGATGCGAGAGATGTCTGTTTGAGGTACGGTGAAACGCAGGCGCATTACTGATGTGTCTTCAAGACGCACGATGTCAGTACCTGCTTGTAGGTATTGACCAAGATAAACGTTACGAATACCAACTACACCAGCGAAAGGCGCTTTGATTTCACGGCGGTCGATGGTCGCTTTAAGACTTTCGATATCCGCTTTCAGTGAGAAGTAGTTTGCTTCTGCTTCGTCATACGCTTCTTTAGAGATAGAACCCTTTTTGAAAAGGCCTTGGTAGCGTTTGTACTTAGCTTGAGCCGCTGGCAGTTTAGCTTGAGAACTCTTAAGGTTTGCGATTTCTACTTCAGAGTCTAGAAGAACCAAAGGCTGGCCTTCTTCAACTTGAGTACCAGAGTCGAAAGAAATCTTATCGATCACACCGCTGGTTTCGTTCGCAACAGTGACACCTTGGTTAGGTTCAATGAAGCCGATCGCCTCGATAACAGGAACCCAATCAACCGCTTGTACTTCTGTTACGGTTACTGGGAATTCTGGTTCCGGACGATTCGCCATGTATTCAGCAATTTTCTGTTGCTTGAATAAGTTGAAACCTATCACGCTTCCGAACAGAAGAATCGCGATAAGTAACATAAAGAAAGTCCACTTTTTCATTCTATTAAGAACTCCAAGTTAGTGTTTAATAATTGCATCCCAGCTGGCTTCAACGGCTGCTTCCAACGCGTCTTCATCCAACTGATAAAATCCCAAAGCATGTTTTCTAGCAAGTGCAACACTAGCTTCGAAACTCAACCCTGAAAGAATTTCGTTATCGAGAGGTTTAAATACCCCTTCCACTTTGCCTTGATTAAAAAGACGATCTACTTGGGCAAACATTTGCCTTTCAAGTTCCCGAGTACTTTTACGATTTCCACAAGGCAGTGATTCATATTGGACACGATTACTTAAGGTGTCTAAATTTGATCCAGCAAGGTGCCAAATATTGAGCCACATAGTGCGGTAACGCTCTTTCAGGGGCATATCGTCATGAACATCCGCTTGAACGGCCTCCGCGATACGTTTGGTAACGGTAAGGCGGACTTCTTCTAAAAGATGTTCTTTATCTGAGAAATATCGATAAATCGTGCCTGCTGCGACACCTGCTTCAGTTGCGAGCTTTTGCATGGATAGACCATGAAAACCCGATTCAGCAATTAAGCGTTCGGCAGCTGCGATGATTTGCTCGTATTTATCTCCAGTAGTGTTATAGGTCATAACCACACCACCCAATGAATGAACGTTCATTCATTATAGCGCAAAGACTGGTCAGTTATGCAACAAAATGTTGCAACTCTCTGTGTAAAAATTACGTGAAAATGACCGTAGCTTTCACACACTCACCCCTTTATCATAGGCGCGACTATTTCTACCCGCAGAGAATTTTTATGAAGCTGAACCCTAGACAAGACGAAGCCGTTAAGTACGTATCAGGCCCATGCTTGGTACTAGCGGGCGCTGGTTCGGGTAAAACTCGTGTAATTACCAATAAAATCGCTTATTTGGTTCAGCAGTGTGGCTACAAGGCACGCAATATTGCTGCGGTAACCTTTACCAACAAGGCGGCACGCGAGATGAAAGAGCGTGTTGGCCAAACGTTAGGTAAATCTGAATCGAAAGGCTTGATGGTCTCGACGTTCCACACGTTAGGGTTGAACATCATCAAGCGCGAGTACAAGCACCTTGGCTTGAAATCGGGCTTCTCATTGTTTGATGATCAAGACCAGCTCGCACTGCTCAAAGAACTCACAGAGAAGCAGCTTGATGGTGACAAAGACTTGTTGCGCCAACTTTTGAGTTCAATCTCGAACTGGAAGAACGACATGCTGACACCGGAGCAAGCTAAAGCGCTGGCTCAAGGTGAGCAACAACAGCTGTTTGCGTTCTGCTTCGAGATGTACCAAAAGCAGATGAAGGCGTACAACGCGCTTGATTTTGACGACTTGATTTCCCTGCCCGTGCAACTGCTGCGTAATAACGAAGAAGTGCGCCAACGCTGGCAAAATCGCATTCGTTACTTGTTGGTGGATGAATATCAAGATACCAACACCAGCCAATACGATTTGGTGAAGCTCATCGTTGGCGAGCGCGGTCGTTTAACTGTTGTAGGCGACGATGACCAATCTATCTATTCATGGCGTGGCGCTAAGCCGCAAAACTTGGTGTTGCTCGGTGAAGACTATCCAAATTTGCGCTTGATTAAGTTGGAGCAGAACTACCGTTCGACTAGCCGTATTCTGCGTGCAGCTAACATCTTGATTGCGAATAACCCACACGTGTATGAGAAATCGCTGTTCTCGGAAATTCCTGACGGCGAAAAGCTCAAAGTGTTGCTGGCTAAAAATGAAGAGCACGAAGCAGAGCGCGTAACGGGTGAATTGATTGCGCACAAGTTCCTAAACCGCACCGAATATAAAGACTATGCGATTTTGTATCGTGGTAACCACCAATCACGTTTGATCGAAAAATCACTGATGCAAAACCGTGTGCCATACAAACTGTCTGGCGGCACGTCTTTCTTCGCTCGAGCAGAGATCAAAGACATCATGGCTTACCTACGTGTATTGGTGAACCCAGATGATGACAACGCGTTCCTACGTATTGTGAATACGCCGCGTCGTGAAATTGGTCCCGTGACTCTAGAGAAGCTGGGTAGCTACGCCAACATGCGTGGTAAGAGCTTGTTTGAAGTCAGCTTTGAAATGGGATTGGAACAGCACCTAACCGGCCGTGGCTTAGAGAACCTACGCCGTTTCACGCAATGGTTGGTAGCTATTGCTGATCAAGCTGAGCGAGGTGATACGGTTGAAGCGGTGCGTTCGCTTGTACGTGATATTCATTATGAAGATTGGCTATACGAAACGTCAGCAAGCCCGAAAGCGGCTGAAATGCGTATGAAGAACGTTTCTGACCTTTATTCTTGGATTGTGGCTGACCTAGAAGGTGACAACTACGACCAAGAAGAGAAGACGTTAAAAGAGGTGGTTCAACGTCTTACCCTACGCGACATGATGGAACGTGGTGAAGAAGATGAAGATAGCGATGCGGTTCAATTAATGACACTGCACGCTTCGAAAGGCCTCGAGTTCCCGTTCGTGTACTTGATTGGTTCGGAAGAGGGCATTCTGCCGCACCAAACCAGTATTGATGAAGACAACGTTGAAGAAGAACGCCGCCTAATGTACGTGGGTATTACCCGTGCACAGCGCGAGCTGACTTTTACCATGTGTAAGGAACGTCGACAGTTTGGTGAATTGATCAAGCCGACGCAAAGTCGCTTCTTAGATGAGCTGCCATTTGATGACGTTGAATGGGAAGTAAACAAAAAGCCAGTATCGGCAGAAGAGCGTATGGCAAAAGGCCAAGCACACATCGCCAATATTCGAGCAATGTTTAAGAAGTAGTGCAGCGTTGTTACGACTAACTAAAAACAAAAAGGCTTGCCATGTGGCAAGCCTTTTTCGTTGATGTCTTTATTATAGACCTTCAATCATGTGGTCGATGGCTGCGATGATTTCGTCATCAGAACAGTCCATACACGTACCTTTAGCTGGCATCGCGTTGAAGCCTTGGATTGCATGGTTGGTCAGCACGTCTTTGCCTTGTGCAATACGTGGTGCCCAATCTGCAGCATCACCAGTTTTCGGCGCGCCGTTCACGCCAGATGCGTGACAAGCAATACAGAAAGTACCGTAAACTGACGCACCGTCACGTGGACCAGTTGGCTCTGCTTTTACTGGTTCTGCTCCTGCAAGATAAACATCACCGACAGGTTTGATGCGTTCTGCGATCGCATCGTATTCAGTTTGGCTGATGTCAGAAGCTAAAGCTGCCGTAGAGAAAGTTAAGGCAGCGAACAAAACGCTAATCATTCGTCGAGACATATCCATTAAACCCACTTCACATTCCCGAGGTAAGTGACTTACCTATTTATATAGTTAGAGTATTTAGAGCCGTTGGAGAAAGTTTTACGCGATTGCTTCTATAGTGAGCAGAAAACCTTATCTAACGGTCTAGAGTGATTAAACAACCAAGTTGCAGCTGTTAAATCAATGTAAATAATGGGTGATTATATCCCGATAACTTGTTGCAATAAACAACAAGTTATCCATGACAGGGCGTGAATCACATCAAAAATTCTCTTTAAAGGCAGATAACTGTCGAAAAAGAGACCAAACGAGAAAAAAAGTAAAAAAAGTACTAGACGGCATAGTGTGATATCCGTATTATTCCTCTCCGCCGATGGGGCATGCGCCCGTAGCTCAGTTGGATAGAGCGTTGGCCTCCGGAGCCAAAGGTCGAAGGTTCGAATCCTTTCGGGCGTGCCATTCCGGAATACAAATCAAAGGCACGAACATAGTGGTGGCTATAGCTCAGTTGGTAGAGCCCTGGATTGTGATTCCGGTGGTCGCGAGTTCGAATCTCGTTAGCCACCCCATTATTTCGGTAACTCATTAAGTTAATGAAGTTTCCAGTTTTGATTCAGATATCCCAAGAGTCGAAACAAAATTCGTCGGTGAATAGCGCAGCTTGGTAGCGCATCTGGTTTGGGACCAGAGGGTCGGGGGTTCGAATCCCTCTTCACCGACCACTATTTAGTTTATGGCTATAATAGAGCGGTAAACAGCAAAAATTGATGGTGGCTATAGCTCAGTTGGTAGAGCCCTGGATTGTGATTCCGGTGGTCGCGAGTTCGAATCTCGTTAGCCACCCCATTAATTAAGGTGACTTCTTAGTTGAAGTATCCTGTCTGATTTGAGAGAATCAGCAAATACAGTTCGGTGAATAGCGCAGCTTGGTAGCGCATCTGGTTTGGGACCAGAGGGTCGGGGGTTCGAATCCCTCTTCACCGACCACCATTAGAAAGCCTGCTTTTTAGCAGGCTTTCGTCGTTTTAGAGTTTATGATCTTACTTGGACTATATAGTTGGCGATATTTCAATGGAGTTGAACCCAAGTGGGGGGCCGCCTGAAGTTAGAATATGGCTCTTCATCGACCACTATTTAAAGCCTCAGTCGAAAGACTGGGGCTTTTTTACGTTTGAAATTTAGAGTGTTGGGACCAGAGGGTCGTGGGCTGGATTGCCAGCTTAGTGGAACGCCAGTCCGCAGGGAGCCCTGCCGCGTCGAATCCTCTTTACCGACCACCATTAGAAAGCCTACTTTTTAGCAGGCTTTCGTCGTTTTAGAGCTTATGATCTTACTTGGACTAGATGAGTCGGCGATATTTCAATGGATTTGAACCCAAGTGGGGTTCGCCTGAAGCTAGAATATGGCTCTCCATCGACCGCTATTTGAAGCCTCAGTCGAGAGACTGGGGCTTTTTGCATTTCTTACTCTCAAAAGCTCTCACTTCATTTTTAATTCCATCAAAATGTACAGCTCTGGGAGCTTTTGACCACCCATGATCCAAATGCTGTTCGAGCTGATAAAAGAAACCCCAGCACGGTGGCTGGGGTTTTGTATTTCTTAAGTTAAGCGCTTTATTGAGCGAGCGTTTTTAGAATTTCGTTTAACTCAACCGTCTCTTTCACTTCATAGTTTGGCTTGATATCGGTTGGATTTGCTGTGCCTGCTTCGTTAACCCACACACTCAGAATGCCCATGTTGTTGGCACCCGCAATATCGGCTGGTAGAGAATCACCAATATGAATCGCTTCTTCTGGTTTCGCGTCAACAAGGTTGAGTGCTTTGTGGAAGATACTTGCAGCAGGCTTCTCTTCGGGCTCTTCGCCACCGACGATGATGTGATCCACCCACTCACTCATTTGTGTCGCTTTGAGCTTTGGATGCTGGGAGAAGATAGGGCCGTTAGTGATTACCACCAATTTGTAGTGTTGGCGTAGGTCAGTCAGCATTTCCTTCACGCCTGGGAAGAAGGTAAAAGCACCCATTCGAGCTGAATCGAAGAAGCTTTGTGCCTGCTGCGCTTGTTCTGCATCGATCTCGATACCTTGTTCTGCCAAGATGGTTTGGATTAAACCGCAGCGGAACGCATTTTCATCTGGTAGCAGAGCTATAAGCTGAGGGAATTCGTCGTTTAGCTTCTTATACACACCTTGTAAGTAGCGTTGCACAAAGGCTGTGGAGTCAGTGACCTGAGGGTAAGTTTGAGCAATCCAATCGGCAAACTCTTGTCCTGCTACTTTATCGGCTTGAGATGTGCCACATAAAGTCTCGTCCATATCAAAAAATATCGCTTTAAGCACAGGGGCTCCTTCATTCACTACTCGACGTTAGAGTTTGATTATCTCTTATCTCACTCAAAATGACAGTGGAAAGCGCAAAACTGATGGCTGACCTTCTCTTTTCCCCACCAAAGCCCCCGGTTCAGAGAGCGTTTTCAATCGATAGAAAATTAGCTTAATCACAAAATCGCATAACTGACGCATAACCTAGGTTAGGTGACAGATTTCATTTGTTTTGCAGATCTGCTCACGTTTTCACCTCTATGTGTGTAGGGGAATTTTGGCTTTTTATGTATGCAGACTATTTTGTTAGTAACATTTTATGTCGAAAAATACTAATAAGAACGGAATATTGTTTGGTAAATGTTAATAATGGCGTGTGAATAATAGGGATACTATCAATAGTGAGTTTATGCGTAAATTTAGAGCATTTTTCTGTTTTTATTGGTGCGTAACGCACAAAAATGGTGTGCTATGAAAATGGTTAAATACTTGTTAATGCATTTCTATTCGCTCATTGTGCGTGTAAATAATGTTTTTTAGGCGGAATATACTTTAATTGTTGCTTTTTTGTGTAATTTTTGCCAAATTGTCTCCGCATTAAGATTTCAGAGTATTATTCTGAATTTGAACGGATTCATTCAGGTGATGAATGGCGCTTTTATTGCGCGATTCGATACCACAGACAAGGCAGTAGAGGTCTGAAATGTCACTATTAGAGGTGAAAAACCTTCGTATTGAATATCCATCCCGTCACGGTGTCCATGCGGCCGTGAAATCGCTTTCTTTTCATATCGATCGTGGCGAAATTGTGGGTGTTGTTGGCGAATCAGGTGCGGGTAAATCCACCGTTGGTAACGCCGTTATTGATTTGCTTAGTCCTCCGGGTCGTGTTGCCAGCGGCGATGTGTACCTTGATGGGGAGAAAATTTCTGGTTTGACGCCAGAAGCGATGCGTAAGGTTCGCGGCTCTAAGATTGGCTTTATCTTTCAAGACCCAATGACCTCGCTTAACCCTCTATTTACGGTTGAGCAGCAATTGAAAGAGACCATCCACGCCAACATGAAGGTGTCGGATGAAGAGGCGTATCAACGTGCGCTTTCTCTAATGCAGCAGGTTGGCATTCCTCAACCTGAAAACCGTCTTAAGCAGTATCCGCATCAATTTTCTGGCGGTATGCGTCAGCGTGTCGTTATTGCTATCGCTTTGGCTGGTGAGCCAGACCTGATCATTGCCGATGAGCCAACGACAGCGCTCGATGTATCTATTCAAGACCAAATCCTAAACCTTATCCGCGAACTGTGTATCAAGAACAACGTAGGTTGTATGTTGGTTACGCACGACATGGGCGTGGTTTCAAACGTGACTGACCGCGTTGCGGTAATGTACCGTGGTGATTTGGTTGAATTTGGCCCAACCGCTAAGGTATTGGGCGATCCTGACCACCCATACACACGCAGCTTGATTTCTGCAGTTCCTCGTTCTGACATTAAACTCGATCGCTTCCCGCTAGTGAGCTACATCGAAGAAGCAACAGAGCTACAAGAACTGGACATCAAGAACCACTGGCTAGGCCAAAGCCAAGACCAACGCGACTACACCGGCCCTCTATTGGATGTGAAGAACGTAAACCTACGCTTCGTGACCAAAGATTCGTTGTTTGAAAGCCGCCGCGAATACGTGCAAGCCTCAAACAATGTCAGCTTTGAAGTGCACGAAGGCGAGACGTTTGGCTTGGTGGGTGAATCTGGCTCGGGCAAATCGACCATCGCACGTGTAATTGCTGGTTTGTACGAACCAAACTCAGGCCAAGTAAGCTTTGAAGGCATTGACCTAACGGCACTGAAATCGGAAAAAGCGCGTCGCCCACTGCGTCGTCAAATGCAGATGGTCTTCCAAAACCCATACACTTCAATGAACCCGCGTATGAAGATTTTCGACATCATCGCGGAGCCAATTCGTTTCCATAAGCTCACTAAGAATGAAGCGGAAACGCGTCAGATTGTGAATGACCTGCTTGATCACGTAGGTTTGGGCAAAATGGCGGGCGTGAAATACCCTCATGAATTCTCCGGTGGTCAGCGTCAGCGTATTTCTATTGCGCGTGCACTGGCGACCCGTCCTCGACTACTGATTTGTGACGAACCGACATCAGCGTTGGATGTATCGGTACAGGCACAAATTCTGAACTTGCTAAAAGATCTGCAAAGTGAGCTCAACCTCACCATGTTGTTTATCAGCCACGACTTACCGGTTATTCGCCAAATGTGTGACCGAGTGGGCGTGATGCAGATGGGTACGCTACTGGAAGTGGCGCCAACTGAGCAGCTATTTACCACTCCTCAGCATGAATACAGCAAGAAACTGATTTCTCTGATGCCTGAATTCACAGGTTTGAGAGAAGAAATCAAAACGGCATAAACCAAGTTTTTCGCTTGGCTGACCATCAAGGTCAACAAACCTTAGTCATAACAAAGACGCAAACACAACAAGGGATTCGAATTCCCGCATGAAGGAGTTATGCAAATGAAAACCATGAAAAGCAAATTAGCAGTGGCGCTAATGGCAGCGGGCCTAAGCTTTAACGCAATGGCAGCAGATATCAAAGTTGGCTACGCAGCTGACCCAGTATCGCTAGACCCGCATGAGCAGCTATCAGGCGGTACGCTGCAAATGTCACACATGGTATTTGATCCACTAGTTCGTTTCACACAAGACATGGACTTTGAACCTCGTCTAGCAGAAAGCTGGGAACGTGTGAACGATACAACGGTACGTTTCAAGCTACGCCAAGGTGTTAAGTTCCACTCTGGTAACGACATGACGGCAGACGACGTAGTATGGACTTTCGAACGTCTACAAAGCTCTCCAGATTTCAAAGCTATCTTCGACCCGTACGAAAAAATCGTGAAGGTTGACGACTACACAGTGGATCTAGTGACTAAAGGTCCTTACCCACTTGTGCTACAAACGGCGACTTACATCTTCCCAATGGACAGCAAGTTCTACTCTGGTAAGACAGAAGATGGTAAAGACAAGTCTGAGCTAGTGAAGCACGGTAACTCATTTGCATCGACTAACGTATCTGGCACGGGTCCATTCATTGTGACTTCTCGTGAGCAGGGCGTAAAAGTGGAATTCGAACGCTTTAAAGATTACTGGGACAAAGAGTCGAAAGGTAACGTTGATAAGCTAACACTTGTACCAATCAAAGAAGACGCAACTCGTGTAGCTGCATTACTTTCTGGTGGTGTTGACATGATTCACCCAGTAGCGCCAAACGACCACAAACGTGTGAAAGATGCAGACGGCATCGATCTAGTAACGCTACCTGGTACGCGTATCATCACGTTCCAACTAAACCAAAACAGCAACGAAGCACTGAAAGATGTTCGCGTTCGCCAAGCGATTGTTCACGCAATCAATAACGAAGGCATCGTGAAGAAAATCATGAAAGGCTTCGCAACGGCAGCTGGTCAGCAAAGCCCGGCAGGTTACGTAGGTCACGATGACAAACTGGTTCCTCGCTACGATCTGAAGAAAGCGAAAGAACTGATGAAAGAAGCGGGCTACGAAGATGGCCTAACGCTAACGATGATCGCGCCAAACAACCGTTACGTGAACGATGCGAAAGTCGCGCAAGCGGCGGCGGCAATGCTGTCTAAGATCGGTATCAAGGTTGATCTGAAGACCATGCCAAAAGCGCAATACTGGCCAGAGTTCGACAAGTGTGCGGCAGACATGCTGATGATCGGTTGGCACTCAGATACGGAAGATTCAGCGAACTTCAACGAGTTCCTAACTATGACTCGTAACGAAGATACTGGTCGTGGTCAGTACAACTGTGGTTACTACTCAAACCCAGAAATGGACAAAGTAGTTGAAGCTGCGAACGTAGAAACGGATCCAGCGAAACGTGCAGAAATGCTGAAAGGTGTAGAAGCAACGCTATACAACGACGCAGCATTCGTACCGCTACACTGGCAAAGTGAAGCGTGGGGCGCGAAGTCTAACGTGAAAGCGGCAGACATCGTTAACCCAATGGTAATGCCTTACTTCGGTGACCTAGTGGTTGAATAATCACGGTTAGTCGATTTTGAGGAGGGATGGATGTCCCTCCTCAACTTAAAGCACTCGACTCAGTTTTGTTTCAGTCGGACTGAGTTGGTTTTACAGACTGAATTTTCTCTCTGAATAGAGATCTATGGATAGTTAAGGGGCAAGGAATGTTTTCGTTTCTGGTCAAGCGCCTGTTTCAGGCACTGATAGTGATGTTTGTGATCAGTTTGGTGGCGTTTGCCATTCAGGATAACCTGGGTGACCCGCTGCGTGAGCTTGTAGGTCAGTCGGTTTCAGAAGCGGAGCGCCAAGCGCTGCGTGACGAACTGGGCCTGAACGATCCCTTTATCACAAAGTACACTCGCTTTGTGGGCAATGCACTGCAAGGTGATTTAGGTACATCTTACTTCTTCAAGCGACCTGCGGTTGAGGTGATTCTCGATAAGCTGGTGGCGACGCTAGAGCTCGTGTTTGGTGCGACGCTCATCATTATTGTTTTTTCTATACCACTTGGGGTGTATTCCGCGATTCACCCGAAGAGTATTTTTACGAAATTCGTCATGGCGATGAGTAGTGTCGGTATCTCGATTCCGGTGTTCTTAACCGCAATCATGCTGATGTACGTCTTCTCCATAGAACTCGGTTGGCTCCCTTCCTACGGACGGGGCGAGACCGCTAATGTGCTCGGTTGGGAATCTGGCTTCTTTACCATTGATGGTATCAAGCACCTTATCCTGCCGTGTATTGCGCTAGCGTCTATCATGCTGCCGTTGTTCATCCGTCTGGTACGTTCAGAAATGCTGGAAGTACTGAGCTCGGAATACATTAAGTTCGCCAAAGCAAAAGGCCTGAACTTACAAAAGATTTATTACCAACATGCACTTAAGAACACCATGCTACCTGTATTGACGGTCGGTGGTGTGCAGATTGGTACTATGGTGGCTTACACCATTCTTACTGAAACCGTGTTCCAATGGCCGGGCACTGGCTTCCTTTTCCTAGAGGCAATCAACCGTGTAGATACACCGCTGATCACTGCCTACGTTATCTTTGTTGGTCTGATCTTCGTGGTAACCAATACCATCGTTGACTTGCTGTACGGCATCATCAACCCAACTGTGAACTTAACCGGAAAAGGAGCTTAATCATGAGCCAATCAAATGTAACACCAGCTCCTGCAGCCGCACCGTCAGCGTGGCAGCGTTTCAAAGAGTCGGATTTCTTGTATTACTTCAAGCGCGACAAAGTTGCGATGGCAAGTTTTACCGTCTTTATGATGTTCTTAGTGTTGGCGTTGGCTGCGCCAATTCTGGCACCGACAGATCCGTACGATCTGACGTCCATCGACATCATGGATTCTGAGTTGCCACCGTCTTGGATGGAAGATGGCGATGAGCGCTTTGTGTTAGGTACTGATGAGCAAGGTCGCGATATTTTATCGACCATTCTTTATGGCTCTCGCTTGTCTTTGACCATCGGTTTCCTTGCGGTTGGTCTTCAGTTGGTACTGGGCATCATCATTGGCTTGTCTGCAGGTTACTTCGGCGGCCGTATCGATAGCTTCTTGATGCGCTTTGCAGACGTACAGTTATCGTTCTCGACTATGATGGTGGCGATCATCGTCTCGGCAATCTTCAAAGCCAGCTTTGGCAGTGATTTTTACAGTCAATATGCAGTGGTCATGCTAGTGGTGATTATCGGCGTGGCAGAATGGCCGCAATATGCGCGTACCATTCGCGCCTCGGTATTGGCAGAGAAGAAGAAAGAATACGTCGAGGCGGCGCGTGTGATGGGCTTTAAAGCACCTCGCATTATGTTCCGTCACATTCTGCCGAACTGTCTATCTCCAATCTTGGTTATCTCGACAGTACAGGTAGCGAACGCAATCATGTCGGAAGCGGCACTGTCATTCCTAGGCTTAGGTCTTCCGGTAGACCAACCATCTCTAGGCGCGCTAATCAGCATCGGCTTTAACTACATCTTCTCTGGTGCATGGTGGATTACGGCCTTCCCAGGTATCGTGCTAGTAACGCTGGTACTGGTTATCAACCTATTAGGTGACTGGTTGCGTGACGTGTTTAACCCGAAAATCTACAAGGGTTAATCACTAAAATACGCACCTATACGTTGCCTATTTCATAAAATTCTTTCTAAACTGAGAGCCGGATGCAATTCCGGCTCTTTTTTTGCTTATCACTTTTTATTCATGTTTTATTGACGCTTTGTCGCGATAATTTCATCACCTACTGTTCAGAGTGAAGCGTATGGAAATGAAGAAGGCACAACACTCCTCTCGTATCGTCCAATCCGGCTTGAGCCTTGGATTGCTGTTGGCGTGCGCCCAATTTTCGACACCGGTACTTGCGGAGGGTTTTCTTTGCCAAGCCTCTCAAGCGAGTAACAAAGAACTGCCAGTACTTGAGCAATCTTGTCCGATCGGGAAAGGGGTATGGGGAAAGAAAGTGCCGCAGGGAGGCAATGATTTCTTCTGGATTCAATGTGGTTTGTTGCCAAAACCGATGTCTTTAGCCAAAGCCAAGCCGATCTACGGCAAAATCACCACCGATGTTTGGATGAAGCCAGAGCAAAAAGGCTACCGATGTCTTATTGGTCCTTATACTGAATTTGCCAAAGCCTCGCAGGATTTACAGCGAGTCAAAACCTTGTCGACCTATAAAGAAGCCTTTATTCGTGTGGTTGGCAAAGGTACGTCAGAGCCAGTGAAGCAAACTAAGCCGATGCCGAAACCTGCCGCGAAGGCAAAGCCTGTGACACCCGTTGCTCCAGTAGCCGCGACTCGCCCGAATACGGACGCTTTTAAAGCGAAAGAGGCGCCTGCTAAGGCAGTACCGAAGCAAGCTTCTCAACCAGCGGCGAAACCGACTCAAACGTCTAAACCTGCTCAGCCTATTATCAGTAACGATACAGTGCAGGTACGATTGAAGACGATTCTGCAAGGTAAAACGTTTGTGGTGCCTTACTTGGTCGAGAACAACAACCAGTTCTACATGGAACATGGGAAGCCTTGGAACCGCTTAAACTATGCGAGCTCGAAAAAGGTATGTCAGCAATTAAGTATGGACTTGGCGAGTGCCTCGGAATTCAAAACGCTGCGTGCGTCTGGAGTGATGGAGAAAAACAACTGGCCGCTGCAGTTGCCTTACTGGGGTAAAGATAAGAAGGGCTTGTTTGCCGACCGAGAACCGAATCAGCTCACGGGTACGTCATTACTCAATGTGATTTGTGTGAAGTAATTAAATAGATACAAAAGAGCCCCGCTTGAGCGGGGCTTTTTTGCGGCCTCAAATAGAGGAGCTATTTGAGTTGGGTTTCCTTGTGGCAGTTCGCGCAACAGTATACTTCTTTGATGCCTTTGCACTTTTCCCAGAAGGTTCTGCGTCGGCGATGCAGATGAATCTGGCTACAACAAGGTTTCGATAGTATTTGTTTGTCTTTACTCATTAGTCTTCAATCAGAGGTAGTGATTCCATCACTTTTTCCATTGCTTCTAGAGAGTCTGAGTACAGACCAAACTCAGGAGCAGACACTGAGCCATCTTGCTCTGCACTTGAGTTGATGCCGATGTAGAAGTCACCAAACTCACGGTTCACGTTACGCTGGCGAGTTTTGTAATCAGAATCTGAGCCTGTTTCTTCTAGAGTCAGAGTTTCACGATTTGTTTCGCTATCTAGAGAGATAGTCCAGTTACCTGGAGTGTAGAAGCCTTCTGGTTTGATAGACTCGTATTCGTAAGCACCGTTAGCGTACTCAAACTTACCTGCTGCATAAAATAGCTCAGTCTCGTCTTGAGCAACGGTCTCGCTTTCTACCGTCATATCAAATTCAACCTTACCGTTCGCAACCTTTTCGCTCACTGGTAGTGCTTGTGCGAAAGGAGCATCGGTTGAATCAAACCAGAACAACTCATCACCATCGATTTTCACAAGGATTTGGTAGTCGCCTTGTGTGGTTTTGTGTTGGTAAAGCATTTCGTACTCAGATCCTTCATCGTCGTACAATTTGCCGTCTTTGATCTCTACATCCCAACAATCTTTGTTTTGGTAAGACGTGTAGCTTGGTAGCTTGTCCAGTTTTGCCAAAATTGCGTATGGGTCGTACTCCCAAGAGTTGTCGATGAAGTCACTGATGTTTGTCGAATATTCTTCGCCTTGCTCATCATCGTTTGAACCCCAACACCATAGTAGGCCTTCGGCATCTTTCATAAGAATCGCGTGGCCGATTTCGCCATCGTTACGTGCGAAGCTGCCCATTTTTGCCGCTTTGCCGTTAAAGTGGTCGATAGTGAAGCCTAGCGTTGGTACGACTGGCGGTGGCGTAGCGCCTTCTTTCACTTCTGGCAGCTTAAAGGTTACGCGAGTTTTGCCATCTTCGTTGTCTTCTACGCTAACGGTAAAAGTTTGGCCTGCCGCGTAAGCTTTTTCTGGTGTGCCTTCGATAGTGATGATTGCGTTGTCGTCTTCATCGATAGACAAGCCGTCGATAGAGATCGATTCAGCAGAATATTCTTCTAGTTGGCCATCTTCGTCTTTGAAAAGACCTGAAATGTCTAGAGTTTGCTCAAAAGCTTCACCTTGCTGTAGTTGCCAGTCGTCAATGATGCTTTGCAGACGTTTTTGTTCTGCTTCAATGATGGTTGGCGCTTGGTTCGCGGTTTCGATATCCAACTCGAATACTGTGCTTACAGTAGCAAGTGTTTTGCCTGAAGAGTCTTTATCTTCAGCCGTTAGGATGATTTCAAACTCACCGGCTTTGGTGACTTCAGCCGCTGGTGAAAGAACCAATTGGTTACCTTCGATGCGAGCTTCGATACCTGTACCAGCAAGGTTATGAGTCAATTTAGGTGTGACAAGGTTTTGGTCTTTGTCTTTGAATAGACCTTCAATGTTTAGGTCTACACCATCGAAACCTGCGCCTTTAACGATCTCAGGTAGGTTATCTAGCTTATCTTCAGCCGCTTCTTCAACGTCTTCGTTAACCACAAGCTTGTTGTTGTATACCGGAACCGGAGACAGTTCGTTGCTGTTTGGCGTTGAGTCTTCAATCACTGGTTTGTTGTTCACATCCGTGATTTGCTCTTGCGTCATTTCGCCTACGATAGCATCCGCTTCTTTAGCAAATTCAGTTGCTTTCTTCTCGTAGTTTGCTGGGTTTTGCGCTTTTGACTCAGTCAGAATCTGAGCGGTTTTATGTAGCTCGGCGCTTTTATCTACACCCGAAACGAAGTCACTGTACAGATCGATAGGTGCTTCTTCTGTACCACCAAGTGCTTGGTTTACTTTTGCTGCCGCTTCTTCTTCTGTCAGCGAGCTGTTGTTTGCCATCTCAATCGCGACAAGGTCTGTGATTGGTGAGATAACGTTAGACGAGTTTGGTGCGCGGAAAACCAGTTCGTGAGCCATCGCTTGGCTTGGGTGATCCATATCTACAGTGTAAGTACCTGCGTAAGCCGGATCTAAAGCGATAAGCTGTTTCTGTTTCGCACCGTTCGGCGTGATAGTTTGCAGAGCCAGAGTTGTTTCTGGTTTTGCTTTGATTTTAAGCTGACCTTTCTCATCGGTTAGACCAAGGAATGTATCATTGGTGTCCCATTGGCCATTGTTGTTCAGATCTTCAAACACAACTGCATTTTTGAAGTAGCCATCAAAGCCTGTGATCACTACGCCAGCATTACCGCCGTTTGAGCCACCATCTGAACCACCACAACCTGTTAGCGCGATAGCCACTGACGCTGCTAGTAAACTCACCTTATTCATTGTTTTAATCCTTGTTTCGTTTCCGAATGAGAAAGTCGCTTTTTATTGTTTTATCTTCCAATCTCACTAGTGAGATTGGAAAAGCAGCGCATTTTGGATCGTTTTTGGAAGCAGCTTCAAGATACGAAAAACCGAAAAAAAACCGTAAAAAAACTTTGAATATTTTTTTGTTGGTTAGATTAATTGTTTGAATTGTCAATAAGGATGCTGATTATGGAATACAAAGACTTATTTTGAGTTTTTAGTTAATTTCTGAGTGGTTTTTGTCCCAATCGGATCGTGATAAATCATATTGATTTTAAACTCTTCAACTTCACTGGCGTATTGAGGGAGCGGGCGCAAAATGTAGCTATACGTTTCGCCGTGGAGAAATACATCATTGGGATGATAGTCATTATTAAATATGACGAATGCGTACGTGGACAGTTTGGGAGCCGTCTGACAATCGGCCTTATCGGAGTAGGAGATGATATCACTGAACATACCTTCTCCTGCGATGATAGAGACATCCCAAAATGGGCACATCTCATGACCAAATAGGTCACTGTATGACGTCACTACGTTGAGATCCGAGTCAAAGCTGTCATACCACTCACCATCTTGAGCGAAGTTTCGGTCAAAAATGTAGTTGCTAGCGGTGGCAAGACGGTAACCTCCCGCAGTAGGGATAAGCAAATCAAATAGTGTGGTTTGATATAGCTTCTCCCCTGTATTGACGTTCAAACGTTCTTCCATTGAGCGTTTGTTCTTTTGCATGGTGTAGCTTTCGAAACGATTATCATCGAAGACGGTAATGAAATAGTTTTCGGTCTCTTTATGCACGCGTGAGGTATAGACCTTTTTCGTGGTCCAAATTTGTTGTGAGCCGTTTGCTTGCACTATTAATGATTCATCGCTGATCTGATATTGGCCGACTTTTTTTAGTTCATGCTCTTCAGGACAACGAGTTTTGTTGTTGGAAGCCGCATAAAAGACCTCTTCTTCGACAAATTTAAACGCCTCACAGTACACCACTTCATAGGCGTATTTCTTTCCACCAAGCAATGTTGTGGATTCAAGACGATACACAATGCCATCGATCAGAGGGTGTTCAGTATCATTTTGTTCTTCGGTTACTGCTGGCAGCTCAAAGCGCGTGGTAACCCAAGCATGGTCTTCTGTACCATGGTGGTCATCGCGCGCAGATACCGCTAAGTAAGTGGTTTGGTCGAACGCTTTTGGTGCGCCTTGCAACATGATCTGCCCTTGGTTGAGAACACTCAGTCCATTGGCGTTTTCCAACCAGATTCGGGTCGTGAGAAGGTCACCCTCGGGGTCTTCAAACAATTGTTCCAATCCCAATGAGTAGTTGATAGGGTTGTTTTGCGTCAACTCCCAACCAAAGATGATGGTTTGTAATTGCTGTTCCACCGCGAGGTTAATGATTGGTTTGCCATTGTTAGTCGCATCATTGTTTGCGTTGCTACTCACGTAGGTTTGAGTCAGGTCTCCGGAGTAATTGACCACCGATGATCCAAAAGCATCTTGAACCTGTTCAGGTTGATCTGACAAGGTCGATTCGAGTGCTTTTTCAAAGGCGAGATCGTTGTTTCTCTCTAGTACTGAGGAGGTTAAGGCTTGCTTCACTTCAATCAACGAAGTGCGCTCACCTTGGGACGTTTTTCTCTTATCTAGGCCATTTTGTGCTGGTTCTATATTGGCAGCCGCAGCGGCTGTTTGTTCATCTGAAAGCCAGTAGCTTGCCATCAAGCAGACACCCAGTGCGCCTGCAATCCAGTATTTTTTCGTCATGATATTACGCGTGCGCCATTCTTGATTGTAGCCAACTGCGCGAGAACTTAAGGTCTTTTTCAATCAAACTGGCGCTGCATTCGAGCAGTTCACAGATCTCTTGGTTTTTCATGCCCATCAGGTACTTGAGCTTTAGCGCGTTAGATTGGCGTGGATAGCGCACACTAAAGTTGTCGAGCGCTTTGTCCATGATGATGAGTTGCTCGAAACGATCTTCTTCCTCCTTCATCAAGGTGATGTGTTGTCGCTTCTGCGCTTGATGGGCGCGTGCATTGTCAATCAGGATCTGGCGCATCACTTTGGCTGCCATTAAGAAGAAATCACGCTTGGTTTCAATCTCACTCATGTCGCAGCTAGACATTTTTAGATACGCATCATGAATGAGCGCAGTAGTGCTGTTTACGCTATCTGCCAGTACCTTGTTGTCGGTGCCGTATTTCTCTGCGTTGCGCTCACGTTCTTGCTGAGCAATCTTACGCAGTTGTAGGTAAGCGAATTGGTACAACTCACTTTCCGCTTTTTTATCGCCGGCTTGCCACTGCTGGATAATTTGCGTCAGGGTAGATTTAGAAGCCATGGCTATACGTCCTCACTTACTTTTACAAACTCAGAGATAGAATGGGTTTCAATGCGGTCAGACCCATCACGATTACGACTGATGTCTTGCTGGTAACGATACAAAATACCTTGCTCCCAGCTCTTGCCAGCAGGCAGGTATTCCCACGTGGTGTAGTTGATTTCAGAGGGTTTTGACGACCAGCGCACCATCACGTTCATCTGTGCCAGCTCGGCGCTCGCCTGATCATTGTTGACCCACCACATATCCAAATACTCGTTGGTGACATCTTGGGTGTATAGGCTGGTATCTGTCGGGCAGGTAACGGCATCAACTGGTAGGCGCAATACTTGGTTATGGCGCATCAGTAGACACGATTGCTTCATCGAGTCTTGCAGGTATTGAGTTTGTTGCCACACACCTTGGTAGGCAATTTGGCTATCGATGGAGTCAGGGTAAGTGAACCACAACATTTCAGTGCGGTTGTGGTGCTTAACGTGCTCGTTTTGCCCCAAACCTTGCACTTTTTCCATCAAAAGCTGGGTACTAGGGTCGAAGTTGAGCGCGACAGAGCGATATTTCCAGTCGCCATCATCGTTGTAATCTTCCAGTGAGAAGCCATTGAGATCATTACGAGTACAGCCTTTATCCGCGCAGCCAACCAAGCTTTCCCATTCTGAAAACTTTTCAATCGGTTCGATAATGTCTTCTGTCACACTGTGATTGAGAGCCAAGAAACAGCCTTGGAAGTAGTCGCCAATGCTTGGGTGCTGAATTAGGTTCTCTTCTGTAATGGTAAAGTTGACCTCACCAATCGGTGGGCGGTAACGCGGGTGATGTTGGTAGCGAATATCGAACGCGCAGGCGCGACCTTGCCAATCCTTTTTCTTGATGATGATGTTCTTAAAGCGCACATCACGAGGCTCGAAAATGACTTCATCTGAGGCGAAGTTCTTTTCGATGTAGCGTTGGCTTTCATTCAAGTGTTCAACCGCTTCTTGTACCGAAACCCAATCCAAATTGAATTGGTGTTTTGCGTCATCTAAGAAGTTGAGATCAAGACGCTTGAGTTGCGCTTGGAAGGCAGGGTCGGATAACACCTTGTTAGCCAGTACGATTTCTTGGCGGTTTTCTGGTGTGCTGTCGAGAGAGAGCAACAAGCGGGTCATGTTGATGCTGCGACTTGGCTTGGTGGTCGCCATCGTCGGAGTAAGCACTTCCTGGCTCGACATCGTCGTGAGCAAGTAGCCGTTATCGTCATTGCCTAGGAAGAAGCTGATGACATCACCAGGGCGATATTGAAATGCGCCTTTATCGGTGTGGCCAGATAGGTTGGAACTGGTTTTGTAATACAAACCAGTCACCGGTGAATCGATGAAGAAACCTTGCTTTATGGTAGGCGCTGTCGCTTCTGCCGACGGAGTCGTAGAAGTGGAGCTCGCCCATGCTGGTGCTATCGCTAAAGCCGATAGCCAGATCGCAACGGAACGTGTGTACATCTTAAATTTTAAGCCTTTTTCGTGTTTAGCCTTACTGTTGAGTGCGGTCCTTTGGTGCACAATTTGGCTGACAACTTATTGATTTTGTAAGGTGCTTCTCTGGCACCGGCGTCATCATCGCCAACAACATTTTCTGTTTTATGTGTTTGGGGATATCTGGGTTAGACAGAATCCGCCTACGTGTCAGCTCCATCATGGCACTGACGGACATATGCTCGACGTTTTGCCCCTTGGCGTGAAAGACAAGGCGCGTCACTTCGTACATGATATCTTCTGCAATCTTTTTCTCTTGTTGCAGTTGTATGTTCTTTTGAATCAGAGTGTTACCAAACAGCAAACCAGATAACACTAAGATGGCGGACAACACCGATGGCAGCGGTCGGCGTTGTACCAAACGAAGCGTACTGTACAGCGGCCAGTGCTTCTTTTGCTCGATTGGACGTCGTTCCAAAATACATTCAATATCTTGGCGTAGTGTTCGAACATTGAGGTAGCGCTGCTTTGCTTTCGCTCGTGTCGCGCGTCTCACCACCCAATAAATGTCTGACCACATTGGCTGATCAGGAAACATCAACGCCAGAATCTTACCTAGTGAATACACATCACTTTGTTCGGTTAAAAACTGCCCAGTTTGTTGCTCTGGACTGGCGTATTTCTCACTGAAGGCAATCAATGCGGGAGACGAATCATTACTGCTGGATTGCACCTTTTGTGTCAGGTTGAAATCGAGCAGCTTTGGCCGTTTATTGCGATCAATGAGGATGTTTTCTGGTTTGAGATCCGCATGCAGGACTTGATGCTGGTGGGCGTGTTCCATTGCCTGACAAATCTGCTTAAACAGCAATAACTTGTCATCGTCTTCCATTGGCGTGAGCAACAAATACGTGTCTAGAGTCTGACCAAAAACGCGTTCCATCACGATGTAAACCGAATCACCGTGCAAGCCGCCATCAAACACTTTGGCAATGTAAGGGTGGTTTAAGCGAGCCAGAAGCTGAGCTTCATCAAACAGGGCGCGTTTACCTAATACATTACTGAGATTGGTTTGAATGAACTTGATCGCAAGGTCTTGCTCGAACGTCTCGTCAGCGCGCAGTGCCGCATACACCACCCCCATACCTCCACGCCCTAACTCATGGGTAAGGCGGTACTTACTGACCACTTCGCCTGTTAGGTCGACCTCTTGTGTGGTGGCTAAGCTAGCGCCGAAGCCGAGCAACTCTGTGAGGTGTTCTTCTTCGTTTTCACTGGCTAAAAGAGGGGCGACTTGGAGGTAAAGCTCAGGCTGACTCTGCTGCAATTCTTTGAGGTATTGCTGCTTCTGAGAGTCGTCCAGATCAAGCAGGTGATAGTAAATCTGGGTTTCGCTGGAGCCTAACTGCACGGTGCTTTATATCTTATTGTTTTAGGTGCGTTATCTTATAAGAAACTCAATATTAATGTCATTTATTTATTCGGCTTTGAGTCACAATGTTTAGTTTGCATCTTGATGGTTATTTAAGCGCTAAGGTTATGATTTTATTAATGATGTAGTGGATGGTTTTTACTAAGCTTGTCGGCGAGGAGTCTATTCGTCATAATGTTACTAGTAACATTACTGATAAATTAGACATTTATGGCTCAGCAGAATAAGAAAGCACGAACGACATTACAGGATGTCGCAGACAAAGTTGGCGTAACAAAGATGACCGTCTCGCGTTACATGCGCAATCCAGACTCAGTGGCAGAAAAAACGCGAGTGAAAATTGCCGCTGTAATTGAAGAGATGGGCTACATCGAAAACCGTGCTCCGGCAATGTTATCGAAGTCTTCCAGTAAAGCGATTGGTATTTTGTTGCCTTCACTGTCCAACCAAATTTTTGCGTCTTTTGTTCAGGGCATTGAAACCGTCACTAAAGCCAATGGCTATGAAACACTGCTTGCGCACTTTAGTTATGACGAGTTGGAAGAAGAACGCAAAATCGCGTCACTGCTTTCTTACCAAGTTGACGGCTTAATCCTAACCGAAAGCCACCACACTCAACGCACTTTGCAGATGATCAAAAACGCAGGTATTCCTGTGGTAGAGACCATGGAACTGCCAGAGCAGCCGATTGATATGGCGGTTGGTATGGACCACGAAGACGCTTCTTACAGCGTCGTAAAGCGCATGTTGGAGTCGGGCAAGCGTACTATTGTTTACTTCGGTGCTCGCTTGGATACGCGTACTAAATTGCGTATGCAAGGCTACGATCGCGCAATGACGGAAGCAGGATTGGAGCCAAAACACGTGCTAACGGGTGATCACTCTAGCTTTTCGTTGGCGCATGATTTATTGGAGCGCGCACTGGCAACCTACCCAGAACTTGATGGTGTATTTTGTACCAACGACGACATCGCGATTGGTACCTTGTTGAGTGCTCAGCAACGCGGCATCAAAGTGCCAGATCAACTTGCGGTGGTGGGCTACAACGCATTAGACATCGGGCAAACTATTAGCCCGAAACTGACCAGTGTGGATACACCGCGTTTCGAGATTGGTGAGAAAAGTGCCGAGCTACTGATTGCGCGCCTAAAGGGTGAAGAGCAAGCAGAGACTAAAGTCGACATGGGCTACCAAATTACGGCGGGCGAAAGCGTCTAACTCGCTCTGACTCACGCTTATTTTTCATCATTCGTTTCTGATAAGGACACGGGCATGCCACATCAACTTGATGCGCTAGACCTTAATTTAATGCGCTTACTTAAAGCCGTGGTAGAAAATCGCAGCATCAAGTTGGCGGCGATGCAGCTTGGTATTTCGCAACCCAGTGCCAGTCGTGGGGTGATGAAACTTAAAGACGTGTTTGATGATCCGCTGTTTGTGCGTAAAGCACACGGGGTAGAGCCATCCCCAATGGCGATTCGCCTAGCGGCGGAGTTTGATAACATGCTGTCGCCGCTAGAAAAAGTAGTGCAGGAGTTTTCGGATTTTGATCCACTCGAATACCAAGGTCAGATTGCGATTGTGACTGACCCTTATTTGATGGACGAGCAAGGTCAGCGTTTATTGCGCGGTTGCCATCAAGCCTTTCCTCAAGCCTCATTTGCTTTCTCAAGTTGGAACATTTATTCCCAAGACGAGATGTTAGAGGGCGAGCACGACTACTGCATTCTCGATCAAGAAACTGAGTTGTCGAAAGACATCTACATGCGCCCATTGTTTGTTGAAAAGCGTGTGATTTTGGCGCGTAAAGATCACCCGACGCTGTCGCAAATCAGCAATGACTGGGATACGGTGTCGGAATTGCCACTGGTCTCTTTGCCTGCGCCAGCATCCTACAACCCGCTGTGTACGGTGGAGTCAGAATATCGCCGCATGGGTTACGAGCCGGTCGTACTACTTAAATCCTACAACTTGCGTGTCGCTTGCCAAATGCTGCTTGAGACAGATGCCATCATGTATGCCAGCCAAAGTACTGCACATTTGATGCACGAGCTTGCTTCTTATCCAATGCCGATGGTAAACCGAGAGTTCAGCCAATTTGTTGTTTCTGGGGGGTATTTACAGACCTACCGTAACCACCCATTGCACCGCCATTTGCACCAAGTAGTGCAGCAAACCCTCAATACGCCATTAACGTGATCAGATAGGCAAACAGTCCTATTAGATATTCAAAAATGAATATCTCAATTACCTGTCTGTTTTTCTGAAGAAGGGCTAATCTGACTACAAATAGTCAGGAGAAGCGGCTCTTTTTATCTTATCAATTCTTTGAATGTCTGATTCTTAAAGGACATTCACCATTCTCCGTTATGCAGTTTTTTAATTTCTGGGGAGGATGAATCATGCTCATTGCACGTC
This sequence comes from Vibrio sp. B172a, assembly GCF_030248355.1. Lineage (NCBI taxonomy): Bacteria > Pseudomonadati > Pseudomonadota > Gammaproteobacteria > Vibrionales > Vibrionaceae > Vibrio > Vibrio sp. B172a. The sequence continues at coordinate 168,348 of NZ_JAHGAC010000013.1, read as the reverse complement.
TATTTTTATTGCTCGCCATCGTTGCCGAAGTTGCCGGTACCAGTACGATGTCGTTTATTGGTGAAAGTAATGCGTGGGAAGGCTATCTGGTGATGTACGTTCTGATCGCCATTTCCTATTACTTCTTGTCGAAAGCGGCAAAGAAAATCTCTATCGGTGTCGCGTACGCAACATGGGAAGGTTTGGGTATCGCCTTGATTACCCTGGTTTCTATCGTTTTATTTGATGCCAACTTAAGTACGCAGCAATTGCTTGGTTTGGCGCTGGCAGTCGTCGGTATTGTGTGTGTGACGCTCGGCGAATCACACGGTCAGCCTCAACAAAAAGATGAGTTGCCAAGCTCATCGAATGCGAGGTGTTAATCATGAGCCAATTTTTTACTGTTTCATTCGGATTTGTTGTTATGGCGGCGTTGGTCGACATCATGGCGAACATGGCGCTGACTCGCTCTAAAGGCTTTAAGCACAAAGGGTGGGGCATCACTGCGATTGTGTTGGTGATGGCGGCGTTTACCTTACTTGCTCAAGCGGTAAAAGAGATCGACCTTGCGATCGCATACGCCTCTTGGGGTGCAATCGGTATCTTAGGTACCGCGATTGGTGGTGCTTTACTGTTCAAACAAAAGCTTAAGCCGATTGGCTGGTTTGGTATCTTTGTGGTGATTGCCGCGGTTGTGGTGATGAAGACAGCTTGATGTTCTTTGCCTGAGTCCTAGATATCGTCATTCTGAACAGCGAGGGACGAGCGTGATTCAGAATCTACCAACAAAAAGTGCTGTGGCAGAGGTGTTTCCTCTCGCTTCACAGCACTTTGATAGTAGATTCCTGATCTTGCCTAAGCTCGTCGGAATGACAGGGTCTTCGTTCCGGCCCTAAACAATAAAGCTTGCGCCTTCTTCTGCGCTCGAAACGCTTTGACGAATCACGCTAAAGAAACCACGGCCCCAAGTCTGTTGCTTGGCTTCAGTATCCATCTCTAACAATTCACGACCCGTAACGTCGCTTAGGTTATTCAGCTCGCCAGTTTGGCAATCAACGCGGATGATGTCGCCATTGCGTACCAAGCCAATCGCGCCGCCACGAATTGCTTCTGGAGATACGTGGATTGCTGATGGAATCTTACCGGATGCACCCGATAGTCGACCGTCCGTCACTAGCGCGACTTTAAAGCCCGCTTTCTGCACGTTGCCGAGGATTGGCATCAGTTTATGTAGCTCTGGCATGCCGTTCGCTGCAGGACCGTTGTGCGTCACAACCACTATGCAATCTTGGTTTAGTTCACCGCGTTTGTACGCCGCTTCCACTTCGTGTTGGCATTGGAATACGATCGCAGGCGCTTCGATGATGCGCTGATCTTCTTTCACCGCAGATACTTTCACTACCGCTTTACCCAAGTTACCGTTGAGTACGCGAGTACCACCGGTGTTTTGGAAAGCTTGCGTTGGCGCAGCAATCACTTCGCCGTCTTGGCTGCCACCACATGGTGTCCAAGTCAGTTTGCCGTCGACTAGTGCAGGTAGCGTCATTTGGTCTTCGAACTCGCCGAATACCGGTTTCACGTCACGATGAAGCAAGCCCGACTCGTCCAAACGATGCAATAACGCAGGTACGCCGCCCGCTTCTTGGAATGCGTTCATGTCAGCTGGACCATTCGGGTAAACGCGCGCTAATAGTGGCACGACTTCAGATAGGTCACTGATGTCTTGCCATGTCAGAATCAAACCTGCTGCACGCGCCACTGCCAACATATGGATAGTGTGGTTGGTGCTGCCGCCCGATGCCAACAGCGCAATAATACCGTTGATTAGGCTCTTTTCTGTGACAACTTCAGATAATGGGCGGAAGTTGGCTGAACCTGCATTCATTGCCGCAATTTTCAGAGCTGCGTGATCGGTCAGTGCCTTACGTAGCTCAGTATGTGGATGGATGAATGCCGAACCTGGCAGCATTAAACCCATTGCTTCAAACACAAGCTGGTTAGTGTTTGCCGTGCCGTAGAAAGTACACGTGCCCGCCGAGTGGTAAGCGCGACACTCCATATCAAGCAGTGCGTCTTTACCTACTTCGCCCGCCGCGTATTTTTGGCGAACGTCGACTTTCTCTTCATTGCTGATGCCTGTTGCCATCAAACCTGCTGGCACAAACGCCGTTGGTAAGTGTGCGTAAGACAGCGCGCCCATCAATTGTCCCGGTGCGATTTTGTCGCAGATACCCAAAAGCAAGGTCGCATCGAATACGTTGTGGCTCAGTGAAAGTGCTGTTGATTGAGCAATTAAGTCACGAGAAAACAGTGACATGTCCATGCCCGCTTGACCTTGAGTCACGCCATCACACATTGCCGGAACACAGCCAGCAACTTGCGCAGTGTGACCGTAACCAGACAGCACTTGTTTGATTTGATCAGGGTAGTGTTGGTACGGCTGGTGGGCACTTAACATATCGTTGTAAGCACTGATCAGCGCTACATTCGAATGAGTGAAATCCAGAATGCTTTTCTTTTCAGAAGAACAAGATGCCGCAACAGCGTGAGCCAAGTTACCGCAAGACAGACCGACGCGACCTTTGCCTGCTTCGGCTTGGACTTCAGCGCGAGCAAGAAATGCCGCTCGCGCCTCTTGGCTGCGCTCAACTAAGCGTTGAGTAACGTCTAAAATTACTTGATGAGTCATGCCATTGCCTCGTCTTGCACTAGGATTAACTCAGCGGCATTCGACACAACGTCTTCGATGGTTGCATCAATGCTGACGAAAATGGTGCGAGGCTCATCTTCTGGGCGTTCTAGAGCTTCGAACTGGCTGTTGACCATGTTCTCTTTCATGAAGTGACCTTGACGAGCACGCATACGCTCAAGGATCAGTTCTTTGCTGCCATCTAGGAAAAGAAAGGTCACGTTTTCGTTGCCTTCGCGGATTTGGTCACGATAAATCTTTTTTAGTGCTGAGCAGACAATAATGCCGTGCTCGTTTTTGCTTTCTAAGCTATAAGCAGCGTCGCGGATACGTTCTAGCCAAGGTTTGCGGTCGTCGTCGTTCAGAGGTTGGCCCGACGCCATCTTCTGAATGTTTGCTCGTGGGTGAAGATCATCACCATCAATGAATTTACGTCCTAGCTTTTTCGCCAAGTGCTCACCAATTGTGGTTTTGCCACTCGCACAAACGCCCATAACGACGACACTACTACCAGCCATAACTTATCCTCATAACAAATTTGCGCGTGATCTCAATTTTTGAATTCACTTTAAAATATGGGTTTATCTTATTCATGTTATCGGTAACATGTTACCGGTAACTCAAATAAATGTGAACCACAACACAAACAATAATTTTTAAAGGTGAACCCATGGAACAGCTAACCCAAGCTCCAGACCCTACGTTCCTATTAACGATTGCAGTCCTCGCGATTGCAGCGTTACTTGTATTGATTATTAAGCTAAAAGTGCACGCTTTTGCTTCCCTAACTATGGTGAGTTTAGGTACTGCGATTGCGACTGGCGTTTCTTCTGACCAAGTTGTCCCAACCATGATGAGTGGCTTTGGTGGCACGTTGGCTTCAGTTGCATTGCTGGTTGGTCTTGGCGCAATGATCGGTAAGATTTTGGAAGTCACTGGCGGTGCGCAAGTGCTGGCAGATACTTTGATTGGACGCTTCGGTAAAGAGCGCGCACCATTTGCATTGGGTGTGGCTTCACTACTGTTCGGTTTCCCAATCTTCTTTGACGCTGGTCTAGTGGTAATGATGCCAATCATCCTAAGTGTGGCAGCACGCTTTGGTGGTTCGCCAATCAAATACGCACTACCAGCAGCGGGTGCGTTTGCAGTAATGCACGGCTTTGTTCCTCCGCATCCAGGTCCAGTTGCAGCAGCAGAATTCCTAGGCGCAAACATTGGTCTATTGCTTGTTGTTGGTATCCTAGTGGCTATCCCAACTTGGTACCTAGGCGCTTACCTATTTGGTCTGTACGCAGGCAAGAAATTCGATATCCCACTATCAAAAGCATTCTTCAACGGTGAAACACAAGTTGATGAATCTAAGCTGCCAAAATTTGGCACAGTAATGACCATCCTAGTGCTGCCTGTACTGCTAATCTGTTTAGACACAGTATTGAACACACTAGCGGTTGCGGGTGTGATTGATGGTAAAACAGCACTGGTTGAGTTCCTACGTATGCTAGGTAAAACACCGGTAGCACTTCTGATTACTCTGCTAGTGTCTCTTGCGGTATTCGCGAAAGACTACGGCATGGCAAAACTTGAGAAGCTGTGTGGCGACTCATTGGCTCCGATCTGTGGCGTTATCCTAGTAACAGGTGCGGGCGGCATGTTTGGTGGCGTACTGCGTGCAAGTGGTATCGGTGATGCACTAGCAGACGTTCTGACTGACACAGGTATGCCAGTGATCGTAGCAGCGTTTGTTATCTCTACCTGTCTGCGTGTTGCTCAAGGCTCAGCAACCGTAGCACTAACGACAACAGCAGCACTTATCGCACCAGTAGTGGCAGCATCAACTGGTTTGAGCGAGCTAGACCTATGCTTTATCGTTATCGCGATTGCAGGTGGTGCAACAGTGCTTTCTCACTTCAACGACTCTGGTTTCTGGCTAGTATCTCGTCTACTAGAGATGGATGAGAAAACAACGCTAAAAACTTGGACGGTAATGGAAACTTTACTTGGTGGTATCGCATTTATTATCGTAGCAACATTAAGCTTTATTCTTTAGAGGTTACCCATGACAACACTTGAACAACGATTAAGAGAAATCAAAATCGTCCCAGTTATCGCAATCAACGATGTAGCACACGCTCTGCCACTGGCAAAAGTGTTGGTAGAAAACGGTTTACCATGTGCGGAAGTAACATTCCGCACTGAAGCGGCGGCTGAGTCGATCCGCATCATGCGTGAAGCGTACCCAGAATTGCTGATCGGTGCTGGTACAGTACTGACAACAGAGCAAGTGGACATCGCGATTGAAGCGGGTGTGGACTTTATCGTGAGCCCAGGTTTCAACCCAACCACAGTGAAATACTGTCAGCAACGCAACGTGACAATCGTACCGGGTGTGAACAACCCAAGTTTGGTTGAGCAAGCGATGGAAATGGGTCTACGTACCCTGAAGTTCTTCCCTGCAGAGCCATCAGGCGGCGTAAACATGCTTAAAGCACTAACGGCAGTTTACCCAGTGGAGTTCATGCCAACAGGTGGTGTAAGCCCATCTAACGTGGAAGATTACCTAGCGCTGAAATCGGTTGTCGCTTGTGGCGGTACTTGGATGGTGCCAACCGCTATGATGGACAACGGCGATTGGGAAGGTATTGCTGAATTGGTTCGCGCAGTTAAGTAAAACGCGCAAACGGCTCCGAAATACCCCCGAGCGTTTTAAAACGTGAATAGAAAAAGGGTCATCAAGTAATTGATGACCCTTTTTGTTTATCTGCTTAAATCGCAAAGTGATTCACGCGTGATTAACGCATCGTTACGAACTCTTCAGAGCCTGTTGGGTGGATAGCCACAACAGAGTCGAAGTCTGCTTTGGTTGCGCCCATCTTCATTGCTACGCCGAAGCCTTGAATCATTTCATCAACGGTAAAGCCGATGCCGTGTAGACCAACAACCGTTTCTTCTTCGCCAGCACATACTAGCTTCATCTTACATGGTTGACGGTGCTTAGTAACCGCTGTGTACATCGCAGTAAAGCCAGACGTGTAGACTTTGATGTTGTCTTTGCCGTACTTCTCTTCTGCTTCTTGAGTCGTTAGACCGATAGTGCCGATTGGTGGGTGGCTGAATACCACAGTTGGTACCAAATCGTAGTCCATCTTCGCGTTTGGTTTGTTGTTGAACAGACGCTCAGAAAGTTGACGACCCGCTTTAACAGCCACTGGTGTTAGCTCGATACCGCCTTCCATGATGTCACCTACACAGTAGATGCCTTTCACGTTGGTTTCTTGGTACTCGTCTACCTTGATGTAGCCACGATCGTTCGTTGCAACGCCAGTTGATGCTAGGTTGATAGCGTCAGTTGCTGGGTGACGACCGATTGCCCAGATTAGGGTATCAACGTTTTGGCTCTCACCGTTTTCTAGGTGCAGAGTTAGGCTGCCGTCTGCTTCTTTTACCACTTCTTTTGGAACAGAGTGGGTGTGCAGCGTTGGACCTTCTGCGTCCATTACTTCTACTAGCGTTTCGATGATCATTGGATCGAAGCTACGTAGCGGTGATTCTTTACGAACGAATAGGTGTGTTTCTGTGCCTAGTGCATGCAGTACGCCAGCGATTTCTACCGCGATGTAACCCGCGCCGATCACTGCAACGCGTTTTGGTTGCTCAGCAAGCTCGAAGAAGCCGTTTGAATCGATGCCGTATTCTGCGCCTGGGATGTTTGGAATCGTTGGACGACCACCCACTGCGATCAGGATGTGATCCGCTGTGTAGTGTTCACCGTTTACTTCAACTGTTTTCTCGTCAACGAACTTAGCAAAGCCTTTGATAACGTTTACTTTGTTGTTGCCAAGAACGCGGTCGTAAGATTGGTGGATACGACCAATGTAAGCCTGACGACTCTCAACCAGTTTGCTCCAGTCGAAACCTTTTACATCTACATCGAAGCCGTAGTCTTCTGCGTACAGGTTCATTGCTTCTGCAACTTGCGCGCCGTGCCACATCACTTTCTTAGGCACACAACCAACGTTTACACAGGTACCGCCAAGGTCTTGAGCTTCGATAAGCGCTACTTTAGCACCGTACATTGCCGCACGGTTTGCTGATGCGATACCGCCGCTGCCGCCGCCGATACAGATATAATCAAAATGAGTCGCCATTACTTTCTCCAAGAGCTTATTAATTTTGTCTGACAATAATTACATTGGGGTGGTGGGTGATGAACTCAACAGCCCAACGGAATTGTTGTTAATTCCATGTCCCTATCATAAATCGAGTCTAGCAATTTCCTAAATGGGAAAAAGTGACATTGCTTATGACAAATAGCGATGAAAGGGTAACAAAGCAGAATAAGGCGCTATTCCGCTTAGTGTTTTAGAAGTACTTTCATCGTGTTTCGAATGCTTAGACATCACGTTTAGACATTGGAAAGAAATGTGTTCGAGAGATAAAAACGGTTAAAGACTTCCTCAAAATCTTCAGAAACTGTCTCCATTAACCAATCAAGTTTCATGATGTTCTCTTGCCAACGTTTAACGTTTGGAAAGTCACGGAACATATCGTGTCCGGTTGTTTTTTCCACCAACCATGCACGATGCAATATCGGCAACCAAGCTATATCCACTCGACTGAGTTCGTCACCAAAGAAAAACACACTTGAGCCCAATTGCTTTTCCATATTAATCAGCGCTTTTTCAAAGACTCTCCAGTGCTGCTTAAACTCTGCCTCATCAACACTACGCATGGTGCTGCACTGCGGTACATATTGTTTGGAACCGTAGTTTGCCCAAGCTTCTAATAAAGCGATATCTTCTGTGGAGCGAGGTTGGAGTAAGCCTGAATATTGCTTATCCAAGTAGCTGACGATGGCATCAGCATCGAATAAGACTGTGTTGTTTTCGGTGATCACAATGGGTGCTTTACCGTTTGGGGAAATGTCGAATAAGCAGTTATTGAAGTCGGCATATTCGACTTCAAACGGAATGTGCTTTGCTTTAAGCATTGCGGTGACATATTGAAAAAACGGACAAATTTTAAAACTGATGACTTTTAACATGGCAGAAACTCTGGATATTGAGAATGAATGGGGTGAGAGCTCACCCCATTGGTTTTTTTACTTTCGGCCGTTGGCTTAGCCACAACAACTTGTTGACCCACAACCGCCTTGAGCTTGCACGTCTTTGCCGTCCGCAAGATAAGTGTTGGTTAGGTAGAAATTGCTAAACAGCTGCACGAAATCTTCCGATACTGTCTTCTCTACCAATCCTGATTCTAGGATGTGCTTTTGCCATGCCTGCATTTTTGGCAGACCACAGAAGAAGTCGTAACCAGAATGCGCTTTGACGATGGCAGCGCGATGCAGAAGCGGCAACCACGCCATGTCCACATTACTTAGTTCATCGGATTTAAAGAACTTGGTTTCACCAGACAGTTGGTTTTCTGCTTTTTGGAACGCTTTGCTCAGTTTCTCTGCACGTTCTTCAAAGGTTGCTTGGTCTTTGCTGCTCATCGTGCCGCATTGTGCCAAGTAGTGTTTAGAACCTAGGTAGCTCCAAGCTCGGTCTAGGGCGCGTTGTTCGTTTGTCACGCCTTGCTCTAACGGACCGTATTCGTCTTCGATGTATTCGATAATCGCATCAGACTCAAACAGTGCCGTGCCAGATTCTGTCACCATCACAGGCACTTGACCGTTTGGTGAGATGTCTAGGAACCATTGTGGCTTGTCTTTTAGGTTGATGTATTCAATCTCGTAAGGGATCTGTTTTGCTTCTAGTGCCGCTGTTACGCGTTGAACAAATGGGCAAATTTTAAAACTGATAACTTTAAGCATGGTCATTTCTCTCTATGTTTTAGCTTGTTTACATCCCTAAGACGCAGGCAAAAAAGAAAAGACGAAGCGAAGACGAAAATTTTTTAGAAGATAAATAAAAAAAAGCGCAACGAGGTCATCGTTGCGCTTTAAGGTTCTGAAATTAAGTGTTTTTTATTCTGGAACGATCCAGTCGACTTTCCAGTGACCCGTTGCTGGCGCGATCGCTTCTTGCAGGAATGGCAGAATTTCTTTCATCTGGCTTTCCAGTTTCCACGGTGGGTTAATCACGATCATGCCTGATGCCGTCATGCCGCGCTCGTTGGTGTCTGGAGATACGCCCAATTCGATTTGCAGAATTTTGCGAATGCCAAGCCCTTCCAAGCCTTCAATCATGTCTTCGATGTCATGGCGGTTTACTACTGGGTACCAAATCGCGTAGATGCCCGTTGCCCAACGTTTGTGGCTTTGGTAAATCGCTTGCACGACGTCGCGGTACTCTTTCGCTAGCTCGTATGGTGGGTCAATCAGCACCAAACCACGACGTTCTTGCGGTGGCAGGCTGCCTTTCAGACGCTTAAAGCCATCTTCTTTGTAGATGCTCACTTGGCGATCGCGGTGGAACTCTTGTTCTAGTAGCGGGTGATCGGCTGGGTGCAGCTCAGTTAGAACCATGCGGTCTTGTGGGCGGATTTGCGCACGTGCAACACGCGGTGAGCCTGGGTAGTAACGCAGGTTCTCACCGTTGTTCAATGTTTTGATTGAATCGATGTAGCTTGCGATCTCTTCAGGGATGTTTGAGTTGTCCCAAATGCGTGCGATGCCTTGTTTGTATTCGCCCGTTTTCTCAGACCATTCGTGAGTCAGATCGTAGCGTCCCACACCCGAGTGGGTATCGTGATAAACAAACGGCTTATCTTTTTGCTTTAGTGCATCAAGAATGAGGCTTTGAACGATGTGTTTTACCACGTCAGCATGGTTGCCAGCGTGGAAGCTGTGGCGGTAACTTAACAAATTAAACTCTCGAAACACTCTTTGACTGAGTGTGGTCTGTGATTTTCGCGATATGGCGGTATTATACTCAAGTAACTTGAAGAAGTAGAACTTCGATTCAAATCAGTATCACTGATAGGGATTCGCTATTGAAATTTCTTTAAGTCACCCATACTTAGTATGAGTAAACAAATTGAACCTAAGTGGGATTGTGCCGCTCCAATAGAGTGCCAAACCGAACTTAGGCATAACAAGACTCAAGGACAGAGTAAGCGCTCTTTGACCCATTCGGTCATTGCTGCATCGAGAAAGGGAACGGAAATCCCCCCATCCATGTTGTCGGCTTGCCTGTGCATTGAGTTCGCCTACTGTTTTGCAAACACCAATAGGTTCTTTGCAAATGCGAATAGGCAAATACAGAGCCAAAACACAAAAGGAATTATTCATGTCTAATCCACTTCTTACGTTTACGGATCTTCCTCCGTTTTCGCAAATCAAACCAGAACACATTAAACCTGCAGTGGAGCAGGCGATTGCGGATTGTCGTGCCAAGATTGACGAGGTACTAAAAGAAAACGCAAACCCAAGCTGGACCAGTGTGATCGCGCCAATTGAAGAAGCGGATGACCGCTTGAGCCGCATTTGGTCACCAGTGGGTCACATGAACTCAGTAGTGAACAGCGAAGCGCTGCGTGAAGCTTACGAAAGTTGTCTGCCAATCCTGTCTGAGTACGGTACTTGGGTTGGTCAGCACAAAGGTCTTTACGAAGCGTACAAGGCGATCAAAGCCAGCGAAGAGTACGCGACGCTGACGCGTGCACAGCAGAAGACTATTTCAGATTCACTGCGTGACTTCGAGCTTTCGGGCATCGGTTTACCATCAGATGAGCAACATCGCTACGGCGAAATCAGCAAGCGCATGTCTGAGCTGAGCTCAAAATTCTCCAACAACGTGCTGGATGCAACCATGGGTTGGACAAAGCACGTTGCCGACGAAAAAGACCTAGCGGGTATGCCAGAATCTGCACTTGCGGCGGCAAAAGCGGCAGCAGAAGCAAAAGAGCTCGATGGCTACCTAATCACGCTAGATATCCCATCTTACCTACCAGTGATGACGTACTGTGATAACCAAGACCTACGTAAAGAAGTGTACGAAGCGTACGTAACGCGCGCTTCTGACCGTGGTCCAAACGCAGGCAAGTGGGACAACACGGAAATCATCACTGAGCAGCTAAAACTGCGTCATGAAATCTCTCGTATGTTGGGTTTCAACACTTACAGCGAGAAATCTCTGGCAACCAAAATGGCAGAGAACCCAGCGCAAGTTCTTGGTTTCTTGAACGATTTGGCAACCAAAGCGAAACCACAAGGTGAGCGCGAAATCGAAGAGCTACGCCAGTTTGCTAACGCAGAATTTGGTGTTAGCGAACTAAACGTGTGGGACATTGCGTACTACAGCGAGAAGCAAAAGCAGCACTTATTCCAAATTTCGGATGAAGAACTGCGTCCTTACTTCCCTGAATCAAAAGCGGTAAGTGGTCTATTTGAAGTACTAAACCGCGTGTTTGGTATGACAGTTACAGAGCGTGAAGGCGTGGATACTTGGCACGAGTCAGTGCGTTTCTTCGATATCTTCGACGGCGAAGGCACACTACGTGGCAGCTTCTACCTAGATCTATACGCACGCGAACACAAACGTGGCGGTGCGTGGATGGACGATTGCCGTGGTCGTCGCGTAACGCTATCAGGCGAGCTACAAACACCGGTTGCTTACCTAACGTGTAACTTTAACCGTCCTGTGGGCGACAAGCCTGCACTGTTTACGCACGATGAAGTGGTGACTCTGTTCCACGAGTTTGGTCACGGTATCCACCACATGCTGACGCAAGTAGAAACAGGCGCGGTATCGGGTATCAACGGTGTGCCTTGGGATGCGGTTGAGCTACCAAGTCAGTTCCTAGAAAACTGGTGTTGGGAAGAAGACGCGCTGGCGTTTATTTCTGGTCACTATGAGACTGGCGAACCGCTACCAAAAGCGATGCTAGACAAAATGCTAGCCGCGAAGAACTTCCAGTCGGCGATGGGCATCCTACGTCAGCTAGAGTTCGGCTTGTTCGACTTCACTCTGCACACAGAATACGACCCAGAAGTGGGTGCTCGTGTGCTGGAAACCTTGGCAGAAGTGAAAGAGAAAGTGGCAGTTGTACCAGCGGTTGAGTGGGCGCGTTTCTCACACAGCTTTGGTCACATCTTCGCTGGTGGTTACAGCGCAGGTTACTACAGCTACCTATGGGCAGAAGTGCTGTCTTCAGATGCGTTCTCTCGCTTTGAAGAAGAAGGCATCTTCAACAAAGAAACCGGTCTAAGTTTCTTGAATAACATCCTAGAAATGGGTGGCAGTGAAGAACCAATGGAGCTATTTAAGCGCTTCCGTGGTCGTGAGCCAGAAATAGATGCGCTACTGCGCCATTCTGGTATCGCAGCGTAATCTCGATTGAGAATGAAAATGGGCAGCCAAGTGGCTGCCCATTTTTTTGTTCTTAGATTTAACTTTTAGTATCTGATTCAGAGTGTTATGGATTTACGCTGCGATTGATCGGGTTTTGCAGCGAGATCAGCGTCTCGGTGGATTGCACTTCGTCGATCGCCTGAAGCTTATCAATCAATACAAATTGCAGCTCTTCAATCGATTTGCACATCAATTTGACGAATATGTTATACGCGCCTGTGGTGTAGTAAGCTTCTACCACTTCATCGAGGGCATTGAGCTTTTCTAGCGCTGAATGATAGTCGCGCGCGGCATTCAAGTTGATGCCGATAAAGCAACATACGTCATATCCTAGCTTTTTGGTATTGACGATTACCTCAGTACCTTCGATGATGTCTGCCGCTTTCATTTTCTCGATACGAACGTGGATGGTCGCCGGGCTGACATTAAATTGTTTTGCCATTTCCGCGTAAGGCTTACGCGCATCCGCCATCAGAGTTTTGAGAATAGCGCGATCGAGATCGTCGAGTTTAGGCAAGCTCGCATTCATACAATTATTTCCGTTGGGTATGAGGTTTAAAGTTCATTTTATACTCACAGCGGACAGGATTCACAAGGTTTACGCAGGGATAACCGCGAGGTAGCTCTGAAGTCATGGAGTTGATGTGCCATTTTTTCTGTTTTGCATAGCGATCATGTTCAGTGCTGTCGCTGCGGCGCAAGAGCAAAAAGTCCTCGTTGTTCACTCTTACCATCAAGGTTTCTTCTGGACTGATTCTATCCAGCGTGGTTTCACCCAGCAGCTTGAGGGGCGACAGCTCGATACTCGCGTCTTGTATCTCGATTCCAAGCGCAGTCAAAGCCAGCACTTCTTTAGTCAGCTGGAGTCTCTTTATCGTACCAAACTGAGCGAAGAGCATTTTGACGCGATCGTGGTCAGCGATAACAATGCACTTGCTTTGATGCAGCGTTTGTCTTCGGTTATCAAAGATACACCAGTGATTTTCAGTGGCATCAACAACTATCATCCTTCACTGCATCAAGGCCTGAACGCGACAGGCGTGATTGAAGACGTCGATCTGTCCGCCAACCTCGCCTTAATTGAGCGTTTGCATCCGACCCACAAGCAAATCCTTATTGTCAGTGACCATTCTGTTACTGGTGCCGCACTTCGTGCTCAGATCGAAGACTTTCTTGATGATAACCCAGCATATCGCGACAAAATCCTTCATTTAGTGCCGGAAACGGTAGATGACCTAAAACAACAAGTGTCGCAAATGAGCATCGACAAGGTGGTGCTGTTTTGGACTTACTACCGCGATATTCACGGTAACGTCGCGACCGATAAAGACTGGCGTGATATCAACCAAGCCTCTAACGCACCTCTGTTTATGGTGCACGATATTGGACTTGGGCACGGTGCGGTCGGTGGTGTGATTCAAACCGGCTATCGCCAAGGTTTTAAAGCTGCGAAGTTGTTGGCGCAAGTGCTGGATAACCCACAGCAACCTTTGCCTGCGATTGTGCGTGCAGAATCGGACATCAAACTCGACTATCAATCGGTTGTGCGTTGGGGTTTAGGCGCAGAACAAGAAGCCTCGTCGGTGTTCTTCAATAAGCCGGTGGAATTTACTGAGCGTTACGCCAGAGAAATTAAGCTGTTTGGCAGTGTGCTGGTGGCGATGACCATCGTGATTATGCTGCTTAGTTACTACTTGCATCGCATTCGTCGCAGCGAAAGTATTGCTCGCGAGAGCCAGACGATTTTGGAATCGGTGTTTGACCAAAGCATGCAGTACATGGGCATACTCGACCAACATGGTTTGCTTAAATCTGGTAACGATCGTCTGCAATCGTTACTCAATCATCAGGATATGCGTCTCGATCGTCCGCTTTGGCATCATAAAAACTGGAGCGAAGAAGCACGCCAGCTACTTGCCAATTACTTCCAATCCAGTCATCGCCAAGTCTCCACTTTTGAAACGGAGATCTGGAGTAAAGAACATGGCGCTATGGTGCTGGAAGTGTCCCTCAAACCGTTTTCTCAGCAAGTGGCGAATCAAGAGCAATACTTGTTCGAAGCGCGTGACATCACCAGCCGGAAAGCGATGGAAGATAAGCTCTACCAACGTGAATCGAGTTTGCGTAACTACTACGAGCAGCAACCGGTAATGATGGTGACGTTAGATAACAATAACCGCATTCAGGAAGTGAACCGTTTTGCTCAGCAGCTTTTGGGCTATCAACCGCTGGATATGTTGGGGCATCGCCTACGTGAGTTCTATTCGGACGAAAAAGCGCTGATCCCGCGCCAAGTGTTATTGCAACCGCAGCAAGTGATGCACGGCGTTTGGCGTCGCGAAATCGAATATCGTCATGCGGATGGTCACCGCGTTTGGGTGCGTGAAAACATTCGCCCATTAAGAGATTCCGACCAATTGCTGATCGTAGGTGAAGACATTACTGAGACCAAGAAGCTCGCCAAGCAGCTGGAGTACCAAGCACGCTATGACTTGCTGACTGACACCTACAACCGCAACTACTTCGAGTTAGAGCTGCAAACCGCACTGCGAGAAGTAGAAAGCCACCGTCGCGTGCACGCCATGTTGTACCTCGATCTTGACCAGCTCAAAGTGCTTAACGATACCGTGGGTCATGATGCCGGTGATGCGGCTATTCAGTTCTGTGCCAGCATGTTGGAAGAAGTGCTGCCATACAATGCAGTCTTGGCGCGCATGGGCGGTGATGAATTTGCTGTGTTGTTGAAAGATTGCGATGAGCACGGTGCAATTAACGTTGCCAAGCAGATCATCACGACCTTGAGCGAACAGCTTTTCCGTTGGGAAGACACGCAACTGTTTATGAGCTGCTCAGTGGGCATTCGTATCATTGACCACACTGCCGAAACGCCACAAATGGTCCACGCTCAAGCAGATTCCGCGTGTCATGTTGCCAAAGAGCAGGGACGCAATCGCTATAACCTATTCAGCTTAGATAACGAAGAGCTGCAGCGTCGCCAGTTAGAAATGCAGAGCGTTAATCTAGTGCACGAAGCGCTGTCGAGTAAGCGTCTTGAACTGTTTGCTCAGCGCATTGTTAACTTAAGCGGTGAAGGTTCACCATTGTGCTTTGAGATTCTGGTACGTATTCGTGATGCACAGGGCAATTACTTGTCTCCTGGTGTTTTTATCCCAGCTTCTGAGCGCTACAACATCGCGCACTGGATTGATAAACAAGTAATCACCCAAACCCTAGAATGGTTTGAAGCTCGCCCAGAGATAGTAGAAAAACTCGGACGCTGCGCGATCAACTTGTCCGGTCAGTCGATGGGGAATCAAGAGTTTATCGACTTCCTGCTGGAGCGTTTGCAGTCGTCCTCGATTCCTTGTGAGAAGATCTGTTTAGAAATTACCGAAACTGCAGCGATGAGCAATATCGACCAAGCGCTTGGCTTCTTCACTCGCGTACGCACGCTGGGCTGTTTGATTGCGTTGGACGATTTTGGTTCTGGCTTGTCTTCTTTCGGCTACTTAAAGCAGCTTCCAGTCGATATCGTGAAAATTGATGGTCTTTTCGTGCGAGATATCAACGTAAACGAGATGGACCGCGTGATGGTGCGTTCAATCAACGACTTAGCCAAGCAGATGGGCAAAGTCACGGTGGCGGAATTTGTTGAGAATGACCAAGTCAGAGAGCTGCTGATCGAGCTTGGTGTCGACTATGGGCAAGGTTATGGCATTGGGCACCCTAAACCTTTGGCTGAGCTGGTTGACGAACTTCAGCAACTTTAACCATCCAGACGAACGTCATCTAACTTCTCCCCAGCCTAGCAATTAGAGGCGGGTTGGGTATACACTCAGCGCCAGTTAAACCGATTTTACTGGAGCCTCCTTTTGCAACTGCAATTGATTTGTGAAGACCCATCTCAACAGTCTCACCTTGATGAACTCGCTGCGCGTTGGCAGCTTTCTCACACTGATGACAGTGACTTTGCCTTAGTCCTAACGACAGAGCGTTTAGAGCTGCGTAAAGTGGATGAGCCAAAGCTGGGTGCAATCTTTGTGGATTTGATTGGTGGTGCAGTAGGGCATCGTCGCAAGTTCGGTGGTGGTAAAGGTCAGGCAATCGCGAAAGCGGCGGGTTTGAACAAAGGCGCAACCCCAACCGTACTGGATGGCACTGCCGGTTTAGGGCGTGATGCGTTCGTATTGGCGTCGTTAGGTTGTAAAGTCCAAATGGTTGAGCGTCACCCAGTGGTCGCTGCATTGTTGGATGACGGTTTGGCTCGCGCGAAACACGATCCAGAGATCGGTACTTGGGTATCAGAGCGTATGTCTTTGATTCACGCTTCTAGTCATGATGCGTTGGAGCAATTGGCGCAAGATAAAGACTTTGTCCAGCCAGATGTGGTTTACCTCGACCCGATGTACCCACACCCTGAAAACAAAAAGAAATCGGCATTAGTGAAGAAAGAGATGCGCGTCTTCCAATCTCTGGTTGGTCCAGATCTTGATGCGGATGGTTTGTTGGCGCCGGCTATGGCATTGGCGAGTAAGCGTGTGGTGGTCAAACGCCCTGATTACGCCAACTGGCTTGATGAGCAAAAGCCAAGCATGGCAATCGAAACCAAAAAGAACCGTTTCGATGTGTATGTGAAGGCATCAATGGCGTAATTCGACTAAACGTCTGACGACAAAAAACTTCTTCTCACAGCGCCTAATTTGGCGCTGTGTTTGTATCTGGTGTTTGCTCTGCTTATTGATACTTTTCTCTTGCTAATTCGGCATACTGACTGTATATCTAACTAAGAATTATTATTATTTCACTTGTGTGATGCCGTAGAGTAAAACAGTCGAGAATTGGGAAGCTGGAGTAGTAGCATGGCGAAACGTTTATGTAAGATGAGCCGCAAACAGATTGCTGAGAGTTTGGGTGATATTCACCGCCTAGTGGTGGCACCTAAGTTTGTCTGCCGCTCTTGTGCTCGTTCTTCTGCATCGAAAAACACCTTGTGTAAGCCTGCCGCGATTCCACCTCAAAAGTGCCAAGACAAACCGCTATCCGAGCAACAGGCTTGTGGTCTATTGGCGGAAGCACTGCCAACCTCATCTCTTACTCAAGATACCCCAATCATCATGGCGTCTGAGCAAAGCGCAGAGAAAGCCGCGATCGTTAAACGTGTTGTGGAACGAGTGAAAGAGAAAAAACTAGCAGCAAAAGTCGCAGCGGTAACTCCAACCACTAAGCTAGAGGCGCCAGCTATGTTTGATTTGTCAGATAAGAAAGCGCTGAAGAAGGCGAAGAAAGCGGTTAAGAAACATTACAAGCAGCAGAAGAAGTTGCTTAAGTTAGCCAAAAAGCAGCAAAAATTGCTCAAACGCCAGCGCAAGCTTGAAGCGCGAAATGCCAAACTAGAGGTGTTGCTACCAACGCCACCAAACACATTGATGAGCACAAGCTCGCAAGCCAAAGTGCATTAATCGAATCACATCAAAAAAACGCTCTCCAGTTGGTGAGCGTTTTTTATTGTCGAAATGTTTGTAGGGTTAGCTGTGTTACTTGTTGGCGTAACTCATCTCTACGCGTTTTTTCACCCAAGTTTCGTTAATCCACAGCGATAGCATGATGATTGCACCACCAATGGCAAGTCGTGTCACATCAACATCGCGGTTCCAAATTACGATATTCACAATCAAACCAGCAGGGACGAGCGCGTTGTTCATTACCGCAAGTGCACCCGCGTTGACCATGGTTGCGCCTTTGTTCCACGCAAAGTAACCAAAGCCTGATGCAATCAAACCAAGGTAAGTCAGAATGCCCCATTGCGTAGCTGTGGTTGGCATTTTGTCCAAGTTACCCATCAGAGCAAAGGCGACGGTCGCTACGCATAATGCGCCCAAGTAGAAGTAACCAAATACCGTGTGCTGCGGCAGTTCAACCGACTCGGTTTCCATAATGTATTTATAGCCGACCTGACCGATGGCAAAACACAGGTTCGCTCCTTGTACGACCAAAAAGCCCATCAAGAAGTTTTCATTGATGCCTGCAAACTTAATCCACGCCGCGCCCAGCACAGCGATTGCCGCCGTAACCAAATACCAAGGCGAGAATCGACCTTTCAAGAAGTCATAAATCAAGGTGACGTAAATAGGGGTAAATACGGTGAATAGCAGCACTTCTGGTACAGAAAGGAGTAGGAAAGACTGGTAATAGAAGCAATACATTAAGCCGAGTTGGAAGCCGCCCACGATCATCAATTTCGCGATCAGAGATTTGCTTACGCCACGGAATTTTAAGAAAGGAATGAAGACTAGGCTCGCCAGCGCAACGCGCATGAAAACTGAGAACCAAGAGTCAACCTGACCGGCAAGGTAAACGCCGATCAGGCTAAATGAGAATGCCCAAAGTAGGGTAACTGCGGATAGATAAGCCATGGATGAGAATCTTTATCAACAACAAATGTGCCCGCAGTCTAACCAAGTTTTAAGGTCACGCCAACGCAAATCAGTCTTTTAGCGGTACGACCAGCATATCGACGGGTGAGCAGTTAATAAGCTGACGCGTCGACGAAAGAATCTTGCTCCAGAAATCTTGGTGATGACCACAAACCACCAAATCAATATTGTAGTCCTGAATGGTATCGCACAGCTCGTTACTCAAATCACCGCTACCGACTAACGTATGCGTGATTGGGTACTCTGCGTATTCTTCAAAATTCGCTAACTGTGTACGAGACGCTTCCATCGCTTGGTGTTGCGCCTCCGCCATGTTGATGTCGATAAGCCCGGTGTAAAGCTCGGCGTAATTCACATCGATATGAATGAAAGAGACTTTCGCATCCAGAGGTTTAGCCAGTGACACGGCTTTCTTAATCAACACTTTACTGTCGTCTGAGAGGTCGACTGCCACAAGTACGTGTTTGTAACTCATATTGCTATCTCCTTGATAAGGTCATAGTGTCAGATTAGCACTAAGTCTCAGATAATTTTGCTGAAGTGATCTCATATCAATATCGTAGGTACAAAGTGTTGCCACAGTAATCATGTTATAGTGGCGCAAAACGCATGCACATAAATAGGAGTTAACATGCTGTCTCAAACTATGGTTGAACAATTGAATGAGCAAATTAACCTAGAATTTTTCTCATCCAATCTATACTTACAAATGAGTGCTTGGTGTGAAGACAAAGGTTTTGAAGGTGCGGCTGAATTTTTACGCGCTCACGCCGTAGAAGAAATGGAGCACATGCAACGTCTTTTCACTTATGTAAGTGAAACTGGCTCAATGCCAATCCTAGGTGCGATTGAAGCACCTAAGCATGACTTTGCTAGCCTTGGCGATGTTTTCCGTGAAACCTACGAACATGAGCAAATGATCACGGAAAAGATCAACAAATTGGCGCATGTTGCATTTACAAGCCAAGACTACTCTACGTTTAACTTCCTACAGTGGTACGTGGCTGAACAGCACGAAGAAGAGAAGTTGTTTAAAGGGATTTTAGATAAGATCGAATTAGTTGGTGAAGACGGTAAAGCATTGTTCTTCATCGATAAAGATCTAGCACAAATGGCAAAAGAAGGTTCATCTTCAATTATGGGTGCTCCAGCTGCATAACGTGTTCCCGACGCGGTAAGCAGCGGGTTAAGGACGAAGCATTGGTCGTCTTTATCTCTTGAGCATCGTTGAAGATGTAGGGAGGAAAAGATGATCAGTGGAGACACAATCTTATTTGCGCTAATGGTAGTAACGGGAGTAAACATGGTCCGTTATCTCACCGCTCTTCGTTCTTTAATTTACATCATGCGTGAAGCGCATCCCTTGCTTTATCAGCAAGTGGATGGCAATGGATTTTTCACCACCCATGGTAACGTCACCAAACAGGTGCGGTTATACCATTACATTAAGAGTAAAGAGTATCACCATCATCACGATGAGATCTTTACTGGCAAATGCGAAAGGGTGCGCGGGTTATTCATTTTATCGACCGCTTTACTTGGTGTGACCCTACTGGCTGCCTTCATTCTTTAAGCCAGCAAGCTGTGCTTGGAATTTAAGCGCTTTTCCCGCTCGACTTTTGTCGTTAGAATAGCGCCCGCAGAAAGCAAGGATGTGCATTACGCACATCCTTTTTTATTTTTGGATATACCAATCTAAATAAGTAATTGAGCGTTACCCATGAGTAAGAAATTTGATGTTGTTGTAATCGGCGCAGGTGCGGCGGGTTTGATGTGTGCAGCAGAAGCAGGCAAACGCGGACGCAGTGTGCTCGTGCTGGATCATGCGAAAAAGCCAGGACGTAAAATCCTTATCTCAGGTGGTGGTCGTTGTAACTTCACTAACTACGACGTCTCAGCGAGCAACTACTTATGCCAAAACCCACACTTCGTGAAATCGGCGTTGTCTCAGTACACCAACTGGGACTTTATCTCAATGGTCAGCAAGCATGGCATCGAGTTTGAAGAGCGCGATCACGGACAGTTGTTCTGTGTTGATGCGTTTACTGCAAAAGACATAGTTAAGATGCTACTAGCAGAATGCGATATGCCAAACATCCAACAACGCTACCAATGTGATGTACATTCGATCGAGAAAACCGATGCGGGCTTCCGTCTGCATGCTGGTACTGAAAACATCGAATGTGAATCTTTGGTGGTAGCAACGGGTGGTCTGTCGATGCCTAAACTGGGCGCGACGCCATTCGGCTATAAGATTGCTGAGCAGTTCGAACTTCCGGTGATTACGACTACAGCAGGTCTGGTGCCGTTTACGCTGCATAAAGAAGACAAAGAAGATTTCGCTGAACTATCGGGCATCGCAATCCCTGCAGAAATCACCGCGCAAGACGGTACTATGTTCAAAGAAGCGTTGCTGTTTACTCACCGCGGCTTGTCTGGTCCATCGGTACTGCAGATCTCGTCATTTTGGAAAGCGGGTCAGAAGGTGACGATTAACCTTGTACCAAACGACGATATCGCTGAGCTACTAGAACGTAGCCGCGAGAAGCATCCAAACCAATCGTTGAAGAACACACTAGCAAAAGTGCTACCAAAGCGTTTGGTTGAAGTGCTGATTGAACGTAAAGAATTAGCAGACAAACCTCTTAAGCAGTTCAACCAGAAAGAGATGGCAACCATCGTTGAGCGTCTGGAAAACTGGGCAGTAGCACCAAACGGTACGGAAGGTTACCGCACTGCAGAAGTGACCCTAGGCGGCGTAGATACCGATCACCTGTCTTCAAAAACCATGGAATGTAAGAACATCAAAGGTTTGTACTTCATCGGTGAAGTGATGGACGTAACCGGCTGGTTAGGCGGCTATAACTTCCAATGGTGCTGGTCGAGCGGCTTTGTTGCTGGTCAGTGGGTGTAAGAAATAAGAAGCCTAGCTTAATTAGCTAGGCTTTTCTCTTTCTGGCTGAAGTGTCATTACCAGAATACGATGTATAGGATGACGGTGAGTGCGCAAACCAGCCCGCCCCATTTTAGGGCCGCTTGAGATGGCGTCATATCTAAGGTTGTATTGGATTTAAACTCGACCCGCTCTTCTTTAAAAATCATGCCATAGACTGTCAGTATTGCGAGTACCGCGATTAGACAGTAAGACATGTTGTAGAGAAAGTGAATGTGAGGGTAGTTTGCTTGCATAAACGCATAAATGATGGCGTTTGCAACAATACCAATCACACCAGCCCACTTGCCTGATGTTCTATTGATTAAGCCGTAGATAAATACCGCTAAAATACCCGTCGATACATAACCTTGGAATGACTGAATAAAGCCAAAGATTGATTTGAATTCAGCAAGCATAGGTGCGACGACACATCCAATTACTACAAACACACCAATGCAAATACGCCCAAACTTAACATATTCACCTTGCGCTGCTGCTGGGCGGATATAGCGTTGATAAACGTCCATTGTGAGCAATGTCGAAGCGGCATTCAGGACTGCTGCAAGGGATGAGATAATAGCGCCCATCAAAGCTGCGATTACAAAACCAAGAACACCCGTATTTTTGGGGATCAACTTAGTGATGAGTAGCCCCATCGCAGAGTCATATTTATAAGGGTTGATCGCTTCTTTCACAACGTTCCCTTCTCCTAAGCGAGCGATCACTTGTTGATTATGTTCTAGGATTTCTTCAGCTTTACTAGGGTGAGAGTTGGCGTATTTACTATCAAGAATAAATATCTTGTTGGTATCGATGTCAGAGACCGCCTGCTCATAACTAGAGAATACACTGCCGCCAGCGTCTAGGTTGGCACTTGCTTCCATATCCGAAGAGAAAAGGTTGAAAGCGATGATGCCTGGGATAACGATAATAAAAGGGATGATTAGTTTTAAACCAGCCGCTAAAACCAAACCTTTTTGTCCATCACCAAGAGAAGCGGAACCCAAGATTCTTTGGGTAATGTATTGGTTTAAACCCCAGTAGTAAAAGTTTGGAATCCAGATACCTAGCAGTAATACTGGCCATGGCATTGCTGGTGTATCCATATGCATTGATTCACTGTTTAGTGCATTGAATTTGGTCAGAACACCAGCATCAGCATTGATGTGGGCTGCATTCCCTGTTGAAGAAACTAATTGAGAAACATCAACTGCACCAAGAGCATCAAACGCGAAATAGGTAATGATCGCTCCGCCCACAATAAGAGCAGTGCCTTGTAATAAGTCCGCCCAAGCACACGCTTTTAGACCACCAAAGGCTACATAGAGTGCAGCCATCCCACCTAGGATCCAGCATGCAAAGGGTAAAGAGACAAAATAGCCGAATTCAGCAAACAGCTTTGTCATTGTTATCGCACCAGCATAAATCACCCCAACTAAACTAACTCCTACAAGAATTAGAATCATTGATAAGGTCATCGCAAGGCGCGCCCAGTGGTTGTAACGAACTTCTAAAAACTCGGGAATCGTTGTTATGCCGGTTTTAAGGAAATAAGGAAGCAAAACGAAGGCAACGACAACAAGTGTTATTGCAGCGATCCACTCCCAACTTGCTACGGAAAGCCCTTCTAATCCAGCACCTTGACCGGACATACCTACAAATTGTTCTGCAGAAATATTGGCAGCGATCAGTGAGAAACCAATCAACCACCAACTCAGACCTCGACCTGCAAGAAAATAATCAGCAGCACCGTTTTCCGAGTTTGCTCCATTGGTAGCAGGCTTACTTTTTATCATGCCGACGCCAATGACGGCGATCATGAATGCCAGTGCTACAGTTATATCGAGAATACCCATTTTCTATAGACCTTTTGTTTCATTGATTTGTGAAAACGATTTCACCTATAGGTATGTAATTTTGGTAATTATTGCTTTTTTTAACGTAGAGTCTTTTGTTACTGTTTTTATTTTAGGTGGTATCGTTTACACAGGAATCTATTTTTTTATAAAACGCATTACGAGGTAAAAACGTACTAGCTGTGATTTTGATCACTTGCCATGGGGTTCTTATGTGATCGTGTCGGGCAAGTTAAATAATTGATTGTGATGAATAATGAGAACTTATTTTGTGCGTAAGAGAAACAACGCAGATAGGCAATATACGGTGACAGATTAGGGGGGGATAAGGAAAAAAACCGAGCCAGTGCTCGGTCTTTTTATTTAAACAACTTCTCGGCACGAACTGGGGCACTAAAGCGAAAGCCTTGTCCGTAGATGCAGCCGCGCTCGAATAGGTATTGAGCTTGCTCGTCGGTTTCGATGCCTTCGGCGACCACTTTCAATGACAGGGTTTGTCCCATCGCGATGATGGCATTCACGATCGCATTGCTGTCGGTGTTGCTTGGAACATCACTTACGAAAGAGCGGTCGATCTTCAATTTGTTGATTGGCAAACCTTTGAGGTAAGACAGTGACGAGTAACCAGTACCAAAGTCATCAAGAGAGATCTCAATGCCAAGCTCGCGCAGCAAGTTGAGTGATGCGATGGCTTGTTGTGGGTCGATCAGTAGGAAGCTTTCGGTGATTTCTAGCTCTAGACGGTGCGCCGGGAATCCGGTCTCTTTGAGAATCACACCAAGTTTGCTGATGAAGTCTGATTGTTGTAGCTGAAGAGCCGATACGTTCACCGCAAGCTTGCCAAATTCAATGCCGTTATCCAGCCATGCGCGACCTTGCAAACAAGCTTGCTCCAAGACCCATTTACCAATGCTTTGAATCAGGCCCGTTTTCTCTGCAATCGGGATAAAATCTGCCGGAGAAATCATTCCAAGATCGGGATGTTGCCAGCGTAGCAGAGCTTCTACGCCCACCAGTTCGTTGGCGCTTAAGTTGTATTGCGGTTGGTACGCTAAATGAAGTTGGTTTTTCTCAATCGCCTCATGCAGAGCAGACTGCATACGCACGTGAGACACGGATTTATCGGTCAAATCTGGTGAGTAGAACGCGTAGCCGTTACGACCGTTTTTCTTCGCCAAGTACATGGCAGTATCGGCATTCTTGAGCAAGGTTTCGCTGTCTTGTCCGTCTTGAGGATAACGAGCCACGCCCACGCTGGTGGAGATGCGCAGAGACTCGTTCTTACTGACTTCAAAAGGACGATTGAACAGGCAAAGTATGTCCTCAATGGTATCGATCAGCTGCGAATCTGATTCGATGTTCGGCAATATAATGACAAACTCATCGCCACCGATACGTGCTACATGAGCGCGTAAGTGCAGCACATCTTGCAGGCGTTCAGCGAGTTTAGTCAGCAGTTGGTCCCCACAGAAGTGCCCCATGCTGTCGTTGATGTGCTTGAAGTGGTCGATATCGAGGAACAGGGTCGCAAACGCGTGTTGATGCTTCTGACCGTTCTCAATGTGCTGTTCTAGTAAGCTGATCAAATGGGTGCGGTTAGGAAGGTTGGTCAATGGATCGTAAAACGCCATGCGTTGCAGCTTTTCTTCGTGCGCTTTACGTACTGAGATGTCTTCAAACACACAAATGTAGTTGATCAGATGGTTCTTATCGTCCATTACCGCACTGATGGTGGCGAGCTGCGGGTAAATGCTGCCATCTTTTTTGCGGTTGATGAACTCGCCTTTCCACTGACCTTTGCTTTCTAGCTGACGCCACAACTGTTGATAAAACTCGCGGTCGTGATGCCCAGAACGCAAGATATTCGGGTTCTTACCGATCACTTCTTCTGCTGCGTAACCAGTGATGTGGGTGAAGGCGCTGTTTACATCAAGAATGTTGGCTTTGCGGTCAGTAATCACCATCCCTTCATGGGAGTTATCGAAGATTTTCGACGCCAATGACAACTGAGTTTCCACCATTTTTCGGCGAGTGACGTTGCGCGTCATACCCAAAATACCAATCAGCTCTCCGGTTTGATTGCGGATTGGTGATTTGATGGTTTCCAACCAGGTTGGGTTGTTGTTGTCATCAATCAGAGTGCACTCTTCGACCGTGTTTTGGCTACCCGTAGCGATCACCAACTGGTCGGTATCGATGAACTTCTTCGCTCGGCGGCTGCTGAATAACTCGAAGTCATTCTTGCCGACAATTTCACTGCCGGTCATTTGCCAAGAGTCTTCAACGCTGCGGTTGGTCATCGCGTAGCGACCATCAGTGCTCTTTATCCACGTGTGGTCTTCTAAGCAATCAATGAATTCTTGCAGGGATGGCAGTAAGTCTGGCAATTGAACATCGTGACGCTGCTGCTCTTTATGGTAGGTCTGAGCAACATCAAAGCCGACACGTCCAGCCAATGCGCTTAACCACCCAGAAATGACAGTATCTTGATCTGTTGGATGAACCAACGCGAAGGCAGCAAACAGCTCACCGCTTGGCAGCCATATCGGGCAGTAACTCAAGGTTTGGTTTTGAAAGGGCGTTTGTTCAACAACAAGCTGAGGATAGATGAAGTGCTCAGTGGCAGGTTCGAGAATCGCGACGACTTCACGATGATGTTGTGGCGATGTCGCCACCTCACTCAAGCGCCATTGGCGAGTGTAGCTGAAAGTATAAAGCTGACCGTGCGCCTGTGTGGCATCACAGCATTGTTGCAGAGCCTGTTTCCAGTCTGTCATCAATGCAGGGGAGATAGCGAAGCGAAACATAATTAATAAAGCATCCTGAAACGCCCTTGGAATAGTATGGTGAACATCTGACTCAGCGTTCATATCGGGCTTTGGCTATATCGTATCCAAAGCCCGAACAAATCCAAGCAAGGAACACTTCATTAATCGAGTAAACTGTTAGCTAGCTCTCTTTTTTATAAATCGTGTCTCATTTTTGCAATAGTTTCGGACGTCATCATTGAGCGGTATTCGTCTGTTTTTGCTTTTTGCCGAACTTCACTTGTTGAATCACCAAGCCGCTGATGATCAGCACTAACCCAATCAAAGTGGATGGGTGAATCTCTTCACCAATGATGGTGGCAAGCAGCATGAGCGAGATGAATGGTGAAGCGAAAATCAGGTTGCTGATGCGTGCGGTGTTCTCGGTGAGCTTGAGTGCCGTTAGCCACAACACGAAGGTCACACCCATCTCAAACAGGCCAACATAAGTCACTGCAGCCCAACCTTTCGCGGTGATTTGGCTCCAGTCTGCGCCTTCATAAATGCTTAAACCAATCGCAAACGGAATCGCAACCAGAAAGCCCAATAGCACGCCCACCACTGGATCGGCTTTGTTTTTGGTGTTGAGAATCCAGTAACTTGCCCAAAGTAGTGTTGAAAGTAGCGCTAATCCCACACCAAGCGGACTTTCGAATTCCAGTCCGAGCACGTTGCCTTTGGTGGCAATTACGATGACACCCAAGTAACTAAAGCCACAAGCAATCCAGTCTTTATTGCGGATCTTCTGACCCAAGAAAACCGCCGCCATCAAGGTGAGCGTGATCGCCCAACTGTAGTTGATAGCCTGCGCTTGGGATGCTGGCAATAAGTCGTATGCTTTAAACAAGATAAGGTAGTACGCCAGCGGGTTAATTAATCCGAGCAGTAAGTAGTACCAAGGATTGGCAAGAAACGTCGAACTAAGCTGATTCAACTTGCCCTGCACGCCACATACCACGATAAGTGCGATAGCCGAGACAATACTCGCCATGGTCAGCATCTGAATCGGTGAGAATTCCGCCAAAGTCAATTTAAATGCGGTCGCTACTGTTGACCAAAGTAATACCGCTGATAGCCCAAATCCTAGGGCGCGACGCTCGTTCATGATGCCTCTGTGTGATGATGTACCGCTCATCGTTGTTGGTTTGAGCAGGTGTGAGTATGTTGTACGGAGCGCCTAGTGTATGCGAGGATTTTTCATCCAACAAACTGGACATTTATCCAGTATGTAAATACCATTATTAAAGATAAAAAACACAGGCTAACTCGCTATTATGCAATGGATTCTTGAGCATCAATCTCTCATTCTGTCTTCTCTTTTTACCGCGACCATCAGCGGTGTTGCAGTGGGTTGGTGGGTTAAACAACGCTTTGCCACGCAAACTCAATTGCTCGAACAACAGCTCTCCTCTGAAAAACAGCTTCATCAACAACAACTTGAACAGGTGAAGCAAAGTCTCGCTGAAGCACAGCAAGAATTGGATGAGCTTGATGACGAGCGCGATAAAGCGGCATTCGAAGTGCGCCAAACTCACGGCAAATTGATGGCGGCGATGGAAAAATTGCGCTATTTCGAAGCGGTGAAGCAAGAGCGTCAGCAGTATTTTGATGAGCTAGGGCAGATGCGAGAGCACAAATCGCGTCTTGAAACCCAACTTGGTGAGCAGCAAGCGCGTCACGAGCAAATTACCCAAGCCAATGCCGAAAAGCTGCAAATTCTTGAGCAAGCAGAAGTGCGTTTGAAGCAGCAATTTGAACACTTAGCGAATCAGTTATTTGAAGAGAAAACCGCCAAAGTCGACATGCAAAACCGTCAGAGTTTGGAAGGTTTGCTGTCTCCACTCAAAGAGCAGTTAGAAGGGTTCAAAAAGCAAGTCAACGACAGCTTTAGCCAAGAAGCCAAAGAGCGTCACACCTTGGTGCATGAGTTGAAGAACCTGCAACGCTTGAACGAACACATGACCCGAGAAGCAGTCAATCTGACTCAAGCTCTGAAAGGTGACAACAAGCAGCAGGGCAACTGGGGTGAAGTGGTTCTGGCTCGTGTATTGGCAGAATCTGGTTTGCGTGAAGGACACGAGTACCTAACTCAGGTGAGCTTGCAAAACGAAGCAGGCAAACGCTATCAGCCGGATGTGATAGTTCACTTACCGCAAAACAAACAAGTGGTGGTCGATTCGAAAATGGCGCTGGTGGCGTACGAGCGCTACTTCAACGCAGAGAACGACATTCAACGAGAGCAGGCGCTGAGCGATCACCTAGCCGCGCTGCGCGCCCACATCAAAGGCTTGAGCCTTAAGGATTACCACCAGTTAAAAGGCATCCAGAGCTTAGATTATGTGTTGATGTTTATTCCGGTGGAGCCTGCATTCCAAGTTGCGATTCAAGCCGACCCAAGCTTGGTTAAAGATGCGATGGAACAAAACATTATTTTGGTCAGCCCTACCACTTTGCTGGTGGCGCTACGTACGGTAGATAACTTGTGGCGTAACGAACGCCAAAACGAAAACGCCCAATTGATCGCGGAACGAGCGGCGAAGCTGTACGACAAACTCCGCTTGTTCATTGACGACATGGAAGGACTGGGCGGCGCATTAGATAAAGCTAACCAAACGTACCAAGGGGCAATGAATAAACTGGCCACAGGGCGTGGCAACGTGATCCGTCAGGCGGAAAGCTTCAAGCAACTAGGAGTGGAAGTAAAACGTCCAATCTCGCCAGATCTTGCTCAGTTGGCGCAGAGTGAGTCATTTTCGGAAAATGCTTCTTTAGTAGAAAGACATCCGGCTGAGGATAAAGTAAACTAATCGCCCGCAGTACAGTGGGCGACCCTATTTGTTATCAACCGCCCCGTAGTGAGAAAGTGCTGCCCAAGAGGAATCAGAATGACGGACACAAGTGTGCAATCAAATACAGCGTTAGATAACGACACTACCCACTTTGGTTTTACCACAGTGGCAAAAGACGAAAAAGTGACCAAAGTTGCCGAAGTTTTCCACTCAGTGGCAGCAAAATACGACATCATGAATGACTTGATGTCAGGTGGCGTTCATCGCCTTTGGAAGCGTTTTACTATTGATTGCAGTGGCGCTCGTCCGGGACAACGTGTTCTTGACCTAGGTGGTGGTACTGGCGACCTGACGGCGAAATTCTCGCGCATTGTTGGCGACCAAGGTCACGTGATCCTAGCGGACATCAACAACTCAATGCTAAATGTGGGTCGTGACAAACTACGCGACAACGGCATTGTTGGTAACGTACATTACGTTCAAGCGAACGCAGAAGAACTGCCGTTCCCAGATGATTACTTTGACGTGATCACGATTAGCTTCTGTCTACGTAACGTCACCGATAAAGACAAAGCGCTGCGCTCGATGTTCCGCGTGTTGAAGCCAGGTGGTCGTTTGTTGGTGCTTGAGTTCTCAAAACCAATCCTAGACCCGCTATCAAAAGTGTACGACGCGTACTCATTCCACCTATTGCCAAAAATGGGTGAGCTAGTAGCGAACGACGCAGACAGCTACCGTTACCTAGCTGAATCTATCCGCATGCACCCAGACCAAGACACGCTGGAAGGCATGATGAAAGAAGCGGGCTTCGAAAACACCAAATACTACAACCTTACGGGTGGTATTGTGGCGCTGCACCGCGGCTACAAATTCTAAGGATAAGCGGTATGCCATTTGAACCTCTTATCACTGCCGTTATTGAAACGACACTAAATACGCTGATTAAAGACGATCCTGAATTGGGTCGTCGTTTGTCACGTCTTAAAGGTCAGGTGATTCAAATTCACCTGAAAGAAATCAATAAGACACTGACGTTCATCTTTAGCCAGCAAATTGATGTTTTGGGTAATTACGAAGGTCAGCCAGATTGTTATCTGTCGCTGAATCTAAGCGTACTGCCTGAGTTGCGCGATCAAGCCAACATCACTCGCCTTATCAAACAAGACAAGCTTGAGCTTGAAGGTGACATCCAATTGGCACAGAAATTCTCTCAATTGATGGTGGATTGCAAGCCAGATATTGAAGAGTGGCTGTCTCGCGTGACAGGTGATGTCGTGGCACATACTTTTGTGCAAGGCACCAAAAACGTCGGCGGTTTCTTTGCTTCTCAAGCAGAAAAACACCAGCGTCATCTTGCTCAAGTGGTAACAGAAGAGTGGAAACTGGCGCCAGCACCGCTAGAAATTGCCCACTTCTGTGACCAAGTGGATGACGTTCGTAGCCAAGCTTCTCGCGTTGAAGCACGTCTAAACGCATTACTAAAAAAGTTCGATTCGGATAAGCCTGCGCTGGAGAACTCATGACGCCAGCAGAAATAAAGCGCTTATACCACATCATTAAAGTTCAGCTGGAATACGGCTTGGATGAGTTGTTGCCTGATCATCAACTGACCAAAGCGCCGCTTTTGATGCGCAAAAGCTTATTCTGGATGAAGAACAAGCACCCAGAAAAACCTCTGGGTGAACGCCTTCGTCTCGCTCTGCAAGAACTTGGTCCAGTTTGGATTAAGTTCGGTCAGATGATGTCGACTCGCCGTGACCTTTTCCCTCCGCATATCGCTGATCCTCTTGCGCTTTTGCAAGACCAAGTTGCGCCATTTGATGGGCAGTTAGCGAAAGAACAAATGGAACTCGCTCTGGGCGGTCCATTAGAAAACTGGTTTACTGAATTTGATATCAAACCGTTAGCGTCTGCGTCGATTGCTCAGGTGCATACGGCTCGATTAAAAGACACTAACCAAGAAGTGGTATTAAAGGTCATCCGTCCAGATATTCGTCCGGTCATTGATTCAGATCTAAAACTGATGCACCGAATGGCGCGTATAGTCGCCGGAGCGATGCCTGAAGCACGTCGTTTAAAACCAGTTGAAGTGGTTCGCGAGTACGAAAAAACCTTACTTGATGAACTCGATTTGCGTCGTGAAGCGGCGAACGCGATTCAACTGCGTCGCAACTTCGAAGGCAGTGAAGAGCTTTACGTACCAGAAGTTTTTCCTGACTTTAGTAATGAAACTGTCATGGTTTCTGAGCGAATATATGGCATCCAAGTCTCTGATATTGAAGGCTTGGAAGCGAATGGCACCAATATGAAATTGCTCGCGGAACGCGGTGTGAGTGTGTTCTTCACTCAGGTGTTTCGAGACAGCTTTTTCCATGCCGACATGCACCCGGGCAACGTGTTCGTTAAACCGGAGCATCCAGAGAATCCGATGTGGATTGGGCTGGATTGCGGGATCGTTGGTACACTTAATAGTGAAGACAAACGCTATCTGGCGGAAAACTTCCTCGCTTTCTTCAATCGTGACTACCGCCGCGTAGCGGAATTGCACGTTGATTCGGGGTGGGTACCTGCCGATACCAATGTCGATGAATTTGAATTTGCGATTCGCATTGTGTGTGAGCCAATTTTTGCTAAACCACTGTGTGAAATCTCTTTCGGTCACGTACTGTTGAACCTGTTCAACACTGCGCGTCGATTCAATATGGAAGTGCAGCCGCAGCTTGTATTGCTACAAAAAACGCTGTTGTACGTCGAAGGACTGGGTCGCCAGTTGTACCCGCAACTAGATTTGTGGGAGACCGCGAAACCTTTCCTTGAAGAATGGATGATGAACCAAGTCGGTCCACAAGCTTTAGTGAATGCCATTAAAGACCGTGCGCCGTTTTGGGCAGAAAAGTTACCGGAACTGCCGGAGCTGCTTTACGATAGCCTTAAACAAGGTAAAGCCATGAATCAACGCATGGATCAGCTTTACCAAGGTTACCGTCACAGCAAGCGTCAGCAGGCGACAGGAAAGTTTTTATTTGGCGTTGGAGCCACTTTAGTCGTATGCTCGGCAATATTGGTGGATAACGCTTATGAGCAGCTATCGATCGCTAGCGGTATCGCAGGGGTCACATTTTGGTTGCTTAGTTGGCGAGCTTATCGTCGATAGACGTTAAACTCTTGAAATAATTTTGTTTAAAGACCCGAGGTAAAAAGAATGGGTGGTATCAGTGTTTGGCAACTTCTAATCATTGCTGTAATTGTTGTATTGCTATTCGGAACTAAGAAACTACGCGGTATCGGTGGCGATCTGGGTGGTGCCGTTAAGGGCTTCAAAAAAGCAATGAGCGAAGATGAGCCTGCGAAGAAAGACGACAAAGACGCAGACTTCGAGCCAAAAAGTCTAGAAGAGCAGCAAAAGAAAGAAGCAGCTCCTGAATCGAAAAAAGACAAAGAGCAGGCGTAAAACGTGTTTGATATCGGTTTTTGGGAACTGGTATTAATATCTGTTGTTGGTCTGGTTGTTCTTGGTCCAGAGCGTTTGCCACATGCCATCCGCAGTGTCTCTCGTTTTGTCGGAGCAGCGAAGAGTATGGCAAATAGCGTCAAAGACGAGTTGTCACACGAGCTGAAAGTTCAAGAACTGCAAGAAAACTTGCGCAAAGCTGAGCAAATGGGGATGGATGATCTGTCTCCTGAGCTGAAATCTTCGGTCGAAGAATTGAAGAAAGCGGCGCAATCTGTAAACCGCCCTTACGCGGAACCAACCAAATCAGAAGCGGAGTCAAAACAAGAGGCACCTGCGACTGAAACCGTTGAGAAAGCGGAAGAGATTAAGGTTACAGCGGCAGATAAGAAAGCCGAATAGTCTCATTAGGAGGAGCTACTAGTGATTGGTAGCTCCTTTTTGATCAGGTTTTAAAAAAGAGGTTTGCCATGTCTACCGTCGAGCAGACACAACCTTTAATTAGTCATTTATTAGAACTTCGCAACCGACTGCTCAAAGCCATTGCTGCAGTATTGGTGGTGTTTGTTGGACTAATTTACTTCTCTAACCACATTTATGAGTTTGTTTCAGCGCCTTTGGTAGAACGCCTACCTGAAGGTGCAACGATGATCGCAACCGATGTGGCTTCACCGTTTTTCACGCCTTTGAAGCTAACCTTGATTGCTTCGGTGTTTATTGCGGTGCCGTTTATCTTGTACCAAGTATGGGCCTTTGTCGCGCCAGGTTTGTACAAGCATGAACGTAGATTGATCATGCCATTGCTGTTCTCTAGCTCATTGTTGTTTTACTGCGGTGTGGCATTTGCTTACTTCGTGGTATTCCCACTGGTGTTTGGTTTCTTTACCGCTATCTCTCTTGGTGGGGTAGAGTTCGCAACCGACATCTCGAGTTACCTCGACTTTGTGCTGGCGCTGTTTATGGCGTTTGGTATCGCGTTTGAAGTACCAGTGGCGATTATCTTGCTATGTTGGACTGGCGCAACAACACCACAAGATCTGAAAGAGAAACGTCCATACATTATCGTGTGTGCGTTTATTGTCGGTATGTTACTGACACCACCAGACATGATCTCTCAGACCCTACTGGCAATCCCTATGTGTTTGCTGTTTGAGGTGGGTTTGTTCTTCGCTCGTTTCTACACCCGTAAAGACGAAGCAGAAGAGACGGAAGCTGAAGAGTAACCTTTGCTTCGTACTATAGAAAAGCGGCTTTGTTAGCCGCTTTTTTTGTATTTTCAAAACCTAGCCAAGTTATCTCACGCGCTTTATGTATCCACATCGTGAGCAAACATACACCTCTTTAATCCCCATTAACTTCTCCCAAAGCCTGCGTTGACGACGTTGTAAGTAACCCCCATGTTTGCACATACATATCCCTATTTTTATTGTTGTTTATTTGGGAGACTTTATGTGATGTTAGTTCCAATGTTAAATGGGGCTTCTATATGCGACTCAGTAGGTTATCTACCAAATCAATACGGTCACATTTAACAGAATAAAGTTCTAATTAACTTGAGTGGAAGTATGGTGCACGTTTGAAAAGAGTTTAAAGGTTGTTAGGTGGAGTGAGTTTGACTGTGTAACGACTTGTAATTATTGAAGGTGTGAGGGAGCGGGAAAGGCGACCCATGAAGAGCCGCCTTATTGCGGTTGGATTGGACAGAGCCAATTATCTCAGCTTAAGGACATGCCCACATTTAGAGCAGACATATACTTCCTTAATGCCTAAGATTTTTTCTAGAAAAGTTCGTTGCCGACGTTTTAGGTAGATTCCATGTTCACACATTATATGACTTCCATATTCATTTTTATGAGTATGCGTGAGCAAGTATAGGTAAAGATTTTGTCTTGTTTACGAGACTGAGGAATTTGTTAAGACTCTCTCTTAACGTATGCGATGTTCATTATGTTTTTGTGTAAGTGTCTTGTTTGTCACTAATTTACATAACAATTCTGAACCATTGTCTCGTTGTTACTTCACTTTAATGATATATCCGCATTTAGTGCACACGTAGAGCTCTTTGATACCCATAAGCTTTTGCAGTAGGGTGCGTTTTTGACGTTTTAAGTAAATACCATGTTGGCAAGTATTCATCGATTGCCCACCTTGTCGAATGTGTGGGCAATATTTTAAGAAGGGCAGGAGTTACATCTCAATAGCACGTTATTTATACTTTCAAATATAATGCTATGAAATATAAGAGAATGTTTGATTGTAACTTATATAAGTGCAGATCTTAGTCTAAGTTAAACAGCATTTCTGCGTTTTTGGTCGTTAGAGTATCAATCACTTCAAGGCTTTCCCCACGCAGTTCTGCCACGCGCGCCGCTACTAAAGAAGTGTAAGCTGGTTCGTTACGTTTCCCACGATGCGGTACTGGCGCAAGGTAAGGGCAGTCTGTTTCTAGAATCACCCAATTCATGTCCAGATGTGGGATAACCTTATCCATACCACCATTTTTAAATGTAGAGACACCACCCAGACCTAAGTGGAAGCCTAGTTCATTGATTGCTTGCGCTTCTTCTACACTGCCACCAAAACAGTGGAATACACCACGCAAGCTGCCGTCTTGTTCTTGACGAAGTAAAGTCAGCGTTTCTTCAATTGAGTCACGAGTGTGGATAACGACAGGTAAATTCATCTCTTTTGCCCAGTTTAACTGAGTCACAAACGCCATCTCTTGTTCTGCGCGGAAAGTTTTATCCCAGTACAGGTCGATACCGATTTCACCCACTGCAATGAAGTTATGCTTTTCAAACCAGCCGCGGATGATTTCCAGTGTTTGCTCGACATTGCCATCAACGTAACACGGATGTAGACCCATCATCGAACGACAGACCTCAGGATAAGCTGCTTCAGTTTTTAGCATCGGCTCAATAGACTCAAGATCGATGTTTGGCAGCAGAATTCTATCAATGCCTTGTTCTAAAGCGCGCTTCACTACCTCGTCGCGGTCGTTATCAAATTCGCTAGCGTAAATATGAGCGTGAGTATCGATCATGATTGGTCTCTATGGTTCATCGGTGTATGGAATTAGTGAGAAGTATACTTGAGTGTGAGTGCGGGGTCATTTTCGGTTTTTTTCATGCCGTTTTTCCATATTGCTGCTCGCAAGGTGCATCAAGAGTGATATGATTTTGCCACCAGATGATTTGATCATCGTAACCTTCCAGACAAGGAGAAAGTGGTGTCTGTATCAATTCAAGGTCCATTCCCTGCACGCCGTATGCGTCGTATGCGTAAGCACGATTTTAGTCGTCGTCTGATGGCTGAAAACCAAGTTTCAGTAAACGATTTAATTTACCCAATGTTCATTCTGATGGGTAAAGATCGTCGTGAAAGTGTTGAATCGATGCCGGGTGTAGAACGTTTGTCGATTGATTTAATGCTAGAAGAAGCACAATACCTAGCAAACCTAGGCGTACCAGCAATCGCGCTTTTCCCTGTCGTAAATCAAGACGCTAAAAGCTTATGTGCTGCTGAAGCTTACAACCCTGAAGGTTTGGTTCAGCGCGCAGTACGTGCATTAAAAGAGCACGTGCCTCAAATCGGTGTGATCACAGATGTGGCACTCGACCCGTTCACGACTCACGGCCAAGATGGCATCATCGATGAAGATGGCTACGTGATGAATGATGAGACAACCGAAGTACTTGTAAAACAAGCGCTGTCTCACGCAGAAGCGGGCGCAGACGTGGTTGCACCATCAGACATGATGGATGGTCGTATCGGCAAAATCCGTGAAGCGCTAGAAGAAGCGGGTCACATCCATACTCAAATTATGGCTTACTCTGCGAAGTACGCATCAAACTACTACGGTCCATTCCGTGATGCAGTTGGTTCATCAGCGAACCTAAAAGGCGGCAACAAGAAAAACTACCAAATGGACCCAGCGAACACAGATGAAGCGCTACATGAAGTCGCTCTTGATATCAATGAAGGCGCAGACATGGTGATGGTTAAGCCAGGTATGCCTTACCTTGATGTGGTTCGTCGTGTTAAGACTGAGCTTCAAGTTCCAACGTTCGCTTACCAAGTTTCTGGTGAGTACGCGATGCATAAAGCAGCCATCATGAATGGCTGGCTGAAAGAGCGTGAGACCGTGATGGAATCTCTGCTTTGCTTCAAACGTGCCGGTGCGGATGGCATCCTGACTTACTTCGCGAAAGATGTAGCAGAGTGGTTAGCGGAAGAAAACGCACAAACTGCAGAGCACCTAGTAAAGACTCAAGAAGCGACAGACGAGTAATTATCGCTCAATGAGAAAAACCAGACCGACAATTGTTGTCGGTCTGAATATACCCAAGTAACCTCAAGACGGAATACACACGGCTTGAAGTTACTTGGGTATATTTATTTCTGGAGAGTAAGACAATGACAATGCTGATTCGTGAAGGCACGCTGGAAGAAGCGATCCAAGTGGTGGCTCGTGTTACTGAGTTTGCACGTGGTGAGACGGTTGAATCCATGGCGGAGCGCCTTGGAGAGAATAAGAGCCTAATCTTAGTGGCTGAGAAAGCAGGGGCGATCCTTGGTTTTAAAATTGGCTACGAATTAGATGATTACACCTTCTACAGCTGGTTTGGTGGCGTGGCCCCAGAAGCGCGCAATGAAGGTGTGGCGCAGATGTTATTGGAAGCACAAGAAGATTGGGTCGCTGAGCAAGGCTACAAAACGTTAAAAGTGAAATCTCGTAACCAATTTCCAGCCATGCTTCGCTTGTTGCTAAGAAATGAATACATCATTGAAAAGTTTGAAGAAAAACCGAACCTACGTGAGTCTCGTGTGCACTTCATTAAGGCACTATAAAAAATAAATGAGATATTTTCTCATTTAGGTGTTGACTGTTAAATGAGAATCATTATTATTAAACCTGTCTTAGGGAATGAGGAAAGTTCACAAGGACGTTGAATTGCTAATTAACTGCGGTTTATTAACTGAGTGTTGAGAAGGTAATGAAACATTTTCCCCAGAACTTGCACGAATTCTTTTTGACACGACATTGCTCACATTGCTTCCAGTGTAATTTATAGCTTCTTGGTAAAGCTGCCATACAAATGGAAATAGCTTCACCACTTCTGCTAGGCGACCCAATTGGGTCGCTTTTTTCTTTTCTGAGATTTCTAATTGACGCCTCTCTTGGCAACTTTTCCACATGTCATGATCATTTTAGGATCGTTGATCTTCTCACCTGTTGGTATTTATTTTCTTTAATAACAGTATCTTATGGTTGTGATTTGAAGGTTTTATTTCCGTTGGATAACCAGTGGATAATTTCTATAAACAGAGTTATCCACAAGAAGGTGCAAATTTCGTGAATAACATCGGAAAATTTCCGCGACCTCGATCGAGCGAACAAGATAGATTCGGATCAGCAGTCATGGCATTCTAAGCAGATCTATTAAGTACTGATTTGGATACAGACAATTATGGCAAGTATTCCTGAAAATCCGTTGATTCTGATCGACGGCTCTTCTTACCTATATCGCGCTTTTCACGCTTACCCAGGCACGATGAGTAACGGTGAAATTCCAACTAACGCAGTTTACGGTGTAGTGAACATGTTACGCAGCATGATGCGTCAGTTTGCTTCCGATCGTATCGCAGTGGTTTTCGATGCGAAGGGTAAAACCTTCCGTGACGATATGTACCCGGAATACAAAGCGAATCGTCCACCAATGCCGGACGATCTTCGTTGCCAGATTGAACCTCTGCATAACGTTATTCGTGCGATGGGCCTGCCATTGATCTGTATTCCAGGCGTAGAAGCCGATGACGTGATTGGCACTCTGGCTTATCAAGCATCGCAACAAGGCATGCCTGTTTTGATCAGTACTGGCGATAAAGATATGGCGCAGTTGGTGGATGACAACGTTACGTTGATCAACACCATGACGAACGTCGTGATGGATCGCGAAGGCGTGGTTGAGAAGTTTGGTATCCCACCAGAATTGATCATCGACTACCTCGCGTTGATGGGCGATAAAGTCGATAACATTCCTGGCGTTCCGGGTGTGGGTGATAAAACAGCAACTGCTTTGCTACAAGGCATTGGCGGCCTGACAAAGTTGTATGAAAACCTCGACGATATCGCTGCGCTTGGCTTCCGTGGTTCAAAAACCATGGCGAAGAAGCTAGTAGACAACAAAGACAACGCAATGCTGTCTTACGAGCTAGCGACCATCAAGCTGGATGTGGAGCTGGAAGAGACGCCAGAATCATTGCTAAAAGCAGAACCAAGCACAGATGAACTGATCAAACTGTACGGTCAGTTGACGTTTAAGTCTTGGTTGAATGAGCTATTAGAAGGCGGTACAGGTGTAGTTGAAGCGGATGAATCAACCGGCGCAGCGCGTGGAGGTTCTGCTTCATCTAAAGCAGATATGGACACCTCAGCAGTAAAAATCGACCGTAGCCAGTACGAAACCATCCTAGATGAAACTTCATTTAATGCTTGGTTAGACAAACTAAAAGCGTCTGAATTATTTGCGTTTGATACCGAAACCGACAGCCTAGATTACATGGTGGCAAACTTAGTCGGTCTATCATTTGCAACTGACGAAGGCATTGCTGCTTATGTACCAGTGGCTCACGACTACCTAGATGCGCCTCAGCAGCTGGATCGTGATTGGGTACTGGAACAGCTGAAGCCGATTCTTGAAGATGATGCTCAGGCTAAAGTCGGTCAAAACCTAAAATACGATGCGTCTGTGCTGGCTCGCTACGGCATTGAGATGAAAGGCATCAAGCACGACACCATGTTGGCGTCTTACGTCTACAACAGTGTAGGCGGCAAACATGATATGGACAGCTTGGCACTACGCTTCCTACAGCACAGCTGTATTTCATTCGAGCAAATCGCAGGTAAAGGTAAGAACCAGCTGACCTTCAACCAAATCGATCTGGATGAAGCCTCACCATATGCTGCAGAAGATGCGGACGTGACGCTTCGTCTACATAACCGTTTGTTTGCTAACATCGAGCAAGATGAAAAGCTAAAAACCGTATACGAAGAGATCGAAATGCCACTTGTGCCAGTGCTGTCTCGCATTGAACGTACTGGTGTATTGATTGATGACATGAAGCTTAGCGCGCAGTCGGTAGAGATCGCCGCACGTCTAGATGAGCTTGAGCAGAAAGCTTATGAAATTGCAGAACAAGAGTTCAACATGAATTCTCCGAAGCAACTGCAAGCACTTCTGTTTGAAAAAATGGGTCTACCAGTTATCAAGAAGACGCCATCAGGCACACCTTCTACTAATGAAGAAGTGCTGCAAGAGCTGGCTCTGGATTACCCACTACCAAAACTGATTTTGGAATACCGTGGTCTGGCGAAGCTAAAATCAACGTACACCGACAAACTACCGAA
The DNA here is from genome assembly GCF_030248355.1 of Vibrio sp. B172a. Taxonomy (NCBI): domain Bacteria; kingdom Pseudomonadati; phylum Pseudomonadota; class Gammaproteobacteria; order Vibrionales; family Vibrionaceae; genus Vibrio; species Vibrio sp. B172a. Next base: position 128,701 of record NZ_JAHGAC010000013.1, on the reverse strand, counting down.
GATGATCAACCCATCAACGGGTCGTGTGCATACTTCTTACCACCAAGCAGTGACCGCAACGGGTCGTCTATCTTCAACCGATCCTAACTTGCAGAACATCCCAATTCGTAATGAAGAAGGTCGTCGTATTCGTCAGGCATTCGTTGCACCTACGGGTTATAAGATTCTGGCAGTCGACTACTCTCAGATTGAATTACGTATTATGGCGCACCTATCAGGTGACCAAGCACTGCTTGATGCGTTCCGTGACGGCAAAGATATCCACGCGGCAACCGCAGCAGAAATCATGGGCGTTTCTATTGAAGACGTTTCAAGTGAGCAACGTCGCCGTGCGAAAGCGGTTAACTTCGGTCTAATCTATGGCATGAGTGCGTTTGGTTTGGCGAAGCAGCTGGGTATTCCTCGTGGTGAAGCACAAGCCTACATGGACAAGTACTTCGAGCGCTATCCTGGCGTGATGCAGTACATGGAAGACACGCGCAGTGCGGCTTCAGAGCAAGGCTTCGTCGAGACCATCTTTGGTCGTCGCTTGCACCTTCCTGAAATTCAATCTCGTAACGGTATGCGTCGTAAAGCGGCAGAACGCGCAGCGATCAACGCACCGATGCAAGGCACCGCTGCGGACATCATCAAGAAAGCAATGTTACTGGTTGATCAATGGATTCAAGAAGAAGGCAACGGTCGAGTGAAACTTCTGATGCAAGTACACGATGAACTGGTATTTGAAGTTGAAGAGTCGTCTTTGTCCGAAATTGAAAGTAAAGTACAGAATTTGATGGAATCTGCAGCAGAACTGAAAGTGCCTCTAGTGGCGGAAGCGGGTCACGGTGACAACTGGGATCAAGCACACTAGTCATTTTTAAGCCAATTTAGCCTATTTAGTATGAGCCAGCGCACAAACGCTGGCTTTTTTGTGTCATTAAAAAAGCAAATCACATCTGAGATTTAATGTTGCTTAATAAAACTTTCATGAAAAAAAACTACAAAAGTTCTTTGCAAATCTGACCAATTGTTGTACATTATCTCTCGTAGGGTACAGAGGTAAGATGTTCTATCTTTCAGACCTTTTGTTTCACGTTATTGGATTAGGCTGATTCAGCCGCCCCAGTCAGTTTTTGACTGGGGCGTTTTTTATTGGGCGAAAGAAAATTTTTATTTTAGATCAGTAAGTTAAACTAAACCCTCAAAAATCTTCTCTTTTGACCTCTCTAAGTCACTGCAAAATCTCGATTTTTCCTTCAAATTTATTGCGTTATTCATCCTGTAAATTTACGCCAGTCACACTATTATTTTTTCTTGAAAGAAACTAAGTTACGTCTTTTTGATGCTTTATTTAACTTAACTATCTGAATATTAAAGCTATTGAGAGATGTGGGAGTAACTATTTGTCGGTGGGCAGGAAATAAGATTGCTTTTTAACCTATTGAAATCGAATCTCAGTTCAGTAATGCTTCGCCACATAACAATAATTACCAATTTTTCTCTCCCGTTATCCCTGCCAGGAAGGTGGGGATTTTTATTGCCTGAAATTCACGGTTTTGGATGACGAATAAACAAAAGCCCCACCAAAAGGCAGGGCTGTGTCGAAAAAATTTAACAAATTTTGTTAATTATTCTTCGCCGCTCTCGTGAGCGTCTTGCTCGTCTTCTTCAAGCAAGTGCGCAAATGCTGGTGCAAACCATGTGTCGAGTTTGGCACGTAGCTGATCTACGCCTAGACCTTTTAGTGAAGAGAACACATCAACCGATACGTCACCACCAAAAGTTTCTACTTGTTTGCGGATTTTCAGTAGCGTTTGTTTGCGAGCACCGCTTTTCAGTTTGTCTGCTTTAGTCAGAAGAACTTGAACAGGGATGCGGCTGTCGATCGCCCAGAAAATCATTTGCTGGTCGAGATCTTTCATTGGGTGACGGATATCCATCAGAACCACCAAGCCTTTTAGGCACTCGCGTTTCTGTAGGTATTCACCTAATGATTTTTGCCACTTGTTCTTCATCTCAATCGGTACTTGAGCGAAGCCGTATCCTGGCAAATCGACAATGTGACAACCTTCTTCCACTTTGAAAAGGTTGATCAATTGAGTGCGACCTGGGGTCTTTGATGTCTTCGCTAAGCTTTTTTGGTTAGTAAGACGGTTAAGTGCACTCGATTTACCAGCGTTTGAGCGTCCTGCAAACGCAATTTCGACACCTTCGTCCTCAGGTAAGTGACGAATATCGGGTGCGCTGGTGATGAAATGCGTGTTTTGGTAATGAATTTTTACGCTCACTGTTAACTCCATCTCGACTTTGTGTAGTCGATTGATTACTTTTTTGTGAAATTGTGTAAAATAACCGTGCTCGGCATAAGGTCGCCTATTGTACCATGAGTGTACGCGGTATGTTCACATTCCGTGGTACTGGAAGCTTGATAATTATAATGGAATGTCATGAAGAAATTAGCGCTAATTTTGAGTCTTTTAGCCAGTTGCTCAGTATGGGCCCAAGGTAATATTGAAGCTGGTAAAGCAAAATCACAAACTTGTGTCGCCTGTCACGGAGCGGACGGTAACAGTGCAATCGCAATGTACCCGAAACTTGCAGGCCAACACGCTAAGTATCTTGAGAAGCAGTTAAAAGATCTAAAACTAGGTATGACTAGTGGTGGTAAACAAGGTCGTTACGACCCTGTAATGAGTGGTATGGCAATGCCACTGAGCGATGAAGATATCGCTGATCTGTCTGCATACTACGCCTCTCTACCAATCTCAGAGAGCTCAACACCAGAAGACGTTGTTGAGAAAGGTAAAGTACTGTACACCGCTGGTGATGCAGAGCGCGGTCTAACCGCATGTATCGCATGTCACGGCCCTCGTGGTAACGGCACTGAGCTTTCAGGTTTCCCTAAAATTTCTGGTCAGCACTCTGACTACATCAAAGCTCAGCTAGAGAAGTTCCGTGATGGTAACCGTGGTAACGACATGAATGCCATGATGCGTGACATCGCGAAGAAAATGACAGACGAAGACATCGAAGTTCTGTCGAAATACGTTGGCGGTCTGCACTAAACCCCTACAAAGTTCGAGCACAGTTACACAACTATGCCCTAGCGTTTTCGCTGGGGCATTTTTGTTAGTGACCTTACTTAATCACGGCCTTATTTTCTTAATAGCTATTTATTAGTGATATCAATCACACATGGTTTTTGGGTATGAAGAGATAGTTAGCTCGGTGCTTTGTGAGACATTTGCCATACTTGGTCGATACTATTTCTCTCTTTTGTTTTTAAGTTATTGATAAAAGTAGTTAATTATTTTTTTGGGAAAAAACCTATCAATAATTTCTTTCAATGACTTGTTGGTTTTTATCCAATCCGTAAAGTAGAAGCTGTTCACAAGGAGTGAATCACAGGAATTTAGACCATGGATATAAGGTCTCCAAGGACGCAAACGAAGGACGTTTGGTAGTCGGAAAAGGGACTTAGATAGGCAAGGAGCCTATCAGATATGGATGGTCATCTAGTCTAACGGTTAAGACAGCGAAACGGATCAGGCTTCAGGAAGTAGCTCAGTCAACAGGAAGTGAAAGGATAGCCAAAACTCATCAGGACGATGAAGAACAACACTTTTTGGCAGGGAAAGCTCGAAAAACAAAAGGATTCTTGGTGCACCAGATGTGTGCAACACAGTTTCGCCACTTATTGGTGGCATTCAGAAAGCGACAGTCTCACTGTCGCTTTTTTTATATTCATTTTTGCCAATCAAAGTTTTTTAACAAAAACTGCTGAAAAAGTATCCAACAACACTCCAATCTGTGTCCACTTTCTGGTATGTTTCGCATCCCTGTTTGAGGAAGTCAGCATGCACACCTGTCCTTTATGCCAGAATCAGCGCACTCACCACTTTTTTGAAGACAAGCGACGCGAGTATCTTCAGTGTGAGCAGTGCAGTTTGGTGTTCGCCAATCCAGACCAACGTTTGGATGCGGAAACTGAAAAAGCTCACTATGATCTGCATGAGAACAATCCCGAAGATATGGGATATCGACATTTTTTGTCGCGAATTGCTGACCCAATCGCAGAGCGAATTTCACCACAATCGAACGGAATCGACTTTGGTTGTGGTCCAGGCCCAACGCTTTCATTAATGTTAGAAGAGGCGGGGCACAACATGGCGTTGTATGATCTTTACTATCACCCTGATACATCGGTGCTAGAAAGGCAGTATGACTTCATGACAGCAACAGAGGTGATCGAACACCTCTACCACCCTGATATGGTGTGGAAGCAATGGTTGAATTTAGTTAAGCCAGGTGGCTGGATAGGCCTGATGACGAAAATGGTCATCGATGTTGAAGCCTTTCAATCATGGCACTACAAGAACGATCCAACTCATGTGGTGTTCTTTAGCCGTGAAACGTTCCAGTTCCTAGCTGAGCGGGATAAGCTCGAACTCGAATTTATTGGTAATGATGTAATTTTACTGAGGAAAGCCCAGTAATGAGCCGTAGTAAAAAATCTAGAAAGCCAGGTGCCGCTGGCGCACCTGAGTTTGTTGTAACTCGTAACCGTACAGAATCTGACGTTCAAGGCCGTCTGCGCAAGCGCGCTAAAAAGCGTAAAGGCTTGAAGACCGGTAACCGTAACTCAGAAGCAAACGAACAGAAGAAGCAATCTGCTGCACAAAATCGCGATCCGCGTTTAGGTAGCAAGAAGAAGATTCCTCTGATCGTTGAGCCTGTGAAGAAGCAAACGAAGCAAGAGCGTCGTCTATCAGCTGCACAAGAGCTAGAGATGCTAGAAAACGATGCGCAATTGAACGTATTGTTGGATCGCATTGAAGCGGGTGAGAACCTAGGCACAGGTCTACAAAAATACGTAGATGAGAAGCTAGATCGTATCGAAAGACTGATGGACCAACTGGGTCTGCTTGAGCCGGAAGAAGAGGAAGACTTTACCGCTCCTGCTGCTAAAGGTACTCGTAACGACGATGACCTACTAGCAGACTTCGATGACATCAACTTCGACGATTACAAAGGATAAGTAACTCATGAACGTAACCTTATTAGCGATTGCAGGTGCAGTGATCATTATCGCGCTGGCTTCTTATGCAGGTTACCTTCTGCTTCAATTGAAAAAGCAAAAGGAATTGCAGCTGAAGCACAAAAAATTGGCGATCGATAAACGTAACGCCAACATTTTTGAGAACGTGCATACCTTATGTCAGGCAGGCATCCAAGGTCAGTGTGATTTGTCTGAAATCAGCATCCGTGTTTACAACATCATGGACTATGTTCAGGGTGAAGACCGTGTTGATTTTGATAAAACATACCCTGCGATTTCTGAGCTGTATCATGTTGTGAAAGATATGGCGCGCGGTGAAGACCGTCAGAACCTTGCTAAGAAAGAGCGTATGCAACAAAACTTAGATCGCCATAAAGCGGAGCAGCGCTTAACGGACGCGATCATCGAAGAGCTCAAAGTGTTGCAAAAAAACGTCCAGCCACTGAATAACCAAATCAATATTCAGATGATCTAATTCGTACCCCTGATGGTTTCCCTATCACCATTGGGGGTATCGTGATCACGCTAGCACTTCTTTGGTTTTATACTTAAAAAGCCGCCAACGGCTACCGTAGTTGCCATCGTCGTATGGCAAAATAGCGGTTTCTGAATATCGGGTGGCGATATACGTCTCCCTAGCATTTAACGGAAAGTACCACCATGTCGAATCAACATACTGAATCGAAACAGCAAATCGTCTGGGATCAAGCGGTGTTGGATAAGTACAACTACTCTGGTCCGCGCTACACGTCGTACCCGACTGCGCTGGAATTTCATGAAGCGTTTACCATCTCGGACTACGATATGGCATGCACTCATTACCCAGAACGCCCGCTATCTCTGTACGTTCACATTCCGTTCTGTCATAAGCTTTGCTACTACTGTGGCTGTAATAAAGTCATTACTCGCCATTCGCACAAAGCAGACGAATACCTAGATGTGCTTGAGCACGAGATTCGCCAACGCGCTTCGTTGTTGGGTGAGCGCACCGTGACTCAATTGCATTTTGGTGGTGGTACACCAACTTTCCTATCTGAGAAGCAGATTACACGTGTGATGGACTTGCTACGCCAAGAGTTCACTTTTAGTGCGGATGCGGAAATCAGTATTGAAGTTGACCCTCGTGAAATTGAGCTAACCATGCTGGATCACCTTCGTGGTGAAGGCTTCAACCGTCTGAGCATTGGTGTGCAGGACTTCAACAAAGAAGTTCAGCAGCTTGTGAACCGTGAGCAAGATGAAGAATTTATCTTTGCCATGGTAGCTCGTGCGAAGGAGCTTGGCTTCCGCTCGACTAACCTTGATTTGATTTACGGCTTACCGAAGCAAACTAAGGCGTCTTTTGCGAAAACATTAGAGCAAGTGCTAGAAATGCAACCGGGTCGTTTGTCTGTGTTTAACTACGCACACATGCCGCAATTGTTCGCTGCACAGCGTAAGATTAAAGACGATGATTTGCCAAAAGCGGAAGAGAAGATGGCGATTCTGCAAGACACCATCGCAACGCTAACAGGCGCTGGTTACCAGTTCATCGGTATGGACCACTTTGCGATGCCAGATGATGAGCTTGCTGTGGCTCAGCGTGAAGGTATTTTGCATCGCAACTTCCAAGGTTACACGACGCAAGGTGAATGTGACTTGGTTGGTTTTGGTGTCTCTGCGATTTCAATGATTGGTGATGCGTACGCGCAAAACCAAAAAGAGTTGAAGAAATACTACGCACAAGTGAATGAATCTCGCCATGCATTGTGGAAAGGCGTATCACTGGATGCGGATGATTTGTTGCGTCGTGAAGTGATCAAACAGCTTATCTGCAACTTCAAGCTGGATAAGACAGCGATTGAGTCTGAGTTTAGCGTGCAGTTCGATCAATACTTCAAAGAAGACTTAGGTCTACTGCAAACCTTTATCAATGATCAGTTGGTAGAAGTGGATGACAGCGAAATTCGCGTTACCCTGCGTGGTCGTCTTCTGATTCGCAATATCTGTATGTGCTTCGATAAGTACCTACGTGCGAAAGCGCGTCAGCAGCAGTTTTCTCGCGTTATCTAGTCTTTCATTAGATTTCGAATACAAAAAATGCCAGCAGATGCTGGCATTTTTTATGTCTTTCGCAGCAATTAAACGCGATCTTTCACTTTTTCTTTCAGCTCAGTTTTCTCTGCATCTGATAGGAAAGCGATATCTAGACCGTTGATTTGCGCTTGGCGAATCTGTTCTTGAGTCAGGCCTGCTGCAGGTGCCGCTACTTCGTATTCGTAAGGCAGTTCAATACCTTCCACTGCTGGATCGTCCGTGTTTAAACACGCAAGTACGCCGTAATCTAGGAACTGCTTCAGTGGGTGGTTTGCCAATGACTCAACCGTACTGGTTTGGAAGTTAGACGTTAGGCACGATTCAATACCAATGCGATTTTCTGCAAGGTAGTCCATCAGTTTAGGGTCGTGAATTGCTTTCACGCCGTGACCGATACGTGTTGCACCAAGTTCTTGGATCGCTTGCCACATGCTTTCTGCACCCGCAGCTTCACCAGCGTGGACAGTCACATTCAGACCTGCGTCACGCACTTGTTTGAAGTGAGAAACAAAACGATCACCCGGTTGGCCAAGCTCATCACCAGCTAGGTCAACAGCGACCATGTGGTCTTTCTGGCTAAGGATTGCATCCAGCTCTTGCTGACAAGCATCAGTACCGAAAGTACGGCTCATGATACCGATTAGGTTTGCCTTGATGCCAAAATCGCGCATACCCGCTTGCACGCCATCAACCACGGCTTCCACAACGCCTGCCACTGGCAGTTTATGTTTCATTGCCATGTAGTAAGGTGAGAAGCGAAGTTCGGCGTAGTCGATTTGCGCGTTCAGTGCGTCTTCTACGTTTTCGTAAGCAACGCGGCGACATGCGTCTAGATCGCCCAGTACCGCCACACCCCAATCAAGCTTAGAAAGGAAGGCTACAAGAGATGGCTCAGCTTCAACAATTTGAACGTGTGGTGTTAGCGATTCGATATCATAAGCAGGCAGAGCAATACCAAATTGCTGACCAAGCTCAAGAATAGTCTTAGTACGAATGTTACCGTCAAGGTGACGGTGCAAATCAGTTAGGGGAAGATTCTTAGTTATCATTATGTCGATCCGGGTTGTTTGTTGTGAACAGGAACTCAGCCCAAACATTATCAATGACAATACATGGGGAAGATTTGCAGTTAAGTATAAATAACAGTTAGGTAGATTGTCAGTAGAGGATGACTAGGAATTCAACGATTTCCGTTGTTTTCTACTTCATGTTAACCAAATGTGTTGGCCATTCTTCCATCGGCATAGGGCGACTGTAATAGAAGCCTTGCACTTGATTACATCCAAGCGAGCTGAGCAATTGTGCTTGCACAGCGGTTTCTACCCCTTCTGCCACAACGTTAGTCTTCATGCCCTTGGTAATGTTGATGATCGCTGCAACCACAGAGCTGTCTAGATTCTCTTTAGTGAGGCGATTAATGAAGGTGCGATCTATCTTCAAGCAGGTAAACGGCAACGCATGTAAGTAAGCTAATGACGAATATCCTGTACCGAAGTCATCAATCGCAATACCGAGTCCCATCTCTCTTAGTTTGAGAAGGTTATCCAATGTTGTTGGTGCGCTGTCGATGATGCGCGACTCGGTGATCTCTAACGTCACGTTGTTTGCTGAAAGGTCAGTTGTGTGCAGAACTTTCGCAACGGATTCGACGAAGTTAGGGCTCGACAATTGATGAACCGACACATTCACGTGCAGTTGGAAGTCTTGCGGCCATTGTTTGTTGTCGATGGCTTTACGAGTGTCACTACAAGCTTGGAAAAGGATTTGCTGACCAATGGTTTTGATCATGCCGCTTTCTTCTGCGATAGGGATGAAGTCGAGTGGTGAAATCATGCCTGATTCACTGTGCCAGCGAGCCAATGCCTCCGCGCCACAAATGTTGCCCGTCGCGAGGTCAATGATCGGCTGATAGAAAGGTACAAACTCTCGGTTATCAATACCCGTCTGGATCTTCGCCAGCATTTGAGTTCTGAACTTAGAAGCACTCGCCATCTCTGGGCTGTAATGGCAAACGCTGGTGCGGGAATCTTGTTTGGCATAGCTGAGCGCAATACTGGCGTTACGCAGCCATAGTGACATGGTTTGCTCTGGTTGTGTGCGAACAACACCAACAGAAATCTTGATGACCACAGTTTCACCATCAAGCATAAATGGGGCTGCCAGCAGCTGTTGTAGGCGTCGCTCGGTCAAGCGGATGTCTTCATCTGAGTGTGTTGTTGGCATGAATACCGCAAATTCATCACCACCAATTCGAGCGAGTGTCGCTTCGTCATGAAGTTGCTGTTTGAGTCGCTCTGCAATATGAATCAGCAACTGATCGCCGTTGTGATGGCCGATACTGTCGTTGATATCCCTAAATTTGTTGATCCCAATAAGATACAAGCTACCTTGGCTCGAATGAGTCAACGTTTCGCTCACTTCTATCAAACCTTGGCGACTGTATAAGCGGGTAAGAGAATCAAATTCAAGCTGTTCACGCAGCGCTTTAAATGAGGCTTTTAGATTTCCCTTCATTTCATTGAAGGCTTGTACCAGGACGGTGGTTTCGTACACGTAGCCCGGCTTAGGCATGGTGCTATCCCAATCCCCTTTGGCTAAATGCTGTGCGGCTGTTGCGGTGGCATTGATCGGGCGAGTAACCCGATTGAATATCAGCATGCTAATAACGATGCCAAATAAACTAACTAAAAAGCCGACTATCCAACTCTTTTGTTGGCTTTTCGGAAGCGTACCGAGTAGCTCTGTTTCTGAGATTGAAGTGCCAATAAACCAAGTTAAGCCATTGGCATCGTAGTACGGTGTGATGCGGCTAAAGGTACGTTGGCCATTAAAATCGAATTCGAATGTGTAGGGTTGGTCTCTGTAAGTGAGTGATTGTCCACTTACACGAGCCGCACTCATTTGAATAATCGGATCGATGCTTTCTTCTGCTAGCAGGCGCTGCCCTTTGTCTGAAAACTTTGTTCCCCATGAAATCACGCTGCCTTGCCCTGAATGAGCGACTAAGCGATGTGCTTGGTCCATGATGTAAACAGAGGCGTTGGTTTCTTGTTTAAGCTCTTGTAGGAACTGATTGAAGGTATTAATGCGCACATCAGTTACTAACACACCTGCAAATTTACCCTGTTCAAAAACCGGAGTCATGGCAGATAGCGTAATGTCTTGGCGCTCGTCAGCATTGGCGTAAATCGGTGACCAATGTGGCTTTTTATCTTGAGCTACGGGTTGATACCAAGGGCGAGTGCGTGGGTCATACGACGCAATAACCGTGCGAATGTCGTCACTGATTTCTTCACTGCCGTAAATCACTAAATTGCCATCGGTTCGGTGGTCTTGCACCATTAGGGTATAGGCGTCAGCAGACTCACGTCGAAAGCCGGTAAAGTCACCCGTTTCTGAGCCAAAGGCAATCACATCCAGTTGTGGCATCGAGTGGTACAAGTCTTTGAAGGCACTAAGTAGATAAGCTTGGACGTCTTTGGTGTCGTTTGGGTGGTAAAGGTTGTGATAACTGACATTATGCCCTAGAGCATTAACGGCAGTGAAAGGCTTGCGCAGGTAGTCATTGAGGTGGTCGTGAACACTCTCCGTGAGGACAGAAAGTTGTTTGTCACTGATGTCGGTAACAACTTCTTCGTAGCTCTGTTTTTGGACGTAGACAATCACACCGATAGCCAGCAAAAAAATCATCACAAATGGGATGAGAACAGCAGTGCGTAGTGTAATTTGAGTCGTCGCGTTTGACATTGCCTAGTCACATAAGGGGTGTCGTACCATAATTGTACTGACACTTAGGTTATCAAGCGAGTGAAAAAGTGTGCGCTTGATAACCATTTGTCAAACTCGTAACCGTTCGAGATCAGTACAATTCTTTTAATTTCCGGGTTAGGGTATTGCGTCCCCATCCAAGTACTTTAGCGGCATCTTGCTTGTGACCTTTAGTGTGTTCTAACGCCGCTTCCAATAAAATGCGTTCAAATTCTGGCAAAGCGTAGGAAAGCAGTTCTTTATCCCCAGCTTCTAGCGCATGGCGTGCCCAATCCGCTAATTGTTCTTGCCAACTGCCGCTGGTGGCTTCGGTGACGATTTTCTTCTCTTCCAGCAACTCTGCAGGCAAGTCACTTGGCAAGACTTCGCTACCGCTTGCCATCACAGTCAGCCAACGACAGATGTTTTCTAACTGACGTACGTTACCCGGCCAATCGAGACGGTTAAGAATTTCGACAGAAGATGGATGCAGTGTTTTGGTTTCGACGCCGAGCTCATCAGCTGCGCGAACCAAGAAGTGCTGCGTCAGCTTTTCGATGTCTTGCTTACGTTCTCTAAGCGCTGGGATCTGTACACGAATGACGTTTAAACGGTGGAATAAATCCTCACGGAAATCGCCTTCGTGAACCAGCTTTTCTAGGTTTTGGTGGGTTGCCGCCACGATGCGAACATCAACACGAATTGGCGAGTGGCCGCCGACTCGATAGAACTGACCGTCGGCCAAAACACGTAATAAACGTGTTTGGATATCCAGCGGCATATCACCAATTTCATCCAAAAACAGGGTACCGCCATTAGCTTGCTCAAAACGACCTTGGCGGACGCTATTGGCACCAGTAAACGCGCCTTTCTCGTGACCAAACAACTCCGATTCAATCAAGTCTTTTGGGATCGCGGCCATATTGAGGGCAATAAAAGGTTTGTTGGCGCGCGGGCTGTGGCGGTGCAGGGCGTGAGCAACCAGTTCTTTACCGGTACCGGACTCACCGTTGATCAGAACGGAAATCGAAGAACGCGATAAACGACCGATGGCGCGAAACACTTCCTGCATCGCAGGAGCTTCACCAATAATTTCAGGTGTGTCGGTTGGGATATCGTCAGGTAGAAGTTGCTCGCGTTTGTTCTCTTGGCTATGGGCTATCGCACGTTCTACTAGCGTTAACGTCTCGTCAATATCAAATGGTTTTGGTAGGTATTCGAAAGCGCCTTTTTGGTAAGCGTTTACCGCCGCATCCAAATCGGAGTGTGCCGTCATGATGATCACGGGTAGGTCGGGGTAATCACGCTGAACCTGCTTTAGCAGCTCCAAGCCATCGATACCGGGCATGCGAATGTCCGAGACCAAAACGTCTGGTACTTCACGCTCTAGCGCCATTAACACGCTTTCTCCGTCCGCATAGGTTTCGCATTTTATGTTGGCAGAGGAGAGAGTTTTCTCCATTACCCAGCGAATCGAACTGTCGTCATCGACGACCCAAACATATCCTTTACTCATGTAATAAATCCTTGCAGCAAAAGCCTAAAAACTGACGAATCGAAAAGCCATTTAATCAAGTCAGATTGGCAAATAAATTGTAAAAGTGGTGTGACCTGGCCAGCTCTCGACATCAATCTTGCCGTTGTGCTGGTCGATCAAATTTTGTGAAATAGACAAGCCAAGTCCTGTTCCGCCCTCACGGCCACTGACCATCGGGTAGAAAAGCGTGTCTTGTAGTTCTGGCGGGATACCCGGACCGTTGTCGGTTATCTCAACACGCGCCGCGAGTTTGCAACGCTGACCATGAATATTGGCTTGATGCACCGTTCTGGTGCGTATGGTTATTTTGCCATGCTCTTGGTGAGAAAGGATTTGCGCCGCATTGCTAACAATGTTTAGCATCGCCTGCTCGATTTGGTCAGCATCCATCAAAATCTCTGGCAAGCTCGGGTCGTAATCGCGCTCAATCACAACCGAATGCTGAGACTCTAACTCAACCAATTGACGCACTTTTTCAAGCACTTGGTGTAGGTTCTCTTGGGTCTTTTTGCCCGGTTTTTGAGGTCCTAGCAAGCGATCGACTAATGCTCTCAAGCGGTCGGCTTGTTCAATGATGATGTGGGTGTATTCCGTCAAAGAAGGATCGGGCAGCATTTTCTCCAGTAGCTGTGCTGCGCCGCGTAAACCGCCGAGTGGGTTTTTGATTTCATGCGCCAAACCACGCACCAAAAGCTTCGCCGCCTGCTGTTGGGCATGTTGATTAAGCTCTTGAGTGAGGCGGCGTTGCTGGTCAATCTTACGCATTTCAACCAGCAGCATTAACTGCTTCTGCCATGTGATCGGGCTGACAGTCACTTCTAGCATCAAAGGGCGGCCATCAACCACAAAAGTCACGTCACTGTCCGTGATGCTTTGTCCGCTCTGTAGAGGTTGCGTAAGTAGCGCGAGATCCAATGACGCATGCTGAATCAGCTGAGACAACGACTGCTCGACAATACGCTTGGCGCTTTGTGAGAACAATAACTCAGCCGCAGGGTTGGCGTAGCGAACGGCTAATCCATCATCGAGAATCAGCGTTGCTGTCACCATGTTGTTGAGAATGGCACTGGAGAGACTAGTATCCACATTACGTCCTTGTTTGCGTTGTATTTGTGCGCTGCACTATATTGGTGCAATAGAACGTAAGTATGGCGAATAAACCTCAGAAGAAAAAGTGAAAAGCGCCATCAGAGTGCGGTTTTTTTCACTTAATATTCTACTTTGCCCCTTTAATGGTCGGCTTGATACTCGCTCTATGTAAATGCACCGTTATAGGGCTAGTAGATGCAATAAGCTTGCCGCTTCTTTTGGCTTGGACCGCAAGGGTATGAGTTCCACGGTCGATGTTATTCAATTGCCAAGTTAAACGGCTTTGTGGCGCCCCATATGGCTTGCCATCAAGAAAGAGTTGCAGTTGTTCACCAATGCCTAGCTTGCGGTTGGCTTCGAGTTGGATATTGATAGCGCCAGGGTTGCTGCGAATGGTTTCATCATGTTGCGGTGTCAGCATGGATAAGGAGAGCGGAAGAGGCTTGTCTGCTTTTGGTTTCTCATCGGTTTGAGGTTCTGATGTGTTTTTGGCTTGAGGGGCGAGAGACTCGGTACTTTCTACTTTTGGTGCAGGTGCACTAGATTCTAGATTAGGTAGAGAGATGGCTTTCGCACCTTGGCTTGGGGTGTCGCTAAAGTGCACCACGCCGTTTTTATCCACCCAAGTATAGGCAACTTGTGATGAGATAGCGGACGCCATTAAAAGGCCGCTTAAGGCACATAGCGATGGTAAAAGCTGAACTTTCATTGCTCACCTTCTTTTGATAGATGATTTCACGTTTGAGCGTATTTTAGTTATCCCTCCATGTTAAACGCCCATATAGGGTGAGCGAATACAAAAAAGGCCCGCCTGCGAGGCGAGCCTAATATTTTGTTTCTGTGTTTACATTTTACACAGTTGAGACCTTATACAGAGTAGTAAAGTTCGAACTCAAGTGGGTGAGTTGTCATGTTTACTTTCTCGACGTCTTGAGCTTTAAGACCGATGTAAGAATCGATGAAGTCATCAGAGAATACGCCGCCTGCCGTTAGGAACTCACGGTCAGCATCTAGTTCTTCTAGTGCGTCTTTTAGTGAGTATGCAACAGTTGGGATTTCTGCTGCTTCTTCAGCTGGTAGGTCGTAAAGGTCTTTATCCATCGCTTCGCCTGGGTGGATCTTGTTCTTAATACCGTCAAGACCAGCCATTAGCATTGCTGCGAAACATAGGTATGGGTTAGCCGCTGGGTCACCAAAACGAACTTCGATACGACGCGCTTTAGGGCTTGGTACCACTGGGATACGGATAGAAGCAGAACGGTTACGCGCTGAGTAAGCTAGCATAACTGGTGCTTCGAAGCCTGGTACAAGACGCTTGTACGAGTTAGTTGATGGGTTAGCAAATGCGTTGATTGCGCGAGCGTGCTTGATGATACCGCCGATGTAGTAAAGAGCAGTTTCAGATAGGCCGCCGTACTTGTCACCAGCAAATAGGTTTACACCGTCTTTTGCTAGAGATTGGTGAACGTGCATACCGCTACCGTTGTCACCAACTAGTGGCTTAGGCATGAATGTCGCCGTCTTACCAAACGCGTGAGCAACGTTGTGTACAACGTACTTGTAGATTTGGATTTCGTCAGCTTTCGTTGTTAGCGTGTTGAAGCGAGTTGCGATTTCGTTTTGACCCGCAGTTGCTACTTCGTGGTGGTGCGCTTCAACAACTAGGCCCATCTCTTCCATTACTAGACACATAGCAGAACGGATGTCTTGAGATGAATCTACTGGAGCTACTGGGAAGTAACCACCTTTAACGCCTGGACGGTGACCTTTGTTACCTTCTTCGTAATCAGAACCTGTGTTCCACGCTGCTTCTACGTCGTCAATCTTGAAGAAAGAACCAGACATGTCAGTCGCGAACTTAACGTCGTCAAATAGGAAGAACTCTGGCTCAGGACCGATAAGTACAGTGTCTGCAATACCAGTAGAGCGCATGAAGTCTTCAGCGCGCTTAGCGATAGAGCGAGGGTCACGGTCGTAGCCTTGCATTGTAGCAGGCTCAAGGATGTCACAACGGATGTTTAGCGTTGCATCTTCAGTGAATGGGTCAAGCACTGCAGAAGATGCATCTGGCATCATAACCATGTCTGATTCGTTAATGCCTTTCCAGCCAGCAACTGATGAACCATCGAACATTTTACCTTCTTCGAAGAAGTCTGCGTCGATTTGGTGAGCAGGGATAGAGATGTGCTGCTCTTTACCTTTTGTATCAGTGAAGCGTAGGTCAACAAACTTAACTTCGTTTTCTTGGATCAGTGATAAAACGTTTTCTACTGACATCTTGGATAACCTCCAGTGTTAATAAAGCGGTAAGCTCGATTTATGAAAATTTGATTAAATCCAGCATTGATTAATCTGTTTGACATTTTATTAATCGATGCTGGTTTTTCTAAAGCCAAAACCGTGCCAAAAAAATTATTCCATTAATTTCAAGGAATTAAGTTTTTAGATACTAGTTTGGTGCAAACGTTTGCACCAAAATGATCTATTAATGCACCATTGTGGTGCTAATTTAAATTATTGCACCACAATGTGACAATCACGTTGCTTATCTAGCCCAGATTTTGAGCAAGAGTCAATTTGTAATAAGCAACGATTGGAATAAAATTGCGTTGAATCAATTCGAGTAACGGAAGAAAGTGGGCGCTAAGCGTAAAATTGATAGAAAAGCTAAGGAGTAGATCACATATTTCTAGGCTTTTTGCTAAAATCTGGTACATTATGGCCGTTTTTTTAATCAGCAAATGTCGCCAGAGAGCACCCGTTCTCGGCATGGGGGCATTTCATCTATCTAAGTGAATCAATATCCATGGCTACTCCACAGATTGATAAATTAAGAAATATCGCGATTATCGCGCACGTTGACCACGGTAAAACAACGTTGGTTGACAAGCTGCTACAACAATCAGGCACGCTAGAGTCTCGCGGTGAAGCTGAAGAGCGAGTCATGGACTCGAACGACATTGAGAAAGAGCGTGGCATTACCATTCTTGCTAAAAACACAGCAATTAACTGGAATGACTACCGCATCAACATCGTAGATACTCCAGGACACGCGGACTTCGGTGGTGAAGTAGAACGTATCATGTCGATGGTAGATTCAGTACTACTTATCGTTGACGCAGTTGACGGCCCAATGCCGCAAACGCGTTTCGTAACTCAAAAAGCATTCGCTCACGGTCTTAAGCCAATTGTTGTAATCAACAAGATTGACCGTCCTGGCGCTCGTCCTGATTGGGTTATGGACCAAGTATTCGACCTATTCGACAACCTAGGTGCAACTGACGAACAGCTAGACTTTAAAGTAGTTTACGCTTCAGCACTTAACGGTTGGGCTGCGCTAGAAGAAGGCGAAACTGGCGAGAACATGGAACCACTGTTCCAAACTATCGTTGAAGAAGTAACGGCACCTCAAGTTGACCTAGACGGTCCTCTACAGATGCAAGTTTCTCAGCTAGATTACAGCTCTTACGTTGGTGTTATCGGTGTTGCTCGTGTAACTCGTGGTAGCGTTAAGCCAAACCAACAAGTAACAGTTATCGGTGCTGACGGTAAAACTCGCAACGGTAAAGTGGGTACAGTAATGGGCTACCTAGGCCTAGATCGTCACGAAGTTGAGCAAGCGAATGCGGGTGATATCGTTGCAATCACTGGCCTTGGTGAGCTAAAAATCTCTGACACTATCTGTGCACAAAACGCAGTAGAAGCACTACCTGCGCTTTCTGTTGATGAACCAACAGTAACGATGACGTTCCAAGTAAACACGTCTCCATTCGCTGGTAAAGAAGGTAAGTTCGTGACTTCACGTAACATCCTTGAGCGTCTAGAGAAAGAATTGGTACACAACGTTGCACTACGCGTTGAGCAAACAGACGATCCAGACAAATTCCGTGTATCAGGTCGTGGTGAACTTCACCTTTCTATCCTGATCGAAAACATGCGTCGTGAAGGCTTCGAGCTTGCTGTATCTCGTCCAGAAGTAATCATCAAAGAAGAAGATGGTCAGCTAATGGAACCGTTCGAGACTGTAACGATCGACGTTATGGAAGAGCACCAAGGCGGCATCATGGAGAACATCGGCCTACGTAAAGGTGAGCTGAAAGACATGTCTCCAGATGGTAAAGGCCGTGTACGTATGGACTTCGAAATGCCATCACGTGGTCTTATCGGTTTCCAAACTGAGTTCATGACACTGACTTCAGGTTCTGGTCTTCTGTACCATACATTTGACCACTACGGCCCACACAAAGGCGGTAACATCGGTCAACGTGTTAACGGTGTACTAATCGCGAACGCGATGGGTAAAGCGCTAACAAACGCACTGTTTAACCTACAAGAACGTGGTCGTCTATTCATCGGTCACGGTGTTGAAGTTTACGAAGGCATGGTTATCGGTATTCACAGCCGTGACAACGACCTAACAGTAAACGCACTGAAAGGTAAGCAGCTAACTAACGTTCGTGCATCTGGTACAGATGACGCTCAGGTTCTTACTCCGCCAATCAAGATGACTCTTGAGCAAGCACTAGAGTTCATCGATGATGACGAACTAGTAGAAGTAACACCTGAAAGCATCCGTATCCGTAAGAAATTCCTAACGGAAAGCGATCGTAAGCGTGCTTCACGTTCAGCAAAATAATTTGCTGTAACGGATTCTATTAAGAAAAACCCGAGTTTCGCTCGGGTTTTTTTGTATCTAAAGGAATGAGGCTATGAAGCCAATCGTGATTACGGGTGGCCCCGGAGCGGGCAAAACCACCTTATTGAATGCGTTGGGAGAGTTGGGCTATGCCACCTTTGCTGAGGGCTCTCGCACCTTGATCGAGCAGCAAAGTCAGTTGGACAACGGTGTCTTGCCTTGGACCAACCTACCTGAGTTTGCCAACTTATGCCTTGAGTTGATGGGGAAGCAGAAGCAAGAAGCACTGAGTCATGAGGTTGCTTTCGTTGACCGTGCTATCCCAGACATCGTGGCATACCTACAAGTTGGCGATTGTCCTGTTGAGCAAGCCTTCTTGACCGAGAGTGCTGGGTACCAATGTAAGGTGCTCACTTGTCGACCTGAGGCCTCTATCTATGTTCAAGATGATGTGCGCCCACATAGCTTTGAAGAAGCGCTACAAATCCATCAAACCCTAGTTGATACCTATGCGGAACTGGGTTACGAAGTAGTCGAAGTACCATGGGGAAGTGTGGAAGAGCGAGTGGCGTTTGTTCGGCAAGTAATGGACCTAGTGGTCGAGGTAGAAGGTGAGGAAGGTGATTAGAGCTCGGTAGGTATTCAACTCACCTAGCGAAGAACTGAGTTTGGTCACTAGATAGCAAAACCTCCTCACGAGGAGGAGGCTTTATCGAATTACTTTTGATTCAGCTGTTGCAAGAACTTATCTGACTCAGCAATCGCAGCATTCATCTGCTTAATCGCGTATTGAATGTCTTTCTCTAGGCTAGAAAATTCGCCTTTCAATGAACCGATCGCGCTTGCGTTCAAGTTATGCTTCAGATAAAGCGTGTTGTCACGCAGCGTGTTCAATACTGGCGTCATCTTGTCTTCTGCACGCTTCATCGCGCTAAGCATGGTTTTGTAAGATGCTTTCGTCTCACGCAGTTTTTGTTCGCTAGAGCGACGTAGTTTCGCACTGGTGTACAGGTCTAATTCGCCTTGCCATTCCTCAAACAGAGCATTCGATACATCTTCAATTGCAGCAATGCGGTCGCGCACATCTTGCGCCGCTTTTTCGCTGTCTTCGTATTTATCGTTAATGTTGTTGTAGACGCTTTCTAGTTCACCGCCGTCAAAGTTGGTTAGAGCAGAAAGGGCTTCTAGCGCGCTGGTGAACTCTTCTTGTGCGTCTTGTTGCGATTCTTTGGCGTCTTCTACGCGATCAACCATAATGTCACGTTTGTGGTAACCCACTTGTTCCATTGCTGAATAATATGCGGACTGACATCCTGTCAAAGTGAAAATTGATAGTACAATTGCTAATAAATAAGGCATTCTTATGTCCTCGACGCTAATTTATGGGATGAACTATGAACCAGTTATCAGAGAGTTACAAGGTGAGATTGAGCAAGCTCGTGCCGGGGAGCGTCGCGTTTTTCAAATATTTGCTCAAGCGTATGACGCACGATCGCGTTAACGTTAATGCAGGCTATCTAGCTTACATCACTTTGTTGTCTATTGTGCCAATGTTGACGGTACTTTTATCGATATTGTCGAAGTTTCCGGTGTTTGAGAATGTAGGTGAAACCTTGCAAGGTTACATCATTGATAACTTTGTCCCTGCTTCTGGAGATGCAGTAAGAACCGCGCTGCAAGAGTTCGTCTCAAACACAGGCAAAATGACCGCCGTGGGTGGTGCTTTCTTGTTTGTTGCTGCTTTGATGCTGATTTCGAATATCGACAAGAACCTAAACTACATTTGGCGAGTGAAAGACAAACGTCGTCCTGTGTTCTCTTTCTCTATGTATTGGATGGTGTTGACGCTTGGCCCTATCTTAGTGGGTGCGAGTATTGCTGCAACATCCTATGTGACATCGCTAAAGCTGATTGAAAACGAAACCTTATCGGGCGCGTATAACCTGTTTTTACGTTGGTTACCTTTACTGCTGTCCTTCTTTGCGTTCATGGGGCTGTACTTCTTAGTGCCAAATAAAAAGGTTTATCTATCCCATGGCGCGGTTGGTGCTGCGATTGCCGCTGTGTTGTTTGAATTGAGTAAGAAAGGCTTTGCCTTCTACATTACCCAATTTCCGTCTTACCAGTTGATTTACGGTGCGCTCGCTGCGATTCCGATCCTGTTTGTGTGGGTGTATCTGTGCTGGCTGATCGTATTGATTGGCGCGGAAGTGACGGCTGCTCTGGGCGAAAGAGAGCACTGGAGTGACGACCTAGAAATGATACACTCGACCGCTGAATTGCAATTAACAGATGAAGGAAGCGAGAGTCGTGATAGCGCTAATTCAACGAGTCAGTGAAGCCGCCGTTCGTGTAGACGGTGAAGTTGTCGGTGAAATCGACCAAGGTCTACTTGTCCTACTTGGTGTAGAGAAGGACGATGATGAAGCAAAAGCAAAACGTTTGATGGAGCGCGTAACTACCTATCGTGTGTTTGAAGACGATGAAGGAAAAATGAACCTTAACGTTAAACAAGTGAACGGTCAGGTTTTGGTGGTGTCTCAATTTACGTTACCAGCGGATACCAAAAAAGGCACTCGCGCAGGCTTTTCTCGTGGCGCGCACCCTGCGGATGCAGAACGTCTGTATGACTACTTCTCTGACTTGTGTGAGCAAGAACTGCCAACACAACGCGGCCGCTTCGCAGCGGATATGAAAGTGTCATTAATTAATGACGGTCCAGTGACTTTTTGGCTACAGGTCTAATCTGGCAACCACAACATCATGGTCTAAGCTTTAAGCCCAAGTAAATTGAATTTGCTTGGGTATTTTCCTCTAAGGCTTTCATTTGATTTGTACTTTCAAAGGATTGATATGTTCAAACTCATAACTCCAAAAACAGAAAATCAGCTCAACAAGTACTATCAATTTCGTTGGCAGTTGCTGCGCGAACCTTGGCGTATGCCAGTAGGCTCCGAGCGTGATGAGTACGATGGCATGAGCCATCACCGCATGATTACCGACAGTCGTGGTCGTCCGATGGCGATTGGTCGTTTATACATTACCCCAGATAATGATGGTCAGATCCGCTACATGGCGGTGAAAAACAATCGTCGTAGCAAAGGCATGGGTTCATTAGTGCTGGTGGCGCTTGAATCGTTAGCTCGTCAGGAAGGGGCGAAGCGTCTGGTATGCAATGCCCGTGAAGACGCGATTGCTTTTTATGAAAAGAATGGCTTTGAGCGTCGCGGCGAACTGACCGACGAGCGTGGCCCTGTGCGTCACCAACAAATGGTCAAACAGCTTGATCCAATGGCCGATGTATTGCGTCGCCCAGATTGGTGCACTGAGCTGCAGCAACGTTGGGAGGCTCAGATCCCGATTGCGGACAAAATGGGCATCAAAATTAACCAGTACACTGGTTATCAGTTTGAATGCAGCGCGCAGCTCAACCCTAACCTGAACCCGCATAACACCATGTTTGCTGGCTCTGCGTTTACCTTAGCAACGCTAACTGGTTGGGGCATGACGTGGTTGCTGATGAAAGAACGCGGTTTGCACGGTGATATTGTGTTGGCGGATAGCTCGATTCGTTATCGCCATCCTGTTGAAGAGAACCCAGTCGCGAGCACGTCGTTAGATGGCATTAGTGGTGACTTGGATAGGCTCGCTTCAGGGCGTAAAGCGCGTATCGTTATCCACGTAGTGATTTACAGTGGAGATGTGCCAGCGGTGGATTTTGTCGGTACGTACATGCTACTGCCAAATTACTCTAAGTTACTCAGCTGTTAGATTCTAAGACTTTGGTATTTCTAGTGGCGCACCTTGGCTTTCAGATGCGCCTTGTTCTGTTTTGGTCTCATCGATAGCTGAGTTCTCGCTTTCTTTCGATGAATGTTCTGCAAGGTCTGAGTCTTTTTGTTCTGTGATAAGTTGCTCTTCAGAATGCGCAGCTGTGGTCGACTCTTTTTCTTCTGCAACTTCCTCACTTAACTCTTCTTCAGGTTGTTCGATGTTGATTGCATCGATGTTTGTCACGCTGGCTGCTTCGGGAGCGCTCTGTTCTGGCTCCACTGGCTTTGTCTTATTTGGTTTGTTTAGGCACTCATTTGTTTCAACTTCGCCACTCAGCACATCACCTTTGAGCATTCCACACGCTTCTTTAAGTTGATAGCTCACGCCACTAAGCGGGTTGTTCGCCATATCAAACTCTCCAGATAGCTTACCCGAGATGGCTTTACCGGAAATGGTCACGGATTTTAACGTCACTTCGCCGCGCTGAGCCTCTAAGCGCAATGGGCTGAAGGTAATTGCCTTGAGTGACTCATCTGCTTGTGACTTCAAGGTGGTATCGCGCAGGTTAGCTTCAACTTCTCCCGATAAGCTGTAAGCAAGCATGTTTTGATCGCCTGCCAAGCCTTTTAAATCAAGACTTAAGTCAGAGAAGCCATTGACCGCAAGTGCTGTTGGTAAGTATGGATGAAGTAATTGCAGTGGAATACCATCCGCATTGAGGTTAAGCGCCCAAGGTTGGCTGGTGGTGCTGAGATCGATTTGCCCTAAGCCTTCGATATAGCCTTGCTCTAACGGGGCAAACAAGCGTGTTAGTTGCCAGAAGCCATTTTCACTCTGGGTTGAAATCGCTGCGTGTGAGGTGATGACTTGGTCGTAACTCGCGTTGACGACGCTGGCATCAAGCTTGCCGCTCCAAATACCCCAATGACCGTTGCTGTGTTTTACTTCGAGCTTGTCACCTTCCAAATTCAAGCCAGAAAGCTGCCAGTAAGGTTGTTTGGATAACTGGATAACTTGGCTGCGTTCTATCTCTAACTGCTTCACATCGACTTGCTGGAGCTTCTCTGTGGCTTTTTGCCACCAGTCAGTCTTGTCATCTGGTTGGATAGCCCATTTTAAGCCGCTGATGGTCGCATTGTTGATTTTCCAATGATCAGGTTCGAAGTCACCAGATACCTGAACGCTACCTTGCTGCCAATCCAAGCTCAGTTCTTGCAATTTGACAGCCCCTGGCTTGAGTTGGGCGTTTAAACGAGGTTCAACCGCGGTTTGGTCTTGGAAACTGACACTGTCAGCTTGCAGAGAAATCTGCGCCGTTGTGCTCCACAATGACAGCGGGAGCGAAGCGTTTTCTACCGATAACTCAAGGTTTTGCCAATGCCAGTCTCCGTATTCGATATCCGCATTGAGCAGATCGAGGCTGTTGATATGGCTGACGTTAACGGGCAACGCTTGCCATGGTTTGGCGAGTAAGGATTGCAGTTGTAGATTGTCTATTTGCAGCTTATCAACGGTCACGTTAATCAACGACCAACCTTGTGGGTATTGTTCACCCTGACCAGAGACTTCACTGCCACGCCACTTAAATGATGCGCCATAAAGTGTGCTGTCTTGTGGTTTGTAGTCCACATCGACAAGCAGTTTATTGAAAGCTTCACCATTCCAATATAATTGTTCGGCAGAGAGCTGAACCTCGCCATAAGGCATTTGCTGCGTGTCACTTGACCAAGTAGGGTCTTGGATTTGGACGTTCAAGCCATTAATGCTGAATGCATCATCGGCGTAATCGATGTTCTTTAAGGCGATTTGGTGGAAGTAGACATTGTTGAGCTTTGGCATTGTTGGCATACCTTGCTGCAGGCTCAGTCCATCAATCAAAAGGCTATCGAAAATCCATTTTCCATCGCGACGAACATCAGGGTTTAGCCATAGATCGACTTGCTCGATGAAGGGCAATTTGTCTTGTTTGGTCGCTATCCCACTAAGGGTTAGATGGTAGGGAAACTCGTATTGAACGTTGTCTGCTTGCAGTGGCAAGTCGACGAGATCAGAAAACAGGTTCCACGTTTGACGAGAATAAGAGGTGGTCAGCATGCCCACAAAGACGGCTGGAATCGCGATCGCCAGTATGACGATAAGAAGTAGAATTCGACCTGCTGTTTTCATCCCTGCCAAAACCTGTCTATAAATTGGAGTAAGTGAGTATCGACTTACTTAGATAGGCTTAAGCTTGTATCAATCTCAGGTTGGATTCAATAAAAAGCCCCTCAAAAGAGGGGCTTGAAGATTATTTTTGTAGCTAAGTCACGAAGGCTTAGCGAGTGGCTTAGTCTAGCTGAGGGCCAGCTGCCACTAGTGATTTGCCTTCTGCGTTGTCAGTGTATTTATCAAAGTTGTTGATGAAGCGCTCTGCTAGATCTTTCGCTTTGCTTTCCCATTGTAGTGGGTCAACGTAGGTATCACGTGGGTCAAGGATGCTTGGATCCACACCTGGTAGTGAAGTTGGCACTTCTAGGTTGAAGATTGGAATGTGCTTGGTTTTCGCTTCTTCAATCGAGCCATCAAGGATCGCATCAATGATGCCGCGTGTATCTTGGATAGAGATACGTTTGCCGCTGCCGTTCCAGCCTGTGTTAACTAGGTAAGCTTCTGCTCCTGCTGCTTCCATGCGTTTCACTAGCACTTCTGCGTATTTAGTTGGGTGTAGAGTTAGGAACGCTGCACCGAAACACGCTGAGAACGTTGGTGTTGGTTCAGTGATGCCACGCTCAGTACCTGCTAGCTTAGCGGTAAAGCCAGACAAGAAGTGGTACTTAGTTTGCTCAGGAGTCAGTTTAGAAACCGGAGGAAGTACGCCGAACGCATCAGCCGATAGGAAGATCACTTTGTTTGCGTGACCACCTTTCGATACTGGCTTAACGATGTTGTCGATGTGATGCAGTGGGTAAGACACACGAGTGTTCTCAGTCTTAGAACCATCATCAAAGTCGATAGAACCATCGCTACGAACTGTTACGTTCTCTAGTAGTGCATCACGGCGGATGGCGTTGTAGATATCAGGCTCAGCTTCTTTCGATAGCTTGATGGTTTTCGCGTAACAGCCGCCTTCGAAGTTGAACACGCCGTCGTCATCCCAACCGTGCTCGTCATCACCAATCAGTGCACGTTTAGGATCAGTTGATAGGGTAGTTTTACCTGTGCCAGATAGACCGAAGAAGATCGCAACATCGCCTTCTTCACCCATGTTTGCACTACAGTGCATTGATGCGATGTCTTTTAGCGGAAGGAAGTAGTTCATCATTGCGAACATGCCTTTCTTCATTTCGCCGCCGTACCAAGTACCACCGATCAACTGAGTGCGCTCTGTTAGGTTGAACACAGTGAAGTTTTCAGAGTTCAGACCATGCTCTTCCCACTTCTCGTTGGTGCACTTCGCACCGTTCATTACCACAAAATCAGGTTCAAACGTTGCCAACTCTTCTTCTGTTGGACGGATGAACATGTTTTTCACGAAGTGCGCTTGCCACGCTACTTCAGTGATCACTCGAATGCTCAAACGAGTGTCTGGGTTTGCACCACAATAACCGTCAATCACAAATAGACGCTTGCCTGAAAGCTGGTTGGTCACTAGCTCTTTTAGGTCGTCCCATACTTCTTTGTTGATTGGTTTGTTGTCGTTTTTCACTGCGTCAGAAGTCCACCACATGTGCTCTTCTGTCGTTGCATCTTTAACAATGTACTTATCTTTTGGTGAGCGACCAGTAAAGATACCAGTGTCTACGGCAACCGCGCCGAGTTCTGTAACCACACCACGTTCATAACCTGTTAGGTCAGCACGGGTCTCTTCCTCAAACAGCATTTCGTAGCTTGGGTTGCGAACAACCTCTTTAACGTTGTGCAGTCCGTGTTTGGTTAGATCAAGTGTTGCAGCCTTTGTATGTTCCATAACGGTCATAGGTGCTCCTTATAAGGATTTTTGTAGGGATTTTGTAAGAATGTTTTAATTTTTATCTGCTCACCATGCTAGCAACGGGGCGGGGAGAAAACAGGGATATAGTTCAAAAATTATCCATGATTTCAGTGTGGTTTTAGGTAACCCGTCACATATTGGTGCGAATAGTTTATCGTGGCCGCAAACCTTTGCGCTAGGGCAAAAGAATTATTAATTATTTAAAATTAAGCGGTTGCTTTATTACGTGGGAGGCTAAGGTATACGAGGGTTTGATCACAAAAAGGCCAGCGTGATGCTGGCCTTTTGATAGGAAAATTACATGCTTGTTAAGCTATGAAAATTAATGCACGGTTTTATTGCCGGAAGTTGCTTGCGTATACAGTTCGGTAATTTCAGGTTCGTCGAACGTGTATGACGTGCCGCAGTAATCACAATGTAAAGAAATTGTGCCTTCTTCCGCCAAAATGTCATAAATTTCAGTTTTATCAACTGTGATGATCGCCGCGCCACTGCGCTCGCGAGAACAACCACAGTGGAATTCCACAGGTTGTGGCTCGTATAGACGAACTGAGTCTTGGTTGTATAGACGGTAAAGCAGTTCATTTGCTGGTAGCGTGAACAGCTCTTCGTTCTTAACCGTTGCTGTTAGTTGCTCTAGGTGTTCAAAGTCTTCAGGTGTACCTGTACCGTCTGGCATTACCTGAATCATCATGCCTGCCGCATGCTTTTTGCCTTCATGCTCGCCAGTGCGGATCCACAAACGCGTTTTTAGCTGCTCTGAGTTTGCGAAGTAGCCTTCGATAACGTCAGCCAGTGTTTCACCTTCTAGGCCAACCACGCCTTGGTAGCGTTCGCCTTTTTTCGGTTCGATGGTGATCACTAGGTAGCCTTTACCCATCATTTCATGCAGCGTTGCGTCATCAGCAATGTCGCCTTCCCAACGCGCTACGCCACGGATCTTCTGATCGTGGTCGCCGTTGATGACTGCCAAAGATACAGGGCCATCACCTTGTAGTTGGATAGTGATTGAGCCTTCGAACTTCAAAGTTGCAGTTAAAAGTGTGGTTGAAACGAGTAGCTCACCCAACAGTTTTTGCAGTGCTGCCGGATATTCCTTGCTGGAGATAATACGTTGGTATGCTTCATCCAATTGAACCAACTCGCCACGTACAGAAAGATCTTCAAATAGGTAGCGGTTTAAAACATTATTTGCCATGGAGTGCTTTCCTCGTCGGTAATTCCGGCTTTTATTGGTGTTTGAACTTAATGATGTCGCGGCGCTGCTTTTTGTCTGGGCGGCGTTCCGGACTAGGGTTGTGGGCGTTGAGTTTACGCTGTTTCGCGAACTCTTCGCGTTGGCTGACACTTTCGTCAGTTTCGCGATAGAGCGTTTGAGCGATTGGTGCGCCCATTCGACGATCAGAGATTTTCTCGATGATCACCGTCTTCTCTTCATTACCTTGACGAAGACGAATCTCAGCGCCCAACTCAACGATTTTGCTTGGTTTGCTTCGTTGCCCATTATAGTGGACTTTACCGCCATCGACCATATTGCGTGCGATGGAGCGGGTTTTATAAAATCTGGCAGCCCATAGCCATTTATCTAGCCTTACGGCTTCATTTGTGGAACTCATACGACTCTACACTATCTAATCACTGCAAGAATGATGCAGTGACTGGTGGATTATTCACCTACAGATGGAGCCAAGGCTGTTTTTTTTCAAGGGAGTTGGCAAAAACTGCATAAGAAAAAGGTATGAAAAGGAACTTGTGATATAGTTCACTGCTCTTTGTTGAGTAGTAATTTTATTGCAATTTTAGCAAGATAGAGTCGACACGCTTTCATTCATAGTGAAAGTCGACGGACGTAAGAATAAAGGAATCAATTCAGTGAAGCGTTTAGAGCTAAGTGCAGGATTATCAAGCAGCCCGCTACTGGCTCAGATTAAGTCCAACAATCACGTCATTCAAGCGAAACTAAGTTTGCTCTTAACTTGTCTATTTATAGCAATGACAGGTTGGATACTTGGTAAAGTGGTGTGGTTAGCAATGCCTCAAACCTCTGGTGTGACTCAATGGAAGCCATCAGCAAACGCTGTTGCGTCAACCAATAAAAAAGACGCGATTGATTTCAATGCCCTCCAAAATGCCAACTTGTTCGGAAAGTACACCGAGCAAAAGCCGGTCGTAGTAGAACAACCTGTCGTGCAAGATGCGCCTAAAACCCGCCTAAACCTAACACTTGTTGGTGCTGTTGCGAGCAGCAACGCAAAAACGAGTTTAGCGGTGATTGCAAACCGAGGTAAGCAGGCAACTTACGGCATTGGTGAAGAAATTGACGGCACGCGTGCAGAATTAAAAGCGGTTTTGGTTGATCGAGTGATCATTGATAACCAAGGTCGTGATGAAACCCTTATGTTGGAAGGCATCGAGTACAGCAAGTTGTCTGAGAGTCGTCCGGCAACTCGACCAAAAACAGCGAAAGCGGATAACTCATCCGCAGTGAGTGAAAAGGTCGACCAAATTCGTGCGGAAATTGCTAAAGATCCGCAAAGCGTATTCAAGTACATCAACATTTCTCCGGTTAAGAAAGACGGAGGAATCATCGGCTATCGCGTCTCACCAGGTCGTGATGCGGCGTTGTTTAATGATGTCGGTCTAAAACCTGGTGATATTGCGGTGCAATTAAACGGGATCGATTTAAGTGATCCTTCATCTTCAGTAGAACTGATGCAAGTGATGAACGATCCGCAAGAACTGAATTTGACTGTTGAGCGCGACGGCCAGCAGTACGACATCTATATCCAATTGTAATACTTAGGCAAGCTGCGTAAGTTCAGGGAGACATACGTGAAACATTGGTTTAGCAAAAGTGCTTGGTTACTTGCAGGGACACTACTCTGCGCTCCGGGTGCGATGGCGAACGAGTTTAGTGCAAGTTTCAAAGGCACTGACATTCAAGAATTCATCAACATTGTTGGTCGTAACTTAGAGAAGACCATCATTGTTGACCCGTCTGTACGCGGCAAGATCGACGTGCGCAGCTATGACGTTTTAAACGAGGAGCAATACTACAGCTTCTTTTTAAACGTATTAGAAGTGTACGGCTACGCTGTTGTTGAAATGGATAACGGTGTACTGAAAGTCATCAAATCGAAAGATTCAAAAACCTCTGCAATTCCTGTTTTGGGTGATGACAGCGCAAAAGGCGACAGCGTGATTACACGTGTGGTTGCGGTGCGTAACGTATCGGTTCGTGAACTTTCTCCGCTACTGCGTCAGCTGATTGATAACGCTGGTGCGGGTAACGTGGTGCATTACGATCCTGCTAACATCATTTTGATCACTGGCCGTGCAGCGGTCGTAAATCGTTTGGCTGAAATCATCAAACGTGTTGACCAAGCGGGTGATAAAGAAATTGAAGTCGTAGAGCTGAGAAATGCTTCTGCGTCTGAAATGGTGCGTATCGTTGATGCCCTGAACAAAACGACCAATCAAAAGAGCACGCCTGAATTCCTAGAGCCAAAAATCGTTGCGGATGATCGTACTAACTCAATCCTAATTTCTGGCGACCCTAAAGTGCGCGCGCGCTTGAAACGTTTGATTCGTCAGCTTGATGTGGAAATGGCGACCAAAGGCAATAACCGCGTGGTTTACCTAAAGTACGCGAAAGCAGAAGACTTGGTTGACGTACTAAAAGGCGTATCTGACAACCTGCAAGCGGAGAAGCAAGCGGGTCAAAAAGGCGCATCAAGTACACAACGTGGTCAAGTAGTGATTGCGGCTCACGAAGCAACCAACTCGCTAGTTCTGACTGCTCCGCCAGATATCATGATGGCGCTGCAAGATGTGATTTCTCAATTGGATATCCGTCGTGCACAGGTTCTGATTGAAGCGCTTATCGTTGAAATGTCTGAAGGCGACGGCATCAACCTTGGCGTTCAATGGGGTAACCTAGAGACAGGTGCGGTAATCCAATACGGCAACACTGGTGCGCAAATTGGTAACGTAATGGTTGGTCTTGAAGAAGCAAAAGATACAACTAAAGAAGAGAGTTACTGGAATAGTGACACCAACCAATGGGAAACTCGAAATTATACTGAAGAAGGTGACTATTCGACTCTAGCGGCAGCACTTGGTGGTGTTAACGGCGCAGCAATGAGCATCATGATGGGTGACTGGACAGCATTGATTACTGCTGTGTCATCGGATTCAAATTCAAACATTCTGTCTTCTCCAAGCATTACAGTGATGGATAACGGTGAAGCGTCCTTCATCGTTGGTGAAGAAGTGCCGGTAATTACAGGCTCGACTGCAGGCTCGAACAACGACAACCCATTCCAAACGGTTGACCGTAAAGAAGTCGGTATCAAACTGAAAGTCGTGCCTCAAATCAACGAAGGCGACTCGGTTCAGTTGAACATCGAGCAAGAAGTTTCTAACGTTCTGGGTGCAAACGGTGCGGTTGACGTACGTTTTGCCAAGCGTCAGCTAAACACCTCTGTGATGATCCAAGATGGTCAAATGCTAGTACTTGGTGGCTTGGTTGATGAGCGTGCACTGGAGAGTGAATCTAAAGTGCCACTACTGGGTGATATCCCAGTGATTGGTCAACTGTTCAAATCAACCAGCACGCAAACTGAGAAGCGTAACCTGATGGTATTCATCAAGCCAACCATCATCCGTGATGGTATGACGGCAGATGGTATTACTCAGCGCAAATACAACTTCATCCGTGCTGAACAGCTTTACAAAGCACAAGAAGGCTTGAAGCTAATGGATGACTCAAATATCCCAGTGATTCCTGAGTTTGGCCAAGATCGTAAGCATCCTGCTGAAATCCAAGCGTTCATTGATCAGATGGTAAAGAATAATGGTTGATATGTTAGACACAGCGCCAAGTATGCGTCGTCTGCCATTCAGTTTTGCCAATCGCTTTAAACTGGTTTTGGAGACGGAGCACCCTGAGCGCCCTCCAATTCTGTATTACGTAGAGCCGCTTAACCCTGCGGCTCTGGTTGAAGTACGTCGAGTACTGAAACAAAACTTTATTCCTCAAGTGATGGACAAAGAAGCGTTCGATAAAAAGCTCACTGAAGCATATCAACGTGACTCTTCTGAAGCTCGTCAGTTGATGGAAGACATTGGTGCAGACAGCGATGACTTCTTCTCGTTAGCAGAAGAACTACCTCACGACGAAGATTTGCTGGAATCTGAAGATGATGCGCCAATCATCAAATTGATCAACGCCATGCTGGGTGAAGCGATCAAAGAGGGGGCGTCGGATATCCATATCGAGACGTTCGAGAAAACCCTTTCGATTCGTTTCCGTGTTGATGGTGTACTGCGTGAAGTTCTAACCCCAAGCCGTAAGTTGGCACCTTTGCTGGTTTCTCGTGTGAAGGTTATGGCGAAACTCGACATTGCTGAAAAACGCGTACCTCAAGATGGTCGTATTTCTCTGCGAATCGGTGGTCGTGCGGTAGACGTTCGTGTATCTACCATGCCTTCGTCGCATGGTGAGCGTGTGGTAATGCGTCTATTGGATAAGAACGCTACTCGTCTTGACTTGCATAGTTTGGGTATGACGCCTTCAGTGCATGACAACTTCCGTCACCTGATTGGTCGTCCTCACGGCATCATCTTGGTAACCGGTCCGACAGGCTCGGGTAAGTCGACGACCTTGTACGCGGGCTTGCAAGAGATCAACAGCAACGAACGCAACATTCTAACGGTTGAAGACCCTATCGAATTTGATATTGATGGCATCGGCCAAACGCAGGTAAACCCGAAAGTCGATATGACTTTTGCGCGTGGTCTGCGTGCGATTCTTCGTCAAGACCCGGATGTAGTGATGGTCGGTGAGATCCGTGACTTAGAGACCGCACAGATTGCGGTGCAAGCCTCTTTGACTGGTCACTTGGTTATGTCGACACTACACACCAACACGGCTGTGGGTGCGATTACTCGTCTGCGCGACATGGGTATTGAACCATTCCTGATTTCTTCTTCACTACTGGGCGTGCTTGCACAGCGTCTGGTTCGTACGCTTTGTTCTGACTGTAAAGAACCATACGAAGCGGACAAAGAGCAGAAGAAACTGTTTGGTTTGGAAGAACATGAATCGCTCATTTTGCATCGAGCTAAAGGTTGTGAAGTGTGTAACCACAAAGGGTATCGTGGACGTACTGGTATTCACGAACTTTTGATGGTGGATGAAAAAGTCCAAGAACTGATCCATAGCGAAGCGGGTGAGCAAGAGATTGAGAAAACCGTTCGCCAGCATACGCCAAGTATTCGTAGCGACGGCCTGAGTAAAGTCAGTCGTGGTATCACTTCTCTTGAAGAAGTCATGCGAGTGACCAAGGAAGCGTAATGGCAGCATTTGAATACAAAGCGCTGGACGCGAAAGGCAAACAGAAGAAAGGCACCATCGAGGGTGATAACGCTCGTCAGGTGCGCCAACGCCTAAAAGAGCAGGGTATGATTCCTGTCGAGGTGATGGAAGCCAAAGCGAAAGCCGCTAAGTCTTCAGGCGGGTCAGTTGGGTTCAAACGAGGCATCAAAACCGCAGAGCTTGCGTTGATTACGCGTCAGCTTTCGACCTTGGTTCAATCGGGGATGCCACTGGAAGAATGTTTGAAGGCTGTTTCAGAGCAAGCTGAAAAGCCACGTATTCGTTCGATGATTGCCGCGGTGCGCTCAAAAGTCACCGAGGGTTACCCTCTGGCCGACAGTTTGGGTGACTACCCACATGTTTTCGATGAGCTTTACCTTTCGATGGTGGCAGCGGGTGAAAAATCTGGTCACTTGGATACAGTGCTAGAACGCTTGGCTGATTATGTAGAAAACCGCCAAAAGATGCGTTCTAAGTTGCTGCAAGCCATGATTTACCCTGTGGTATTGGTGGTGTTTGCTGTTGGTATCGTCTCTCTGTTGCTGTCTTCTGTCGTACCTAAAATCATTGAACCAATTATTCAAATGGGACAAGAGTTGCCTCAATCGACGCAATTCCTGTTGTCTGCAAGTGAGTTTGTCCAAGAATGGGGGCTTATCATCTTTGTCGTGGTGGTGGTGCTCTTCTATGGCCTTAAACTCGCATTACAGAAACCAAATTTTCGCTTGGCTTGGGACCAAAAAATTCTCAGTCTGCCGTTGATTGGTAAGATTTCTCGCGGTCTGAATACCTCACGATTTGCTCGCACCTTGTCGATTTGTACCTCAAGTGCGATTCCTATTCTTGAAGGGATGCGAGTCGCGGTCGACGTTATGTCGAACCGTTATGTAAAACAACAGGTCTTAGTTGCGGCAGACAACGTGCGAGAAGGTGCAAGTCTGCGCAAAGCCCTTGATCAAACTCGCTTGTTCCCACCAATGATGCTACACATGATTTCAAGTGGTGAGCAAAGTGGTGAGCTTGAAAGCATGTTGACGCGAGCGGCGGACAACCAAGACCAAAACTTTGAATCGACGGTCAACATTGCACTTGGCATTTTTACTCCAGTATTGATTGCCCTGATGGCGGGCTTGGTACTTTTCATCGTAATGGCGACATTGATGCCAATGTTGGAAATGAATAACTTAATGAGCGGATAGAATTCGAGTTAAGACGTGTCTATTGAAGGCATGGCTTGAATCTAACTTTCGGAGAAAATAATGAAATTTAAACGCAGTAAGCAACAAGGCTTTACACTTCTAGAAGTGATGGTTGTTGTGGTTATCCTAGGTATTTTGGCGAGTGTTGTTGTTCCTAACTTGCTGGGTAACAAAGAAAAAGCAGACCAACAGAAAGCGATCACAGACATCGTAGCATTGGAAAACGCGTTGGACATGTACAAGTTGGATAACAGCGTTTACCCAACGACTGACCAAGGTCTAGATGCATTGGTGAACAAACCTTCTAACCCAGAACCGCGCAACTACCGTGACGGTGGTTACATCAAGCGTCTTCCATCTGATCCATGGGGCAACGAGTACCAATACCTAAGCCCTGGCGACAATGGCACGATTGATATCTTCACTCTAGGCGCTGACGGCCAAGAGGGCGGTGAAGGTCCAGCTGCAGATATCGGCAACTGGAACATGCAAGATTTCCAATAAGCGCTAGCTGAAACCAGCACTAATGAAGCAAATGCAAAAACATCTCGGTTTTACATTGATAGAAATTCTATTGGTGCTGGTTTTGTTATCTCTTACCGCCGTGGCGGTGATCGCTACCTTGCCTACTAGTCAGAAAGACCTTTCCAAACAATACGCGCACAGTTTTTTTCAACGCTTACAGCTACTTAATGAAGAAGCCGTGTTAAGTGGTAAAGACTTTGGTCTGCGCGTTGATGATGTTAAATCCACCTACACCTTGTTGAGCTTGACCCAAGATGGTTGGCAGCCACTTGAGTTAAAGCAAATTCCAAGTGAGACAAAACTCGAAGGGGATATTTCATTGCAATTGGATTTAGGCGGTGGTGCTTGGGATAAAGACGATCGATTGTTCGAGCCTGGCTCTCTGTTTGATGAAGACATGTTTGCTGAGGAAGAGGACAAAGAGAAGAAGAAAGTGAAACCACCTCAAGTGTTCATTTTCTCAAGTGCTGAGATTACGCCATTCTCCCTATCTTTCTTTCCTGAAGAAGGAGATGCATTCAACGATGGTTGGCGAATCATTGGTAAAGAAACAGGCGAAATCAAATTGTTAGCGCCTGGGGAAGAAGCGGAAGACGATGACAATTCGATATTCTAAGCCAAGCCGTATTGGCTCGTCGCATCGCAACACACGAGGTATGACATTACTTGAAGTGCTGGTCGCCCTAGCGATCTTCGCAACGGCAGCGATCAGTGTGATTCGCTCAGTGAGTCAGCACATCAATACTGTCAGTTATTTAGAAGAAAAAATGTTTGCAGCCATGGTTGTGGATAACCAAATGGCCAATGTGATGCTCTCGACCGAAAAGCTTAAAGCGAAAAACGGTACAGAAGAATTAGCAGGGCGCACTTGGTATTGGAAAGTCACACCGGTAGCCACTGCGCAGCCATTGCTGAAAGCATTTGATGTTAGTGTCGCGACAGATAAAAAAGCGAGCCCAGTTGTCACGGTGAGAAGTTATGTTGCTGAATAACAAGCGATATAAAGCTCGCAGCTCAAAGTTCAATCGAGGTTTTACCTTGATTGAAGTACTCGTATCGATTGCGATTTTTGCCAGCATGAGTGTCGCCGCTTACCAAGTGGTATCGCAAGTGCAGCGCAGCAATGTGTTGTCTCAAGAGCGAACCCAACGTCTCAATGAACTACAGCGCGCGATGGTCATGATGGATAACGACTTCCGTCAAATGGCAATGCGTCAAATGCGTACTAACGGTGAAGAGCCTTCAAGCCAACTGCTGTTTTGGTCGGATTACTTGCTAGATTCTGATGCGAAAGGCGTGATGTTTGCGCGTTTGGGTTGGCATAACCCACAGCAGCAATTTCCACGCGGTGAGGTGACTAAGGTTGGCTATCGCATCAAAGATGAAGTCTTACAGCGTGTGTGGTGGCGATACCCTGATACACCAACAGGGCAAGAAGGTGTGATTACACCACTGCTAACACAGGTCGAAGAATTTGATATGCGCTTCTTTGACGGAAAGTCGTGGAAGAAAACGTGGGAAAACGGCCGTGAACTGCCAAAAGCCGTTTCAGTGATATTGAAGCTGAAAGATTATGGTGAGATTACTCGCACTTACCTGACGCCGGATGGCAAGCTCAATCCGGGTGGAGAAGATGATTCTTCAGGCAATGACTCATCAGGGGGCAGCAATGATGGCTAATCGTCAGCGCGGAGTTGCGCTCCTTATTGTCCTGATGCTGCTTGCGATTATGACAACAGTAGCCGCGAGTATGTCAGAGCGATTGTTTTTGCAGTTTCAGCGTGGTTCGAATCAAATTAATTACCAACAAGCTTACTGGTATAGCTTGGGGGTAGAAGCGTTAGCTGAGATTGGTATCGAACAAAGTTATGAAGACGACGATACCATTAACTTAAGCCAGCCTTGGGCAATCAAAGAGCAAGTTTATCCGCTTGATTACGGACAGGCTTTAGGTCGCATTGTTGATAAGCAAGCCTGCTTCAATATGAACGTCCTCGCGAGTGTGCAGCCAACGGGTGAACAAACGACGCGTCCATACTTAGTGCAAGTGTTCCAACGTTTGATGGAAGAAATGGATGTGGAGCCTTACCAAGCTGAAGTGATCGCCGATTCGACGTGGGAATACGTTGATAGTGACAGTACAGTGCGCTCAACCGCGGGTGTGGAAGACAGTACTTACGAAGCGATGAAACCGCAGTACTTGCCACCCAACGGTTGGATGGCGGATGCCAGTGAACTGCGCGCGGTGTACCAAGTTAGTGGAGACATCTACCAAAAAATTGCTCCGATGATTTGTGCGCTTCCGAGCGATGATTGGCGCTTAAACGTCAATACCATAGAAGTCGAGCAAGCGCCTATTTTGGTTGCCATGTTTACCCCAGGCTTGAGCAGCAGCGATGCTGTTCAGCTGATAGAAAAGCGTCCTTTCGATGGCTGGGAAAGCGTCGATGAATTTTTGTCAGAGTCAGAATTAGCTGGCCTGAGCGATGATGTAAAGAAAAATGCCCGAGGCTACTTAGGAGTCGATAGCTCCTTTTTTGAATTGGATGCACAAGTGCTGGTGGATGAATCCCGTGTACGTATCCGAAGCCTTTTGCAAAGTACAGATAGAGAAACGGTGACTGTCGTTCGCCGTCGTTTTGGAGGAATCAGTGAGCGAGTTTCTGACCGTTCGGCTGAGTAGCGAACAACAAAGTACCATTCCATGGTTGGTGTGGTCGACACAACAGCAAGAAGTGATTGCCAGTGGTGAGATTGCCGGATGGGAACATCTGGATGAACTGGTCGCGTATGCCGATCAGCGACAAATTATCGCGCTATTAGCAAGCCACGATGTTGTGTTAACAGAAGTGGATATCCCACCGGGTGCTGCACGTCAGTTTGACAGTATGCTGCCTTACTTGGTGGAAGACGAAGTCGCGCAAGACGTGGACAACCTGCATTTCACCGTTTTAGATAAGCAAGCAGAAAGCGCACAAGTGTGTGCCGTGGAGCGAGCTTGGATTCAAACCATTTTGCAGCGTTTTGCCAGCCAAGGTCTTGTAATAAAGCGAATGCTACCTGACGTATTAGCTATGCCAGTGGACGCAGAAGCGAGCTCTGCAGCACTCTTGGGTGAGCAATGGTTGATTCGCCACTCTCAAACTCAAGGTGCAGTGGTTGATGCTTCATGGCTAGACCTTTATTTATCTGCCTACTTACAAAGCCACGAAGGTTGGAAGCTGGACTGTTACAGTTCGCTGCCTGAATCAAGCGTGCCAGACATTTGGGTATCAAAGCCTGAAGAAATGACCATGGCGTTGTTGGCAAAGGGCACAACAGAAAGCAAGGTTAACCTACTTTCTGGCGCGTTTAAGCCTAAATCGTCTTGGGGCAAGTACGTTAAGGTTTGGCAGAAAGCCGCAATAGCCGCTGGTGTGTTGCTGGTTGTTTTGGTTGGTCAGCAACTGTTAATGGTGCATAAATACGAAGCGCAAGCTCAAGCTTATCGTGAAGAGAGTGAGCGTATCTTCCGTCAAATCTTCCCAGACAAACGACGCATCCCAACAGTTAGCTACTTGAAGCGCCAAATGACGGATGAAGAACGTCGTCTGTCTGGTGGATCAAGTGATGTGGCGATGTTGTCTTGGATCGCGGCTTTGCCAGCAACATTGGGACAGGTTAATGACCTACAAATCACCAGTTTCAAATACGACGGTCAACGTGGTGAGGTTCGCATTCAAGCGAGCAGTTCTGACTTCCAGCCATTCGAGCAAGCTCGAGTCAAATTGGCGGAGAAGTTTAACGTTGAACAAGGCCAACTGAACCGCAACGGCAATGTTGTGATGGGCAGTTTTGTGTTGAAGCGTCAGTGAGGTGATGATGAAGAATTTAATCGCACAAGCTCAGACTTGGTGGAGTAGCATCTCACAACGTGAGCAGCGTTTGGTAATGGGTGGTGGCATTATTGCCATTATCGGGATGATTTATTGGGGAGTATTACAACCAATGAATCAACGTGCAGAGCTAGCACAATCCCGAATCCAAAGTGAAAAACAACTGCTGACTTGGGTACAAGATAAAGCCGATGATATCAGCGCATTGCGTAAAAGTGGTGGTGTAAGCTTTTCTAATCAGCCAT
The DNA here is from genome assembly GCF_030248355.1 of Vibrio sp. B172a. Classification (NCBI taxonomy): domain Bacteria; kingdom Pseudomonadati; phylum Pseudomonadota; class Gammaproteobacteria; order Vibrionales; family Vibrionaceae; genus Vibrio; species Vibrio sp. B172a. The sequence goes on along the minus strand of NZ_JAHGAC010000013.1, from coordinate 90,608 downwards.
TGAACCAAGTGGTGTCTTCATCCGCTCGTCGTTACAAGGTGGAGTTGATCCGTGTACAACCACGTAATGACAGTGTTCAGGTATGGATTAAGCCTTTGGCATTCAACCAAATGGTCGATTGGTTGCGTTATCTAAAAGAACAACAAGGGATTGAGGTGGAATTCCTAGACATCGATCGTACCGACCAAGCGGGTATGATTGACGTAAACCGCCTGCAATTTAAGCGAGGTTAAGGTGAAGAAAGCCGTTCTTTATGTGGTGATTTTTATTGCCTTTTTCTCAACCAGTTTGATTGCTGGTTTGCCAATTTCTTGGGTGCTACAACAAGTGCCAAGCGTAAGAGGTCTCGACATTCAAGGTGCGCAAGGCACAGTTTGGCAAGGCCGAGCATCAAGCGTACGTTGGCAGCGTCAGAACTTAGGTGAAGTGAACTGGGATTTCCAACTTTCCAGTTTGTTTACCGGTAAAGCGGAATTCGCCGTCCGTTTCGGTCGCGGGAGCGATATGGATGTGCGTGGTCGTGGCTTGGTTGGCTACAGCTTAACTGGCGGGCCATACGCGGAAAACTTAGTCGCGTCGATTCCTGCGGCAAAAGTGGTGGAGCAAGCACGTCTTCCTGTACCGGTTGGCGTTGAAGGTCAGCTTGAGTTGAACATCCGTCATGCGACTTACGCAGCGCCCTGGTGTAAGACAGCAGAAGGTACGTTAGTTTGGAGTGCGAGTGGCATTCAAAGCCCCCTTGGTAGCCTTGAACTTGGTCCTGTCATTGCTGATTTAAATTGTAAAGACAGCGTGCTATCGGCATCGGGTGAGCAAAAGAGCAAGCAAGTTTCAGCCGCATTTTCTGCTGAGCTAATGCCAAATCAACGCTACTCTACCAAAGCGTGGTTTAAGCCGGGGGCAGAGTTCCCATCAGGCATGAGCGATCAACTTAAATGGTTGGGCAATCCAAACGCTCAAGGCCAATACGAGTTTGATTACAAAGGGCGTTTTTAGCCACACTTAAAAACCACAACATCTTTAAAGAGCTGCCAGCGTGCAGCTCTTTTTGTTTTTGGATCATAGTAGGCCAAACCCTCCATTCGCTGTACAAGAAATCCAAGGATTACTTTTCTTCTACATAAGTGTCTGATTTTTATTGAATAATTGAAATTCGCACAGCTATGGTAGTATTTGGAACATGGTAGGCCAAATACTCCTAACGCTGTACAAGAATAAAAAAGAAAGGCCACGAAGTCGATTCGTGGCCTTTTTAAAAATCTAGCAATGCAGGTTGGATTAGGGTCAGTCTTTGCGCTGTAGAATCTCATCCCAAGGCAAATCCGCATCGCCCAGTACGATGAAGTTTGGGTTCTCCAATGTCTCGCGCTCATTGTAAGAAAGCGGCTCAAGTTGCGTGCTGAGAATGCGTCCGCCCGCCTCTTCAACAATGCATTGTGTAGCTGCGGTATCCCACTCGCCAGTTGGACCTAGACGTAAGTAACAATCCACAGCTCCTTCAGCGACAAGACAGGCTTTGAGTGCGGCAGAGCCAAGTGGAATCAAGTCATAGTTCCAAGCGCTACTCATGCGGCTCGTGATGCGGTTGATGTCTTGGCGACGGCTGATTGCGATGGCGATGTTTTGTCCAGGCTGCTCATGTTTGTGAGTGTGGATTTTCACGCTCTCTGACATGTCTGGAATCTTCCAAGCGCCTTTACCGCTGTATGCGTAGTAAGTCACGCCAGAAACCGGGCCATAAACTACACCCATGGTTGGTTTGTTGTTGTCGATTAGCGCAATAATAGTCGCGAAGTCACCGCTGCGTGCGATGAACTCTTGGGTGCCATCTAGCGGGTCGACAAGCCAGTAACGTTCCCATTGCCCACGTTGCTCTAAGCTGATATCCGCCGCTTCTTCAGAGAGGACAGGGATATCTGGGGTGAGTTCGCTCAAGCGTTCAGTAATCAGTTTATGCGCCGCGATATCAGCGCTGGTGACTGGGGTCTCGTCACTTTTGGTGTAGGCTTCGTACTGCTTTTTCTCGTAGATATCGAGAATTAATTGACCTGCACTGCGCGCAATTTCGATGACTTGCGGGAGCAGGTGAGATAAATCTTTTGTCATTGGCATAGGTAATGGTCCTTCCTCACTTTTATGAATCAGCTCTTCGGCTGTTATTGGTTGTGAGTGGTGTTTTGTAAGTGTCTTAGTGCCAACATCAACGCTGTGATGCTTCTTGCTTCACAAAAATCCAAGTGTGTTAAAAGCTCTTCTGCTTGAGCGAGTGGCCAACGAACAATGTCTAGTGGCTCAGGCTCATCGCCTTCTTGTTTTTCTGGATAAAGGTTCTGCCCCAAAAACAGTGTCATTTTGCTCGAGAAATAAGAAGGAGCAAGAATCACCTGTTTGAGTGGTGTCAGGTCATTAGAACCAAAACCGATCTCTTCTTTTAACTCTCGGTCAGCCGCTTGTTGTGGTGTTTCACCTGGGTCGATCAAGCCTTTTGGAAAGCCGAGCTCGTAGCGTTCTGTACCTGCAGCGTATTCACGAACCAAGAGTAAGTCGCCTTGCTCAGTCACAGGAACAACCATCACGGCATCACGCCCACTCGGTTTCATGCGTTCATAAGTACGTAGTTCGCCATTAGAGAAGCGAAGGTCGAGGGCTTCCACAGCAAACAGCTTAGATTGTGCGACCGTCTGACAAGAGAGGATCTCTGGTGGGGTCCTTTTCGACATAACGCTGGCTCCTTAGTATCGTTAACTCATCGAGGAAATGAGATTTCTTAATATATGAGAAGAAAGCTCGAGTTTCTAGCGTGATGATTCAGCATAACGCAATTGAAAACAAAAATGGGAGGCAAGTGCCTCCCATTTCTCGTCGATATGCATTGCTAGTAAGTCATCAGCGACTTAGTAGTAAGAGTGATCACCACGGTCGTGCTCGGTAGCATCACGAACAGCAGTTAGCTCACCAACGAATTGGTTCAAAAGCTCTTTCTCGATGCCTTCTTTTAGAGTCACATCAACCATTGAACAACCGTTACAACCACCACCGAATGCAACGATAGCGATGCCGTCGTCTGTGATTTCAACTAGGTTTACGTGACCACCGTGACCTGCAAGTTGCGGGTTCACTTGAGTTTGGATTACGTACTCAACACGTTCTACAAGTGGAGCGTCATCCGCGACTTTACGCATTTTTGCGTTTGGCGCTTTTAGCGTTAGTTGAGAACCCATTTTGTCAGTAACAAAATCGATTTCAGCGTCTTCAAGGAAAGGAAGGCTTAGCTCATCAATGAATGCAGAGAAACCGCTGTAAGGGATTTCAGTGTCAGTGCCTTCAACCGCTTCTGGTGGGCAGTAAGACACGCCACACTCTGCGTTTTGTGTTCCTGGGTTAACAACGAAAACTCGAATGTTAGTGCCTTCAGGCTGTTGGCCTAAAAGGTTGGCGAAATGCGTTTGCGCAGTTTCTGTAATAGTAATATTTGACACGACGAATACCTGAGTAAATTTGTAGGCTATTGCTGCTATTCTACTCCTGTTGACGGCTCGGTCTAGTCTTTTTGATGCTAAGACATGGCGAAGCGATCTAGAGTGAGCCCGGGGCAGGAGTTCTGCAGATGCAGTAAATATCGATGCTTTCTACGCCAACTTCAAGTAGTAAATGACATAATTGTCGGACCGTACTACCTGTTGTAACCACATCATCCACAATCGCGACGTGGGAAAAGTTCACCTCACCTTGTAGGGTAAATGCCCCTTTTAAATTCTGTTCACGACTGGCTTTTTTGTTTCCTCGTTGCGATTGGACGCTTTTAACGCGTTTAAATACCTTATCTTCATATCGCACATCTAAATGGTGGGCGAGGTGTTTGGCTAGAATATGGCTTTGGTTAAATCCTCGCTTTAAATAACGTTGCCAATGTATTGGTACACAAGTAATCACTGGAGCTGGGTGTTCAATTCGTTCGGCCAGCAATTGAGTGAGTGCGCCGACATGCCATGCCTCGCCATGATCTTTAAAGCGTTGTACTTGGTTAGATAATGGGAAATCATAATCCCCCAACGTATACAAACGTTGCCAAGGTGGTGGCTCTTTCAGGCACCCACCGCACTCTGTTGAGGTATGTGATTCCTCTTTTGTCATTTTTAAACCACAGCGAGTGCAGCGTTTGATGGGGGCAAGGTGTTCAAAACAACGGTCGCACCAACGCATTGGGTTTGGTTTCTGTTCAGCGGAGATCGGAAATCGACACAAACCACATTGGCTGCCAAGTACGCGGTGCATGATGTTTTGCCATTGATGAGATAACATACAATCCATCCAAGGTGAGCGAGTCATCAGACTAAAGCTTGGATTACGTGGTAAGGAATAAGATAAGTGGGAGAGAACGAGAGCATGAGCACGAATTTACACTGGCAGTCATTTGGTCAAGGACCAGATTTGGTGTTGCTTCATGGTTGGGGCATGAATGGTGCGGTATGGCAGCAGACGGTCGAGTCTCTTCAACCTTATTTCCGAGTGCATGTGGTCGACCTTCCGGGGTACGGGCACAGCGCAGAATCTCACGCTGAAGACTTAGCAAAAATCGCTGACCTTGTTCTGCAAGACGCGCCAGAGAAAGCAGTTTGGCTTGGCTGGTCATTAGGTGGCTTGGTGGCAACCCACATAGCACTTAATGCTCCGCAGCGTGTGAGCAAATTAATCACGGTAGCCAGTTCACCAAAATTTGCTGCTGAACGTCCTTGGCGTGGCATTCAACCTAACGTGCTGACTGCATTCACCGATCAATTGCTGGAAGACTTCTCTGTCACTATTGAGCGCTTTATGGCGCTGCAAGCGATGGGCAGTCCGTCTGCGCGCAAAGACGTTAAGCAACTCAAGCAAGCGGTACTATCACGTCCACAGCCGAACCCTGATTCGTTGTTGGTTGGTTTGAATATTCTTGCCGATGTGGATCTGCGCGATGCTTTGGCCTCCCTTTCGATGCCGATGCTGCGCCTTTATGGTCGACTTGATGGTTTAGTGCCAATCAAAGTGGCAAGTGACTTGAGTGAGAAGTTGCCGAGTACTCAGCAGTTTGTTTTCAATCAATCTTCTCATGCGCCGTTCATGACCGAACATGAAGCGTTTTGTCTCCAAGTACGAGAATTTGCTGCTTAATTAGCGAGCCTACAAATCTAAGCGAATAAAACCCTAAAGCTGTTTAAAAATTGGTCGATATAAGTTTTAGCGGACTCTTCTTGTGGAAGGAGTTTGCTGTATTGACGAGTTGGGCGACTCTGAGGAGGGTTCGCAATGATTGTGTCACCGGCTAACGTAAGCGTGCCACTGATCGCCCCATCCGTTAATGTGCAGACGGAACAAGCTGCTCGTGACAATAAAGTCCGAGAACCTGTGACGCCAACAGTCGCACTGGCGAAAACCAATGCGGAGCGCAAAGTAAAAAGTGATGAGAAGCGGCGACGCCAATCCTCGTGGGACCCATCGGAGCATCCAGACTACGAAGTGGAACCCGAGGTGGATACCCGTTATCACGAAGAACCAGAAGACACGCTAGAACGTCTGTTCGGCTTGCTTGCGCTCAAGAGTTACAGCGAAGATCAGGGTAAGGGCTACGCGATACGCTTTCGATTACCTAAGCGCATTTTGGATGCTGCGGTCAAAGAGGGATTGATGGAAAAGCGCAGGAAGGTGATTAAGTTTCATTATGGTCACTCGGTCGCGCCCCATACACCGTCAGAAGTGATAGCAGTATTATGACGACTCAATATCCTACTCAAATAAAAACGCTCCAAGCAGATTAACTGATTGGAGCGTTTTCTTTTTAGCAATGAAAACGAGTTAGCGGTGTAGCCTCGTTATTAGTGGTGAAGCTTAGACGAAATTACTTTTTCGCTTTAGCAAACGCTGCTGCAAAAGCACCACCCATTGCGCTGTTAGATGATGAGTCATCACGGCGAGGCTGACGACGTTGCGGTTGGTCATTACGACGCGGCGCTGCTGATGAGCGCTGGCTGCGGTTGTCTTGACCCGGTTCGTCGTTCATACGCATCGATAGGCCAATACGCTTACGTTGCACGTCTACTTCCATCACTTTCACTTTAACGATGTCGCCTGCTTTCACCACTTCACGTGGATCAGACACAAAGCGATCTGTCAGTGCTGAGATGTGTACTAGACCATCTTGGTGAACGCCAATATCAACAAAGGCACCAAAGTTGGCTACGTTCGATACTACGCCTTCTAGAATCATGCCCGGTTCCAAGTCAGAAACTGAGTTTACGCCTTCTGCGAACGTTGCCGTTTTGAATTCTGGACGCGGGTCACGACCCGGCTTATCTAGCTCTTTGATGATGTCTGTAATGGTTGGAACACCGAAGTTATCGTCGGTGTAATCGACCGCATGCAGACCTTTTAGGAAGCTTGAATCGCCAATCAGTGCTTTGATGTCTTTGTTGTTCTTCTCAGAGATTGCTTTTACCACTGGGTACGCTTCTGGGTGAACTGCAGATGCATCAAGTGGGTTCTTACCATCCATAATGCGTAGGAAGCCCGCACACTGCTCGAATGCCTTAGGACCTAAACGAGGTACTTTCTTCAAGGTTGTACGTGCTTCGAAACGACCGTTTTCATCACGGAAATCGACAATGTTCTGCGCGATGGTGCTCGACAAGCCCGCTACGCGCGTCAGTAGTGCTGCAGAAGCGGTGTTTACGTCAACACCAACCGCGTTTACACAGTCTTCCACAATCGCATCTAGGCGTTTTGCCAGCATTGATTGGCTAACATCGTGCTGGTACTGACCCACACCGATCGACTTAGGATCGATTTTCACTAGCTCAGCCAGTGGGTCTTGCAGACGACGAGCAATCGACACTGCACCACGCAAAGATACGTCCATATTCGGGAATTCTTTCGCTGCAAGCTCGGATGCTGAGTAAACCGATGCACCCGCTTCACTCACGATGATTTTCTGAACTTTCAGGTTGCCACGTTTGATGACGTCTGCGACAAAGCTGTCGGTTTCACGTGAAGCCGTGCCGTTACCGATCGCAATCAAATCCACGTTGTACTTGCGCACCAACTGATCAACGATTTGCGCTGATTTATCGTATTGCTTTTGTGGTGGGTGAGGGTAGATGGTTTCGGTTGCAAGCACTTTACCAGTCGGATCGACAATAGCGATCTTCGAGCCCGTGCGCAGACCCGGATCGAGACCAAGTGTTGCACGAGGACCTGCCGGTGCTGCCATCAACAAGTCTTTAAGGTTTGTAGCGAATACTTCAATTGCTTCGATCTCTGCGCGCTCTTTCATTGCGCCCATTAGCTCGGTTTCCATGTGCATCGATACTTTGATACGCCATGCCCAGCTGATCACTTGCTTACGCCAGGTATCTGCAGGTGCGCTGCTAAGTGTCACGCCGTAGTGGTCTGCAATGATAGTTTCGCAGTAAGACTGACGAACGCCTTCTTCCTGTTCTGGATCGGCATTCATTGCCAATGTCAGGAAGCCTTCGTTACGACCACGTAGCATCGCCAGTGCGCGGTGCGATGGTACTTTGCTTAATGGCTCGTTGTGGTTGAAGTAATCTTTAAACTTCTCACCTTCTTGCTCTTTGCCTTCAACGACGCGAGCACCCATTTCCGCATTGCGGTTTAGGTGACCACGGATTTTCTCTAGCAGGTTTGCGTCTTCCGCGATGCGTTCCATGATGATCGCGCGAGCGCCATCCAGTGCGGCTTTGGTGTCTGCCACGCCTTTGTCTGCATCAAGGTATTTACTTGCTTCGCTTTCTGGCTCAGTTTGCGGATGATTCCAAAGTTGGTCTGCAAGTGGCTCAAGACCGGCTTCAATCGCGATCTGACCTTTGGTGCGACGCTTTGGTTTGTAAGGTAGATACAAGTCTTCAAGACGAGTCTTGCTGTCTGCCTGAGTGATTTCTTGTTCTAGCTCTGGCGTAAGTTTGCCTTGCTCTTGGATCGATTTCAGGATGGTTTGACGGCGATCGTCTAGTTCACGAAGGTAAGACAGACGGCTGTCTAGAGTACGCAGTTGGGTATCATCAAGGCCGCCCGTCACCTCTTTACGGTAACGTGCAATAAATGGGACCGTGTTACCGTCATCAATAAGGGTTACAGCAGCGTTGACTTGCTCAGGGCGAACATTCAGCTCTTGAGCAATCATGCGACAGATAGCTTGGCTCATCCGTGTATTCTCTTTAATTCTGTTTGGGTATTGGTTGTGTATAGAACATTGGGGTCATTCATGGAATTTGCAATGTTTTAAACTAGTAACTCAAAAATTTACCGAGCGCTGGTGGACATCAGTCAGATTTGTGTCAAAACTGTAATTAAATTGAGAACTTATACATTTGGTTATCGACTAACCCCTGTACCTTAGCTCATACGGAAAACAATGATGAAGAAAATGTCTTTGGCTTTGGCGCTCTCTAGTGCCTTATTAGCGACGCCGTTCGCTTGGTCGCAACCCCTTTCTGCGACCACTCAAGATCCTATCTATCAACTTGATGACAAACTGGTTTTAGGTCGTGTAGAAAGTGTTTACTACAGCGACATTCCTGAGCTAAGCGATGTGCCATTTATCGGTAAGATCGATACTGGTGCCGATACCACATCAATGCACGCTGAAAACATCCACGTCAGCAGTAGCAACCCTGAATACAAAAGTCTGAAAGACGATAAATTGATGTGGGCGATCATCGATGACCTTGGTGGGACGAAAGCCAAGTGGGATGCAGACAGCTTCAAACCCTACCAAGTGACTGTGAGCTTTACGATTCATCATCCGTACACGGGCAAAGAAATTAAGATCACCGATGATCTTGAACGCATCAGTGCGATCCGTAGCCGTACCAGTGAAAAACCAATTTTGCGCCCGACGGTAAAAATGCCGATGACCATTGCAGGACACACGGTCGATACTGTGGTGAACCTGACCAAGCGTACTCAATTTTCAGCGCCGATTTTGATTGGTAAAACTTACCTCGATAACAACGCGTGGGTGTTTGCTGGTTATGATTACCTGCAAGAGCAGCCAAATGCACAAATGATCGGTAAGAAAGAAACGGTGAATGTTGAAGGCGTGCCATATCGCATCAGTATTTCTACTACCAGTCGCTACACCAACGTGCATGCGCTGAACATCAAGGTCGATAAGAAGAAAAAACAAGTCTCTTTCACCCTTGAAGGCGAGAACGGTAAGCGTCACCCAATGACGTTGCCGCTTGTTCGCATGCTGAAAACCAGCAAGAGTGAGCGTCCTTTGGTGTACCTACCAGTGCAAGTGAGTGAAACTGAGACGCAACAATGGCTGGTCTATCTGCGTGATCGCAGCGGCTTTAGTTCGCAAATCCGTTTGGGCAAAGACGTGGCAAGTCAGCACTTCGTAATTGATACCGATAAAGAGAACTTGCTAGGCGGGGTCGAGAAATCATTCAAGAGCGCGCTTAAATCAAAACCATTGGTTATCTCTCCTGAAGAGACAGTGAATATCGATGGTCACGTGTTATCTGCTTATCCAACTTTTGCGGTGAAGACTCCGCTGCTGCGTGTGGATGGTTTTGAACTGACCGAGAAAGACAAAAAAGAAGTCGTGACCTTCTACCTGCCAAGCTCGAAAGGCAAGGAAGAGAAAATCACTAAACGCGTACTGAAGAAGCTCAAAGTAGGAGATTCGGTTCGCCCAGTTGTTGAGGGGGAATTCCTGTTTGGTGATGAAGAGAAGACCATCGACTTCGCGATTGATGTTTTAGAGAAAGACGACCAAGAACAGCCGTTCTTTGTTTTCGGCCACAACATGGCGAAAGGTGGTGTGCTGCTGAATACTCGCGCTGACCACTTACTCGATGCGCGTCCACTGTTCAAAGCGGGTCACATTGAAGTGGCAGAAGTGGAAGGTATGTCTTTCCCTGTGAAATTGGATACAGGCGCGGATGTGAGCTCAATTAATGCCAAGAACATCAAACAGTTCAAGAAAGATGGTAAAGACATGGTGAGCTTCACTTACGAGAACGATAGCGGTATGAAGAAAGAGTTTACCAAGCCCGTTGTCGACGTGATGCGCATCAAAGCCAAGAAAGGTGAGAAAGCCAACGTGCGCCCTGTAGTGGAGATGCACGTTAAGCTTGGCGAATTAGAGAAGAAGATTCGAGTTAATTTGCAAGACCGTAGCCGCTTCCATTACAGCATGATTCTGGGTAAGAACTTCTTGAAACACGGTGCGATCGTTGCCAGCGATACCAACTACATTGTGACCGAGAAGCCTGACTACGAAGAGTAACCCTCAAGGTTGATATTCAAAACGCAAAAGCCGCACTAAAGAGTGCGGCTTTCTTCTTATCGGGTCATTCAATCAATTTTCTTCGGCTTGGTAACGAATACTATTGATAAACCATTCTTTGTAGCCTTCCGGCGTTCTTACTGTGAATTCGTCATCGACTTCTTTTTTTAGTAGCGCACGAGCCATTGGGGAATCAATCGAGATATAACCTTTTGCATCACCATAGATTTCATCGGGACCAACGATACGGAAATTCTTCACATCGCCCGCTTCATTCTCAATTTCCACCCAAGCACCAAAGAATACTTTGCCTTCCTGCTGAGGTGAGTAATCCACCACTTTGACTTGCTCTAGGCGCTTTCGTAAGTATCTGACACGACGGTCAATTTCACGCAGGCGTTTTTTATTGTACTGGTAATCTGCGTTTTCACTTCGGTCGCCCAAGCTTGCTGCCCAAGTGACTTTTTTGGTGACTTCAGGGCGTTCTTCTCGCCATAAAAAGTCGAGTTCTGTTTTTAGGCGATTGTAGCCTTCACGGGTAATTAAATTGGTTTTCATTAGAAGTAAATCAGCCGTTATTGGATTCTGCCGATAATATACCCAAGTAACCTCAAGATGCTAGGTTCAGCGAGAATGACTTGGTTTGTAGACGCGGCGGCGATTTAAAGGTCTAGTGGGCCTAAATCAAGAATCGGCAACAAAGTATACAAGCCAAGACAACTCGCCCTTCGGGAGCGTGTCATTGACCCGACTTCTGCGTCAAACAACTTGGGAAGAGCTGGCTATTACACTGCGTTGTTTTCCTTGATCTCGAATCAATGACAGCGCTCTGAATCCTGTATCTTGAAGTCACTTGGGTATAGCAGCCTTGATTTTGTCTGACTGTAAATTGTTGTGATGAGGAGAAAAATAATGCGAAACATCGAAATAATTCATCAAAACCGTGGCTAAGATAAAAAGAGTAACAATTTGAACAAGCACGTTTGAAAAAACAGTGATACATTTTTGACTATAGATGCCTCTGAAAGGATGTTTCAATGCAGGAAAATCATAAAATATTAGTGGTTGATGACGATGCTCGTTTGCGTGCTCTGTTGGAGCGTTACCTTTCTGAGCAAGGTTTTCAAGTGAGAAGTGTCGCTAACGGCGAGCAGATGGACCGTCTTCTGACCCGTGAAAACTTCCACCTTATGGTGTTGGATTTAATGTTGCCGGGCGAAGATGGCTTATCGATTTGTCGTCGTCTACGTCATGCCAACAACATGCTACCTATTCTGATGCTGACAGCGAAAGGCGATGAAGTCGATCGTATCGTTGGCCTTGAAGTGGGTGCAGACGATTACCTACCAAAACCGTTCAACCCGCGTGAGCTGCTGGCTCGTATTAAAGCAGTACTTCGCCGTCAAACGGTTGAACTGCCAGGTGCGCCAAGTACGGAAGAGAAAGTGGTTGAGTTCGGTGACTTCCGCCTGAACCTCGGTACGCGTGAAATGTTCCGTGGTGATGAAGCGATGCCACTGACTTCGGGTGAATTCGCAGTGCTGAAAGCGCTAGTGACCAACGCTCGTGAGCCGATGTCGCGTGATAAGCTGATGAACATGGCTCGTGGTCGTGAATACTCAGCGATGGAGCGTTCTATCGACGTTCAAATCTCACGTCTACGCCGCATGCTAGAAGACGACCCAAGCAAACCACGCTACATCCAAACGGTATGGGGCTTGGGTTACGTGTTCGTTCCAGACGGCAAAGAAGCGTAATACCTTCTAAGGCCTGCCGATAATACTCGGCTGCTCATATTCCACCCTCAAGCCTCCTTCCTGTTTGAGGGCTGGAAACTCGCAATTAATGTTGTTCACTAGGAACAGTCCATTAGGGATCCTCCATGCGAATCCGAAGTTCATTTACACAATCCATTTTGCTGTTCATCTCTTTGCTTCTCGCTAGCCAAGTCTTTTCTTACTACGCCGTTTTTAACTACGCGTTGATGCCAAGTTTGCAGCAGTTCAACAAAATTCTCGCCCACGAGTTGAATCTAGTACTCGATGAAGATGGTCTACTCAAAGCTGATGCTCCGCTGCGCCACCAACTGCTGGAAAACTTGGGTGTGACGGTACACAGCGTTGATAGCGAGATGATGAATGAGTTCAATCATGCGATGTCGATTGATTTGATGTCGGAAGAGATGACGCAAGAGCTCGGCTCACCAACAGAAGTGCGTTTGCTGCTTGGCAGTGAAAGCTACATTCTGTGGATGCGCATCGATCAGTTACCTAACTCCATCATCCGTATTCCGCTTTCTGAACTGCAAGAAGAAGATTTTGCTCCGCTGTTCCGTAACAGCTTGATCATGGCGCTTCTTATTATTGCTGGTGGCTGGTTGTTTATCCGTTTGCAAAACCGACCTTTGATTGCGCTAGAAAAAGCCGCGAAAGGAGTAGGTCGAGGCGAAATTCCACCGCCGTTGCCGGAGAAAGGTGCTTCAGAAATCCGCTCTGTCACTCGCGCATTCAACCAGATGTCGAAAGGTATTCAAGAACTGGAAGAAGATCGTGCGCTACTAATGGCAGGCATCAGTCACGACTTGCGTACGCCACTGACGCGTATTCGCCTCGCGACAGAAATGATGTCACCTGAAGACAGTTACCTAGCCGAAGGCATCATCAGTGATACCGAAGAGTGTAACGAGATCATCAGTCAGTTTATGGACTACCTCAAGCCAGTAAATAAAGAGTCGTTTGAGCAGGTGGATATCAATACCATCACCAGCGATGTGGCAACGTCGGAAGGGGGTTATGAAGTCGAAATTGAAACGGACCTCAACCCAACGATGCCAACCGCAAAAGGCAGCCCAATCGCGATCAAACGTGCGGTGAGTAACCTCGTGGTCAATGCTCTGCGTTATGGTAATGGCTGGGTGAAAATCAGTACGGGCGTCACTGCCGACAAACAGTTGGTGTGGGTATGCGTTGAAGACAACGGTCCGGGCATCGAGCAGTCGCAAATCGCCAAGCTGTTTGAACCTTTTACTCGTGGTGATACGGCGCGAGGCAGTGAAGGGACCGGTTTGGGCTTAGCCATTGTGAAGCGTATCGTTAGCCAACACTCTGGTTCGGTTGTGGTACGTAACCGTAGTGAAGGTGGCTTAATCGCGCAAATCAGTTTCCCAACCAAGTAAGCGTTCTTCGCTCAATCGATCCCAATAAAAAAGCCCAACCAAAGTTTGGTTGGGCTTTCCGATCATCCTAGTGCAAGGTTAGGATTCTTTTACCTCTTGAGCAACCAGCTCGTCTTCCTCTTCCAACTTCTCTGGAAGCAGTAGGTTCAGTACGATAGCGGTGATGCCGCCTGCAGCCACGCCGGTTGAGAAAATGCTCTTAATAAACTCAGGCATGAATTGCAGAATTTCTGGTTTTTGTGCAATGCCCAAACCCATTGAGAACGACAACGCCATAATCAGGATTGCGCGGCGATCGAGGTCGACACGAGAGATGATGCGTACGCCCGCTGCGGCAATGGTACCGAACATCACGATAGTTGCGCCGCCCAGCACTGGCTCAGGAATCAGCTGAACAAAGCTTGCCACGCCCGGGAACAGCCCCAGAATCACCAACATGCCTGAGATGAAGTAACCCACGTAACGGCTTGCTACGCCAGTGAGCATGATGATGCCGTTGTTTTGGCTAAAAGTAGAGTTCGGGAAGCTGTTGAATACTGCTGCAATCGCTGAGTTCAGACCGTCAGCTAATACGCCGCCTTTGATGCGTTTCATGTAAACCGGACCTTTCACTGGCTCACCGGAAACTTCAGACGTTGCGGTGATGTCACCAATTGCTTCTAGTGCCGTAATGAAGAAAATCAGAACCAGTGGAATAAACAACGACCAGTCGAAGCTCAAGCCGTATTGCATTGGGATCGGCAGTGCGATGAGGTCAGTTTCGCCCAGTGTTGAGGTGTCGACCATGCCCATGAAGTAAGCCATGACGTAGCCAACCAACATTGCAATCACGATAGAAGCTACGCGTAGGTATGGGTTCTTTGAACGGTTAAGGATTACGATCAAACCAAGTACTGTGCCAGCGAGAGCTAGCTTGTCTAGGCTACCGAAAGAGCCATCGCCCATTGCAGCATAGCCTCCGCCCATTGATACCAAACCCACTTGGATAAGCGTCAGACCGATAAGCGTCACGACGATGCCAGATACCAATGGCGTGATGATGCGGCGTGCGTGTTCTAAAACGCGAGATAGCAGGATTTCTGCAAAAGACGCTACCAAGATAGTACCGAAAATTGCTGCCATCATGGTGTTGATGTCTGCGCCGCCAGCTTTAAGAGAAAGACCCGCACCAATGATTGGACCAAGGAAATTAAAGCTGGTGCCCTGCACTGAAAGCAAACCAGACCCGATAGGACCAAAGGTACGAATTTGAATAAAGGAAGACACGCCAGATGCAAACAGCGACATGCTGATGATGGTGTTAGTTTGGTCAGCAGGCACGCCCAAAGACTGACAAATGATCAGAGAAGGGGTAATAACGGCTACGAACATCGCCAATAAGTGCTGAAGTGCAGCAAAAATGGTCTGAGGTAGTGGTGGACGATCGTTTAACTGATAGACCAGTTCCGAAGTTCGGTTTGAAGTTGTCATGTTTGTCTCGCTAGTCGCAATAATTCTTGCCCCAGAGCTCGCTGAATGGGAGTGCTGGGTGGAGTTGACGTTATGACCTGTGATTGCTGTTAATCAGTGTCAACTCAGGTTGGTTTGATGTGACAAGGTGCACACCATAAATTTTGAGCGCGATTATAGAGGGATTTATTCAAAAAGCAAACGTTTGCTTTGAGCTAAAAAGAAAAGGCGAACTAAATTGCTCGCCTTAATCTCTTATGCTTTGGAATAAATGTCACGCTCACCTAACCAACGGTCAATAATTGCTGTCGCATTCGTTGGGTAGTTGTCATGAATGTAACGTGCAATGCGTTGAACTTCCGGAATTAAGCGCTGATCTCGCACTAAGTCGGCAATTTTAAAATCTGCCAAGCCAGTTTGTTTGGTACCAAGAAGCTCACCCGGTCCACGAATCTCTAAGTCTTTCTGTGCAATCACGAAGCCGTCGTTGCTTTCACGTAATACGCCTAAACGTTTTTGGGCGGTTTTTGATAGTGGTGAGTGATACAGCAACACACAATGGCTCGCCACTGAACCTCGACCAACACGACCTCTCAACTGGTGCAACTGAGCTAAACCCAAGCGCTCTGGGTTCTCGATGATCATCAAACTGGAATTGGGCACGTCCACGCCCACTTCAATCACCGTAGTTGCGACCAGCAAATGCAGCTTGTTGTCTTTGAAATCCTGCATCACCGCTTGCTTCTCAGCGGGCTTCATTCGTCCGTGCACTAGACCAATTTTTACGTCAGGCAGTTTACGTTGCAGCTCTTCTGCAGTGTCGGCAGCAGCTTGAGCCTCCAAAACTTCGGACTCATCAATCAAGGTGCATACCCAATACGCTTGTTTGCCTTCGTTTAAGCAGGCATTGCGTACTCGTTCGACGATATCATCGCGCTTAGTGTCTGGAATTGCGACTGTCTGGATTGGTGTTCGACCTGGAGGTAATTCATCAATCACCGACGTTTCTAAGTCAGCATAAGCTGTCATGGCTAACGTTCGCGGAATCGGCGTTGCTGTCATGATGAGCTGATGTGGATAAGCGCCTTGTTTCGCGCCTTTCTCACGCAGCTCTAAGCGCTGGTGGACACCAAAGCGGTGCTGTTCATCAATAATAACCAAAGCAAGGTGATGAAACTCAACATGCTCTTGGAAAAGGGCGTGAGTGCCCACGACCATTTTCGCTTCACCACTGGCAATACGCTCCAATTCGGCTTCTTTGGCTTTACCTTTCAATTTACCCGCAAGCCAACCGACCTGAATGCCCATTTTCTCAAACCAATTGGCGAAGTTAATCGCGTGCTGTTCGGCGAGCAGTTCGGTCGGTGCCATTAAAGCGACTTGATAGCCGTGTTCAATGGCTCTGACTGCTGCGAGTGCCGCAACTAAAGTTTTTCCCGAGCCTACGTCGCCTTGAACAAGGCGCATCATTGGGTGCGTTTTTTCTAAGTCAGCTTCAATTTCATTAACGACTCGTGCTTGAGCATTGGTCGGTGAGAAAGGTAATTGAGCCAGTAACTGCTTTTTCAGCGAGTCACACGACGCCAAAGGTAATGCAACGTCTTGTTGCCCTTTGCTGCGCACTGCCAACATAGAGAGGTTCTGCGCCAGTAACTCTTCCATGATCAACCGAATTTGAGCAGGGTGTTTACCTTCATCAAACTCATCCAAATTAATGGTTGGAGGCGGTCGATGAATCGTATGCAGCGCTTGCGACATGGTGATCTGGTGATCGTACAAACCGGAAGGCAGCAACTCTTGTACAGCAGCTTTATCGAGGAGTGATAAGGCTTGTTCCGTCAGGTTACGCAAAGTGATTTGGCGTAACCCATCGGTGGTTGGATAAACGGGGGTTAAGCTCTGTTCCACGTCCGGCTTTTGCTCACTTACATAAAACTTGTAGTCAGGGTGAACAATCTCTAAGCCCATACCGCCACGCTTAATTTCGCCGTAAGCGTGTACTAACTTACCATTCGAGAAATTGTTCTTCATCGCGGCAGTAAAGTTAAAAAAGCGTAGGGTAATCGTGCCATTACCGTCGCTGATTTTTACCGTCAGCATTTTGCGTTTGCCGAAAGTGGTATCGACAGCCATGACTTTGCCCTGTACCGCCGCCCAGAGCCCTGCATGCAGTTTGGCGATTGGGTAAATGCGAGTGCGATCTTCGTAACGAAGAGGAAGGTGAAACAGTAGATCTTGAACGCTATGTAAGCCGACTTTGGCGAGTTTTTCTGCGACTTTGGCGCCAACTCCAGACAGAGAGGTTAAAGGAACAGCAGATAACATTTGGGCAGACATAGTGGGCTCAAGAAAATAGTTAACATAGCAGTATGTTAACCACTAAGCTGTGTTTTTGTACAGGATTAAGTTAGAGAAAGGGATATGGGAACGCTTACGCTCCGAGATTCGAGAACGCGGAAACAAACTTAACCAGTGAGGCGAGAAAGAGCCATATCGATTGGTGATATGAGGTTATCTCGAAGCACAGCGTTCTCGCCTCTCGAGTCTATTTATTTCTTCTGCATCTCTTTCCACCATGATTCATCAGCCACAATTTGGCCTTCGTCATCAAGTTGTGGATATTCTAGCCCTTTGCGTTTCGCTACCTTTGCTAAGACTGGATGACCACGCTCAAACAGAATGCGGTTGATGGTCTCTTTTGGCAGTGCGCTTTCATCACGTTCGTACATCCCAGCGGCTTCACGCTGACGCTGTGCTTCATAAAGAATCACAGCACTGGCGACTGAGACATTCAAAGACTGCACCATACCGATCATTGGAATCATGATGTCTTGGTCTGCGAGTTTCTTCGCTTGCTCTGAAGCACCAATTTTTTCGCTACCCAGAATGATTGCCGTTGGCTTGGTGTAGTCGATTTCACGAAAGTCGACTGCGGTGTCTGAAAGATTAGTGACCAGAACTTGCATGCCTTGCGCTTTGAGCTCAGTAATCGCAGTTTCAATCGAATCGTGCGTATCCACTTCAACCCAATTGCGAGCACCTGCTGAGGTGTGGGTCAGTGTGCGCATTTTGTCGGGCCAAATCGCATGAACTTTGTGTAAGCCTGTTGCGTCTGCTGTGCGGATCACGGCAGAAACGTTGTTCGGCTTATGAACTTCTTCAAGGCACAGAGTGAGGTCGGTTTGGCGTGCTTTTAGCACCTGATGGATGCGGTTGTAACGTTCTAAATTCATAATAAATAGGGATATAAAAAAATCGCCACCCAGAGTGTGGGTGGCGATAGAGTTTAGTTCTTTCTTCGTCTGACTCGAGTCGCCTGTGGCATGGTCTTAATCTTACGCATGATGCCAGCAAGGTGAACACGATCTTTGGTGGTTAGCAGAACGGTAACGGTGTACAAGCGACCATCGCGTTCTTCGGTTGAGAGACCGTGAATGTTCGAACCAGTTTTCGAAATCACATTGGTCAATTCCGCTAACGCACCTTGGTTGTTGAGCATATCGACTTTCAGTTCCGCGATGAACTCTTTGTCGTACTCTTCAGACCAAGCGACTGCCATATATTTGTCCGGCTCTTTCTGGTATCCGCGTACGTTTGGACACGTTTCACGGTGAACCACAAGACCACGACCTGGCGATACGTGAGCAATAATGTGGTCATCCGGGATAGGGTGACAACAATTTGCGAAAGTCAGTAGCAGACCTTCTGCACCACGGATTGGCAGTTTCTTGTTAGACTCGTTTGGAATTGAGCTTGTGGTGGTCAATTCATCAGTGTCACCCAATAAGCGACGTGCGATGACGATACTCATCAATTCACCCAAACCAATGGCTGCTAGCAGATCATCGACGCTTTCTAGGCGCAGATCAGTCAGCACTTCTTGGATGTTTTCAGGGTAGATTGAATCAATCGAATGACGACCCAAAGCGTGATTCAGTAGACGACGACCTAAGGTAATCGACTCTTCACGACGCATGGTCTTCAATACTTGACGAATCTTAGTGCGAGCGCGAGAAGTCACGACATAGTTTAACCAAGCCGCGTTTGGACGAGCGCCAGGTGCACTGATGATTTCTACTGTTTGACCGTTCTTCAGTGCCTTACTTAGTGGGTAAGGGTTGCGGTCAACACGAGCACCAACACAAGAGTTACCGACATCAGTATGTACGGCATAGGCAAAGTCGACAGCCGTTGCGCCTAATGGCAATTCAACGATACGACCTTTTGGTGTGAAGACGTAAATCTCATCTGGGAAAAGATCCGATTTTACGTTTTCGATGAATTCGAATGAGTTACCAGCGCTTTGTTGTAGCTCAAGCAGGCTTTGCATCCAACGCTGAGCTTTCACTTGTGCTGTGGTGCCAGACTTGTCGCCCTTGTCTTTGTATGACCAGTGCGCAGCGACACCTTTGTCCGCCATTTGATCCATATCTTCGGTACGAATCTGAACTTCAACAGGCACGCCATGTGGGCCAACCATAGAAGTATGCAGCGATTGGTAGCCGTTCGCTTTTGGTACCGCAATGTAATCTTTCATGCGACCAGGACGCGGCTTATACAAGCTGTGTACTTGGCCTAGAACGCGATAACAAGTATCGGCAGTATCAACAACCACTCGGAAAGCGTAGATATCCATGATGGTGTGGAAACGCTGTTCTTTGGTTTTCATCTTGTTATAGATGGAGAACAGGTTCTTTTCACGACCTAACACGCGCGCATTCAAGCCAACATCTTCGAGTCGACCTTCAATTTCGCTGTGAATACGTTGGATCATCTCTTTACGATTACCACGTGCCGCCCTTACCACTTCTTTTAGAACGCGGTAGCGGTTTGGGTAAAGCGCTTCGAAGCCAAGCTCCTCAAGTTCCGTTTTGATATTGTGAATACCAAGACGGTGAGCCAGTGGCGCATAGATTTCCAGTGTTTCACGAGCAATACGGCGTTTTTTGTCGGGGCGCAGGGCACCTAACGTGCGCATGTTGTGCGTACGGTCAGCCAGTTTGATCAGGATAACGCGGATGTCTTGCACCATCGCCAGAACCATCTTACGGAAGTTCTCGGCTTGAGCCTCTTTCCTATCGCGGAATTTGAGTTTGTCCAGTTTAGATACACCATCAACCAGCTCAGCGACGGTATTGCCGAATTTCTCTTCGAGATCTTCTTTTGTAACGTCACAGTCTTCGATGACGTCATGCAGCAAAGCAGCTTGGAGGGTTTCGATATCGAGGCGCATTTCGGCCAAGATTCGAGCCACAGCGACTGGGTGGATGATGTATGGTTCACCGCTTGAGCGGGTTTGCCCTTCATGGGCATCTCTTGCTACCACATAAGATTGACGCAGAGCCTCAATTTGAGGCTCTGTTAGGTATTCTTGGGCAACGTCTTTGAGGCTATCGAATAGATACAAATTATAGGCCCGGGAGGTTGTTGAATTCTAAAGTCAGAATTAACGGTTGTGAGCGATGCTGCTTACTGCCGCTAGCTCTGCCGCTTCTTGCTCTTGCTGTTCTTGACGTTCACGAGCGTCTAGAACTTCTTTAGTAATTAAACCTTCTTCGATTTCGCGTAGAGCGATAACCGTTGGCTTATCGTTCTCTTCTGGCACTAGTGCATCTTTACCGCCAGTTTGCATTTGACGAGCGCGGCGAGCCGCAATCAGTACTAGGTCGAAACGGTTGCCAACTTTTTCAACAGCGTCTTGAACAGTTACGCGTGCCATGAGGACTCCAAATAGTTAACTAAATTTTGAATGACGAGAAAGTATACAGTCTCAGCGTAATATTTACTAGCGATAAGACGTGCAACAACAATGACTTTCTATATAAGCAATATAAGCTTCCTTACCGTAATAAAGAAGCGAAAATTTGTGTTTCTGCGCAGAATTACTCTGCTAGAAGTGCGTCAAGCATACCTTTATATTTAGCAGCTTGCTTTTCTTCCTTCAATCTTTCCGCACGTAGGATGGCTTTAAAGTCCATCAATGCAGTATCGAAATCGTCGTTTACGATCACATAATCGTACTCGTTGTAATGCGAGATTTCTGACTTTGCTTCTGCCATGCGTTTTGCGATAACGTCATCGCTGTCTTGACCACGAGTGGTTAGGCGGCGCTCAAGTTCGCCATTTGATGGCGGCAAGATAAAGATGCTTTTCGCTTCTGACATTTGTTCGCGGATTTGACGCGCGCCTTGCCAGTCGATGTCTAGGAAAACGTCGATGCCTTTGTTTAGCGTTTCTTCAATCCATACGCGTGATGTGCCGTAGTAGTTACCAAACACTTCTGCGTATTCTAGGAAGTCGCCTTGTGCAATCAGAGCTTTAAACTCTTCTTTTGCGACGAAATGGTAGTGGATACCGTTTTCTTCGCCAGGGCGCATGCCACGAGTAGTATGAGACACAGACACTTTCATTGCGTATGTTGGGTTACGTTCCAACATTGCTGAGATCAAGCTAGATTTACCTGCGCCGCTAGGTGCAGATACGATATAGAGAGTACCTTTGCCCATTGTACTGTTCCACTTTTGGTTGGATTGAGTGAATGCCGAAAAGAAGTCTCGACCTTGTAGTTATGCCAATGATGCTTAACAGCTAGATTGGTATAACGATAGCACTGACGTTGATGATTTCTCCACCAAACCACTCAGGATTGGTGATAAACCCGCCAGAAAAAATGGAGGCGAAGAGTATCATGAACTCCCTGTGGTTGCTAGCCGATCTTTTTGATCTTTGACGTGTGGGATGACTTCTCTCTCTATATATAGAGGCGAAAAAAGGGGAAGCTTTCACTTCCCCAGGCGTGCGACTGACTCACACTTAATCTTCGGAGCAACTTTAGCGTTGCACGTTACTGCTTTTCAGTGACTAGCCTTGTGACTCTAAGAAGTTTATCCAAGGGCTCACCGTAGGCTTGAAGGTTGGTGATTTTGCCGCCCCTTTCATTGCCTGCAGTGCTTTTTGAGGTTGTTTAAGCTCGAAGAAAGCCATACCACGTATGTATTCGAGTTCTGCTTGTTGCTCCCTCGTCGCATTTGAGGATGCTTTTTGAGCAAATTTTGTTGCTTGTGAATACTGTTTATCTTGAATCATTAAGCGAGCAATCTGAATCTGGGTTTTTGCTGATGGTGCCATCTCATACGATTTCTTGTATGCAATGATCGATTCGTCTAGCTCTTTCGCTTGCTGCCAAAAACTTGCTAAGCGGTCGTAATTCGCCTTTGTTTTCTCGATATTTCCAGAAGCCATCTCTTTTTCAAGCGTTTTAGCTGCTTTATAAGGAATGCCTTGGTATGCCAAGAAGTTAACAAGTCTCAAGTACTCTTTTTCGCCTTCGAGCTTACCCATTTTATATACAGCTTCTAGGGCTGCTAAAGAGTTACGCTCTTGGCCAAGCTCCATATATACGCCGGAAAGCTGCATCCAATAACGCTTTTTCTCTGGGTATTTAGAGGTTAGCGTTTTCAGTACGCTTGCAACACTCTTCAGTTGGCCTAGTTCATAGTGAGAAGCGACCAGAATCAAGTACCAAGATTCACTTGGATTCTTCGTCATCGAGATTGCTTTCTTCGTTGGAGGAATTGCATTTCTGTAATCTTCCAATTGAATGTATGCACTAGCTAGAGTGATGTAAGCATGAGCTTGTGGTTTTTCTTTGGTTGTCTCTGCAACTTTAAACCACTCATTCATTGTTTTTACTGATAACTTAAACTTCTCTTCAGCCAAGTATAACTGCGCCAAGCTGTATCGAACTTGCTGAGCAACGGGGACGGGCAGGGCGTCCTGCTTGAGTGCCTCAGCAAAATACTTAGCTGCCTGCGTGTAATTATCCTGTAAAGAATAGAGAAAACCCGTTTGTTGAAGTAGTACTGCTCTGTCGTACTTTTTTGACTTTGTGCTGTTTAAAGCACTAGTAAGCTTCTCTTTCGCAGCTGAGTATTTCTCGGTCGCAATTAACTCTTGTACTTTATTTACGGTACGAAATGTGCGATCCGATAATTGTGGTGCTTCCTTCGCCATTGAAGGAGTGGCAGTTGCCACCCCAACAAGGAGAATTAAAGAAGCCACATTGCTTTTCCATAAACTTTTCATGGTGACTCCTTAGTTGGTTGAAAACTCTATTTCTTGCGACAAGCGCGTGCTAACAGGTTTTCCATCAACCAGTTTTGGTTTGAAAGTCCATTTAGAAACCGTTTTTCTTGCAGCCTTTCCTAGCCCTAAACGACGAGGCTTTTCTTTAAGGACTTTAATATCCTCAACGGCGCCTCTCGCGTTTACTGTGAACTCAAGTAAAACCACGCCTTTCTCAATACCAGCTTTAGCCGCTTTTCTTGGCATTTGGGGTTGGAATGTTGCAAGCGGTGTTGGACCGCCGCTACCAGCCATTTGTGCCCCGCCGCCTTGAGAATAGTGTCCAAGTACTGAACCACCAGTTACGTTAACTGGAAGATCAAGTTTTGGCATGTCCATCGGGATTTGATCCATCACCGGTTTTACCGTTGACGTCACCTTCATTTCTGGAGGTGGTGGCGGACGCTTCGGTGGTGGCGGTTTCGGAAGTTCGCGTTTTTTCTCCTGTATTTTTTCGTCCGGTTTAATGCGAATGAATTCAACCATACGTAGGTCATCATTCGACACTAGCTCGTGGCGCTCTTTGTTTACTAGCTTGTCCATCCCCCAGAACAATCCGAGGGAGACAATGAGCGCCAGTGCAATTGAGGCCAGATACCGCATAGGCTTAATCCTTATTGGTTGCGGCAATGGAGATGCTTTCTACACCTGCCATCTTAATCTGGTCCATAACCTT
Organism: Vibrio sp. B172a; assembly: GCF_030248355.1. Lineage (NCBI taxonomy): Bacteria > Pseudomonadati > Pseudomonadota > Gammaproteobacteria > Vibrionales > Vibrionaceae > Vibrio > Vibrio sp. B172a. The sequence goes on along the minus strand of NZ_JAHGAC010000013.1, from coordinate 66,893 downwards.
CACGACTACGCCAGCGTTAGCTTCTGTATCCGCTTGGATAACAACCGCGCCATCTGGGCTTTCTGCACGTAGACGTTCGATGTTGGCACGTACGGCGTCAACTTCAATACGACGTTTATCAACCCAAACATCACCCGCAGCACCGATGGCAACCATGATGTTACCTTTCTTAACGGTTTGCGCTGAGCTCGCCGTCGGACGATTTACTTCAAGACCTGCTTCTTTAACAAACGATGTTGTTACGATAAAGAAGATCAACATGATGAACACGATGTCTAGCATCGGGGTCATATCGATAGCAGCTTCGTCGCTGCTGTCATTGCTATAGCGTCTCTTCATGACCTATACCTCTAATTCCGTTTACTCAGGCAATGTGCTTTAGCTTGTCTTCAAGCTTCTGCGTGGTGACTTTGGCTAAATGATCAAGACGTGTACTAAAGAAAAGTCCTGATAGTGAAGCCACCATTCCCGCTAGTGTTGGGATTGTTGCCTTTGAGATCCCCGAGGCCATTGCTCGAGGGCTTCCTGTTCCTGTTACCGCTAAGATGTCGAATACTTGAATCATGCCGACAACGGTGCCGAGCAAGCCAAGTAGGGGACAAAGTGCAATCAATACTTTGACGATTGGCAGTCCCTTTTTATTCTCAATATCCTGACGAGAAACCATTTCTTGTCGGATCATCTTTGCGTTCCAGCTTTTATGTTCTGAACGCTCTTCCCAAAAACTAACGGCTTTTTTCATTGCTTTGGGAGCGACGGCAGCGAAGTAAAACCAACGTTCTAGTAAGACTGCCCATAACATGAAGCTGAGGATAAAGATGGCGACAAGTACATCACCACCCATTCCCAAGAAGCGCCTAATTGATTCAAGTTCTCCAACTAACCACCACATAACGCCTCCTTAGCTTTCGGCTTTATGCAGTTTTTCCTGATAGCGAGCGATGAAGCCTGCACTCTGTTCTTCAAGAGTTTGAACCAAACGACGACCTTTACTGTGTACGATTGTGTACAGGAACAGCAGAGGAATTGCGACAACCAGACCAAGCATCGTAGTAACAAGTGCTTCTGAGATACCGCCAGCCATTAGCTTCGGATCACCTGTACCAAATAGTGTGATTGCTTGGAACGTACCGATCATACCCATAACCGTACCTAGTAGACCTAGAAGAGGTGCTACAGAAGCGAACAGTTTGATTGAGCTGATAAAGCGTTCAATGCTCGGTGCGTTACGTAGGATGATTTCGTCCAGCTTCGCTTCAAGATCTTCAAGGTTGTCACCTTTATGTTCTTGGTAAGCTTGGATAACTTCACCCAATGGGTTACCAGGGATAACAGTGTCAGATTTCGCTTGTTTGCGCATTTTGCCACCGATAACCAATAGGCGTAGGTAACAAACGAGAGCGATAAGTGCACCAATTGCACCCATACCTAGGATGACGTAACCAACGATACCACCTTGGTCAATACGTTCCTGAACAGTAGGGCTTTGTACTAATAAAGACAGAATCACACCACGAGATGGGTCGATAAACAGTGGTTCGTATGTGCCGTCTGCTGATTCAAAGCCACCCACAAGACGAGTGATGTTTTTGCTTGGTTGACGTGATAGCTCTTCGAACTTACCTGTTTGAGGTACGTAAGTTACGTATTTGCCGTCTGCGATTGCGTTAAACTCACCAACTAGGGTTACGTCACGGACCGCTTCTTTACCTTCGCCGTATACAACGGTTGCTGGTGCTGTTGTTGTATCACCTGAAGCTACGACTTGTTGTAGAATGGTGTGCCAAAACGCTTCAAGTTCTTGCGTTGACGGCAGTTCTTTACTTTCTGCTAGTTTAGACAGCAGAGCATCACGCTCAGGGAAAAGAACGGCGTTTTGCGAAGCGGCAAATAGACCTTTAAACTCACCAGCATACTGGCGAACCACACCAAACATCTCACCTAAAGTACCTGAACGAACGCGCAGTGTTTCAGTCAGTTCAGTTAGCTGCTTGTCGTTTTCATCAAATGTGGCTTTGAGTTCATCACCAAGTGCTTGTTGTGCTGCAAGTTCTGCACGAGCTTTTTCAAGAAGTGCAGCTTGTTGGTCACGGTTGTTTTTGAACTCAGCTTCACGAGCTTTGTTCTCTTTTGATTCAACGATACTTTCTGATTTGACGTTTTTCAGTAGCTCAGATAGGTTCTGTGGCGCTTCAGCTTGTGCACCAGAAATCATGAATAAGCTCGCTAGCAAACCAGCGGCTAGAGTTTTGAATCCTTTCATTTCTTATTCCTCCCCAGCAAATACAGGCAGTTTGATCAGCGCTGGTGGCGCTTGTTTCTTAGCGATACGAAGGCCTTGCTGTACAGCGATACGGTAGTTCTCAGGTAGTGATTCCCATTGACGAGTTTGTTGGTTCCACATGCCTGTTTCACCGCCATCCGGAGATTGGAATAGAAGCGCAGTACGACCAATACGTAGGAAGTCGTAAGTCACGGTTTCACCGTTGCGCTCTAGGCTAGCTTTGTAAGATTCAATTGAGCGAGAGAAGCCTTCTTCGATTTGGTACGCTTCCATCACTTTACGGAATTTCTCTGAAGTTGTTACGTCTGCGCGATCCATTAGGTCACGTAACTCAACGACACGTTTAGTACGTTCTTCTTTTTGGAATGGTAGATCCAGAGTAACGAATTCATCTAGGGCATCGATCATTTTTAGCGTCAGAGGCACAACCTCTGTTGCTGTTTGGTCGATTTGAGCAATCTGGCTGTTCAATGAATCCAGCTCTCCCTGCTGAGATTGAACCATGCGGTTGATTTGCTCGTTGTAGACTTTCATGCTGTCGATCTGACGCAGTAGGCCTTTGTATTCAGCCAACATGCCTTCAGTGCTTTCAGCATAGGTGTCGATTTTTTGTTGTGAAACTTCTGAGGATTTGTTTGCTTTTGCTTGTGTTGAAACAACTGCTCCTGAGTTTGCTGCTAAAGAGCTGCTACTGATCGTGAGCAATGCTGCAGCTATGGCACTAAGGCCAAATTCCTTAAATTTCATGTTGCATCCTTGTCAGTGTTTAAGTCAGTCGAAAAGGGCGCGGAAATTTCCGCGCCAAATAGTTTTTAGAAGTCGTATGATGCTTCGATGTATAGTTGGCGACCGATTGGGTCATCGTAACCACTTGCGTAGAACGGAGATGTGTCGCTTAGAGGATCCGCAGGTGGAACTTTGTCAAAGACGTTAATTGCGCCAAGTGTTACTCGGCCGCTTTCAGTGAACTGGTATGACGCAGTTAGGTTCCAAGTAGTCATACTTGCAATTTCTGCTTTGTAACCAGCATCTTTTGCTGCATCACAGTCGTCGAAGTAGTAGCGGTTTGCAAAGCTTGAACACATACGGTCACGGTATTTACCGAACACGTTTACTGCTACATCTTCGTACGCCCAGCCTAGGTTTAGCGTTGCTGTGTACTCAGGTAGGAAGTCTGTTTCATCAACAACAGGCTCAGCATCGTTTTCTTGGTATTCCGCAACTAGGATCTTTGTAACAGCAAGACGCGAGTTAAAAGAGCCGTACGCATCAGTGTCGTATGCATAAGATACTGCTAGGTCAATACCAGAGCGCTCTTCAAATGCTTGGTTTACAGGGCCGTATGAAACAGATGCGATAGTGTTGTCTGCATTACGAACCACTTCTGTACCAGGGTATTTGCCTGGATCGTTGATTACATCCTGGTAGCTAGGCGCTGTTACGACGTCTTCCATTTTGATGTGGTACCAATCAACCGTTAGACCAAGATCATCAACAGGCTCCCAAGCAAGACCTAAGTTAATGTTGGTACTTGTCTCTTCTTTGAGCTCTGAGTTTGGACCGTTTACTGTATCGAAGTATTGAGTATCACACTCTGGGTACTTGTCTTTGTCTTGAGGACCGCTACCGCCAGCTGCTGCACAAAGAACTGGGTCAAAACCAGAACCAAATCCGCGAGTCTCTTGACCGAATAGACGTTTTAGGTCCGGAGCACGGAAGCCTAGACCGTAGCTACCACGAAGTAGAAGTGTGTCGATTGGACGGTATGCTAGAGCTACTTTAGGAGTGAAAGCACCACCAGTCGCTGAATCATCAAAGTAGTGGTCGTAACGACCTGCGATAGTCATTTCTAGATCTTCAATGATAGGAATCAATGCTTCTACACCAAGACCGATCTGATCACGTTCGCCACCACCAGATGTACCACCAAGGCCAGAGAATCCGCCTGCTGCAGTCGTAGCATCAATACTTTCGTTGTAGTCTGTACGGTTCCACTCACCGTAAACAGCGAAACCAGACATACCCGCAGGAAGTTCTACTAGATCACCAGAAAGTGAGCTGTTAAGAGAGTAAAGTTTTGAGTATGCTTCTTTGGTTGACGTACCTGAGTACTTATTTACAACATCTTGAGAAATCGGACCTAGTAGGTCTACATCACCGTTTTGAACAGCTTCATCTAGAGTTGTGTAAATTGCTGGGTTATCAGTTTCAACTGTTTGTTCAGAGTAACTAGCGTAAACATCCCAATCGTAAGCGTCAGCTAATAAGCCAGTTAGGCCTACTGTTAGGCCGTAAGAATCTGCTTCTGTGTTGCTTTCACGTGGACCAAACTCAACCATTCGACGCGTGTACTCACCTGCACCACGGAAGTGTGTGTCATCAACAACAACGTTGTATGGATTTGGTTCGAACTCAGATTCTGTTGATTTGTAACCAAAACGCGCTTCAGCCATAGCTGTAACATCATCATTCACATCAAGTTCACCACGTACTAGTAGGTCAACTTGTTTGTTTTCTGGCTTCAAAGTTCGGTATGCAGAGCGGTTGAAACCACACTTACCATCAGCACGATCGACACCGTGTTCACCAACGACTTCTTTACATGATGAGCCTACATCTGCCGGCGTTAGATGTGTGCCGTCATCACCGTAAAAGTTAGAACCGTAGCTAGAGTATCCGCTTAGCTGTGAGCGATTTGAAGCATCATTACCCGCCCAGTCGCGATCGGATTGCTTTAGCATTTCGTTGCCCGCGAATTGGCCGACAAACAAGATGCGTTTATCTTCGTAATCTTTACCAGCAACAACATCTAGGCGGCCATTTTGGTAACCTCCGTCTGTTGCATCACCAGCACGAACTTTGACAGAGACGCCATCAAAGTCTTTTTTCAGGATGAAGTTAACAACACCACCGATCGCATCAGAACCGTAGATTGCAGAACCTGAGTCAGTCATAACCTCGACTCTTTCGATAGCTGCCACAGGGATTTGACCAATGTCTTGGAAGTTTGAAGTGCCGTTTTCTGCTAATGGGTATTGAGGTAAGCGACGACCGTCAATCAAAATCAACGTACGAGAAGCCCCAAGGCCACGCAGGTTTACCGATTGAGCTGCAGGAGTGAAAGAGAATGAGTTCGTTTGCGCCATCACACCACCGGTGTTTTGAGTCAAACTATTTAAAACGTCCTGAGCGCTATTGAAACCTTTCGATTCAATATCTTTACTGCTGATTACTGTGACTGGCGATGGACCTTCCATATCCGTCGTGGAGATTCGTGAACCTGTTACCTTCATCTTCTGAAGTTGTTCAACTTGCTGCTCTTCTGCCTGCGCTGCTAGAGGGGCCACTGCTGCCGTCCCCAGTGCAAGGCTGATCGCAACAGATAAAGCGGTTGTGTTTTTATACATCCTTGTTGCTCCGATTATTATTATTCCTATGTCTGGCCATAACGGCCAATTATGACGTTAATATTTCGTTAACGTTCCGAACATGTATACCTGAGATGAAAAAAGGAAGTCAAACCAGTGGTAAACAGAGATAAAGAAATGTAAAAAAGATGTAAAAAACCAAAAGTGACATAAATCACAGAATAATTTACTGCATGACGTTTATAAATTGAGATTAAATTTTAATAAAACACCGTATTTTGTGTTTCTTGTAAAGTCTAATGACTTATATCGCCTATGCTTTTTAAGTGGGCGATTGGCACTGAATTTAAGCATTAATCTAGATAATTGTTCTGATTGAGAGTTTTTATGGAATGCAGGGCATGTTAACTCGATCGCACAAGGTGGTATCAGAATATGATACCCACCGTTATAAAAGGGCTCACTCGTATTTTGAGGTCAAATGGTAGTGGGGGTGTTTTGTCTAATTATTCTGCATATATGCATGTTTATATAGGGTTTTGGCTCTAAAGTGCCTAGATTGATATTCTGTATGAATTGGTTTTGTGGTTTTTTATAATTATTTACAAAAACATTTCTGTTTTTGGACATCGGAGGAAGTTTGTCATGTTTTGGATTCAAACACTTGAAGCTTACTTGGATTCAAGATAAATATGACGCTGAAATTATTGCAGTAGTGGAAAAAACTAGCTTTTGAAACTCAGGGAGTGTGTTTCAACAGCTTTAGTTACTACGGGATAGAGATGCACCATTTTGGGCCGGAATTCTCCTCTCCAAACCCGCCTAATAATGGACAGTAGACAAGGAGCAAGTTGTATATGCTGTCGTACTTTTTACGCCGTTTAGCGTTGGTTATTCCGACGTTTCTCGGGATTACCATTCTTATCTTTGCTATCACTCGATTCGTGCCAGGTGGTCCGGTTGAGCGCATGCTTTCACAAATGCAGGCGCAAGGTGATGGTGCCGCGTCTATGACATCAGCTGGTGGCAACACCGCCTTATCTGATGACCAAATTGCAGAGCTAAACGCTTTTTACGGACTGGATAAGCCCGTGATGGAAGCCTACGTAGAATGGTTAAGCCGTTTGGTGACGTTAGATTTAGGTGAATCGACTCGCTACTACGAGCCTGTATCTGACATGATCGCAGAGCGCTTACCTGTGTCTTTGTTTTATGGCGGAATGACCTTCTTTATCAGTTACTTTATTTCGATTCCGCTCGGCTACTATAAAGCGCTCAAACACGGCTCTGTATTTGACTCCGCTTCTTCTATTCTCATCTTTGTTGGGTACGCACTTCCCGGATACGTGGTTGGCGTCCTACTTATTACCTTGTTCAGTTATCACCTAGAGTGGTTCCCGATGGGGGGCTTTGTCGGAGACGACTTTGATGACTATGAAACCTTCTTCGAGCGCGCAAAAGACATCATGTGGCACGCAGTATTGCCTTTGATCTGTTACCTCATTGGTGACTTCGCAACGCTAACGATGACAATGAAAAATAACCTAATGGAAAACCTGTCATCCGATTACATCCGTACCGCGATTGCTAAAGGTCTGCCATTTAAGAAAGCAGTGCGTAAACATGCTCTGCGTAACAGCTTGATTCCTATTGCCTCTCACTTTGGTAACTCACTGTTGTTCTTCATGACGGGTGCTTTCCTTATCGAAGTAATCTTTAACATTGATGGTATCGGTCTGCTTGGCTATGAATCCATCATGGAGCGCGATTACCCTGTAGTAATGGGCATCGTAGCTATCAACGCGGTATTGCTGCTGATCGGTAATATCATTTCAGATATCTGTGTTGCTTTAGTCGACCCACGTGTGAAGTTTGGAGCGTAATATGATTAAAGTGAGCCCGTTAACTCAAAAGAAAATCCGTCACTTTAAAGAAATCAAACGTGGTTACTGGTCGTTTTTGATCTTATCAACCATGTTGATCCTATCTCTCTTTGCTGAACTGTTGATCAACAGCAAAGCTTTGGTCGTCAAATACGATGGCAGCTATTACTTTCCGGTCGTAAGCGATGTACGTCTAGGTAGCGAGTTTGGTCAAGCGTCTTCAAGTGAGGCCGATTACCGAGAACTACAGAAAGTATTTGAAGCGGAAGGCGGCGATAACTTCGTTATTCTACCGATTGTTCCTTGGAACCCTTACGAGCAAGACTTTAGTGGTGATTTCCCACCGACAGCGCCAAGCGCTGAAGATAAGCACTACCTAGGCACTGATGTGATTGGTCGAGACATCTTAGCTCGATTGGTGTACGGCTTCCGTACTGCGATGGGATTTGCGCTACTTACAATGGCGATCTCGTACGCGATTGGTACTGCTGTTGGCTGTGCGATGGGTTTCTGGGGTGGCAAGTTCGACTTGTTTGTTCAGCGTTTGATCGAGGTCTGGTCAATGGTGCCTTTCTTATACGTCATCATGATCCTCGTCTCGATAGTGCAACCAACCTTTACTCTGTTCGTCGGTATTAACGTACTCTTTGGGTGGATGGGGATGACGTGGTACATGCGTACCATGACCTACAAAGAGTCGGCGCGTGAATACGTAATGGCAGCGCGTGCATTAGGTGCATCGACTGGGCGTATCTTGTTTAACCACATCCTGCCAAACACCATGGTAATGATCGTGACACTCGCACCGTTTACCATTGCAGCCAACATCACCGCTCTGACCGCTCTTGATTACCTAGGTCTTGGTTTGATGCCACCAACGCCAAGTTGGGGGGAGTTACTACAACAAGGTAAGTCAAACTTAGACTCGCCATGGATTGTTTCTTCAGTAGTAAGCTCTATCGTACTGGTATTGGTGATGGTGACCTTCATCGGCGAAGCAATCCGAGCGGCATTCGACCCGAAAAAATTCACACGCTATGTTTAAGCAAGCATTGTGAGCAAAACATAAAAAAGGGAAGTTTTATGAAAAAATTATTACTAGCGTCAACGCTGAGCGCCCTGAGTTTTGGTGCGATGTCAGCAACGCTTCCGACTGACTTAAACTGGCAAACAAACTGGGATGAGCCTCAATATGGCTCTCCTGAAGCAAAACGCGGTGGTACTTTCCGAGCGTATATGTCTAGCTTTCCGCAGACTTTGCGCAGCGTCGGCCCTGATGCGAACTCTGGTTTGCGTTCTTATATCTTGGATGAAACTCCGGGCTTGGTGGTACGTCACCCAGATACTCTAGAATTCATCCCAGAGTTAGCGAATGAGTGGGCGTTAGCGGGTGATAACAAAACCGTTTATTTCAAACTGAATCCAGAAGCAAAATGGTCGGATGGTAAACCTGTTACTGCCGACGACTTTGTCTTTATGTTGAAGTTCTACCGCTCGAAAGACATTCTCGAGCCTTGGTACAACGACTACTACAACAAGACTGTTGAAGATGTGATTAAGTTTGATGACCTAACGTTTGCGGTGAAAGCAGCAAAAGAACTTAACCCTGAAGAGCTGTTGTTAAGAATGGGGGCGCTGCGTCCTCGTCCTGCTCACTTCTATGCAAACCCTAAGAAAGATGAAAACGGCGATGGTATTCATGATGACTTCGTTCGTTACTACAACTTCAAAAGTGAGCCAACCACTAGCGCTTACTATCTAGCTGATATCAAAAAAGGTAAGAGTGTTACCTTTAAGCATGTTGGCGAAGATTGGTGGGGATACAGCAATAAGTACTATGAGAACCGTTATAACGTCGACAAGATTCGTATCACGGTTATTCGTGACAACGACATTGCCAAAAAGCACTTTGAAAAAGGCAGTCTAGATTCATTTGGCTTGGTTTTACCAAACCTTTGGCACGATAAGTCTGATACTGCGCCTTACCAAAAGGGTTACATTCAGAAGTTTTGGGGCTACAACCAATACCCTGTAGGTGCTGGCGGCGTTTGGATGAATACCGCAATGCCATTATTGGATGACTTAAACATCCGTAAAGGCATCACTTACGCAATCGACTTTGATGGCATGATCGAAAACATCATGCGTGGTGACTACAGCCGTAAGCCAAACCCAACAGGCTACGGGCATGGTAAGTACACCCTGCCAGATGCGAAAGCACCAAAGTTTGATCCAGAAAAAGCGGCTGCGGCGTTTGCAGAAGCAGGTTTCGATAAGATTGGTTCCGATGGTATCCGTGTTAACGACAAAGGCCAGCGTTTGAGCTTCGAGCTGACCTACGCAACGCCAGTGCACACGCCTCGTATCGCATTTGTGCGTGAACAAGCTAAGTTGGCCGGTTTGGACATTGAGCTTAAGCTGATCGATGGCTCATCAATGTTTAAATACGTACGTGAGAAAAAGCACGATTTAGCGTTCCTAGATATGGGCACTTCTGAGATTCCAACGTATTGGGAATACTTCCACTCAGTGAATGCCAATAAGCCACAAACTAACTCTTTCACGAACTACAGCACACCAGAGCTTGATGAGAAAATCATTGAGTACCGTTTCAACATGGACATGGATAAGAAGATCCAACTAGGTCATGAAATCCAACGTGACATCATTGATGCACATGTGATTGTTCCGGGTTACATGGTGCCTTACGTTCGTTACGGCCATTGGCGTTGGTTGAAATTGCCAGAGAAACCAATGAATCGTATGACCGAAGCACTATTTAGTGGCGGCATTATTGGTGATGGTACGTACTGGATTGATAAAGACATCAAGAAAGAAACCCAGAAGGCAATGAAGTCGGGTAAGACTTTTGAACCGGTTGTTGTCGTTGATGACACGTACAAGTTGTAAGGATGTGTTATGGAAAACGATGTAATCCTGAGTGTTAAAGATCTAGAAGTTGAGTTCACCACGGACGATGGTCCGGTAAAAGTGCTGCATGGCGTGAACTTTGATGTTCGCGCTGGACGTACCCTTGGTCTTGTAGGCGAATCCGGCAGTGGTAAGAGTGTTACCTCCATGTCTATCATGGGTTTGCTACCGAAACCTTACGGTAATATCGTCAATGGTGAGATAGATTACCGTGGCACGAACTTGGTCACGCTACCAGCGGAAGAAATGTACGCCATGCGCGGTGACCGCATTTCAATTATCTTCCAAGACCCAATGACGGCGCTGAACCCAGTGCATTCTATTGGTCGTCAGCTTTGCGAAGTGCTAGAGCTGCACCGTCCTGAGTTGGATAAAAAAGCGCGCGAATCTTACGCTGTTGAAATGCTGGCGAAAGTAAAAATTCCGATGCCGGAGAAACGCTTGAACGAGTACCCGCATAATCTATCCGGCGGCATGCGTCAGCGTGTGATGATTGCGATGGCATTGGCGTGTAAACCTGACATTTTGATTTGTGATGAGCCAACCACTGCACTGGATGTAACGGTTCAGGCGTCTATTCTTGAACTAATGAACGAGCTTCAAGAAGAGACGGGTATGGCGATGATCTTCATCACTCACGATCTTGGTGTGGTTGCGGAAGTGTGTGATGACGTAGCTGTGATGTATGGTGGCCGTATTGTTGAAAAGGCCGAGATTTTCGAGCTATTCGATAACCCACAGCACCCATATACAGAGCGTTTGATGGGCTTGATGCCAAGCTTAGATAATGAGCCTAAGCAGATGATCGACATTAAACCGATCGATGCCAGTATGTTTGCTAGCTAACCGGTGCAAAGTGAACAAGTCATAAAAGAGGATGTTATGGCAAAAGAAGTATTAAGAATTGAAGATCTTAAGCAGCACTTTGTATCTGGTAAGGGACTGTTTAAGAAAGGCTACACCATTAAAGCCGTTGATGGTGTGTCGCTATCAGTAGGTGAAGGGGAAACTCTTGGCCTAGTAGGTGAGTCAGGCTGTGGTAAAAGTACCCTAGGTCGTACTATTTTGAAATTGTACGAGCCAACTGAAGGTAAAATTTTTTTTGAAGGCAAAGACATCACCAAATTGTCTGTGAAGCAAATGCGCTCATTGCGTAAAGACATGCAGATTGTTTTCCAAGACCCAATGGAATCGCTAAACCAACGCCATACTATCGGCATGATTCTCGAAGAGCCGTACGTGATTCACAACATTGGTACGTCGGCAGAGCGCAAACAATGGGTGAAAGAGTTACTTGTTAAAGTTGGCTTGCCAGAAACCGCGGTAAACCGCTATCCGCATGAGTTCTCCGGTGGTCAGCGCCAACGTATTGGTATTGCTCGTGCGATTGCTCTTAAGCCTAAATTGTTGATCTGTGATGAGTCGGTATCCGCGTTGGACGTATCGGTTCAGGCGCAAATCCTAAATCTGCTATTGCAACTGCAACAAGAGATGAACCTTGCGATTATCTTTATCTCGCATGACCTGTCGGTTGTGAAGCATGTATCTGATAAGGTTGCGGTGATGTACTTTGGCAAAGTCGTGGAAGCGGGTAACGCGAAAGAAATTTACGCGAACCCTCAGAACGATTACACCAAGAAGCTGTTGTCGGCGATTCCAATCACGCATCCTAAGTATCGTAAGAAAAAGCGCTTGGCAGAAAAAAAGCAGCAAGTGGCGTAAAGCCACCATCCAAATAAAACCAACTTAAAAGATAAAAGTGCTCCACTTGGTTGGAGCGTTTTTATTTCCGATGATTTTCTGTCTTCTGCTTCTTTAAAATAGCGTGCTACACTGCAAACTTATTCCTTTGATTTGTTTGGATAGTTGGCCATGCCGTCGCATTTACCTAAATCATTCAGTCGTCCCTTTCTGAAAGTCTTTCATCTGCTCGAAGCTGTGCTTTTAGTCGCCATTACTCTGGCAACTGTGTGGGCGATGGTGGAAGAGTTTGTCCACATTTACGTCCAGAAGCGTGTTGCACTCGATGACATCCTATTAATGTTCATCTATCTGGAAGTGCTCGCGATGGTTGGGCAGTTCGTGATGAACGGTAAGATACCGGTTCGATACCCGATCTACATTGCCATGATGGCGATTGCTCGCTACATCACGCTTGGTATGAAAGAGCTCGATTCGGTGATGATTGTATGGCTCTCCTTAGCCGCGTTTATCTTGGCGGCGGCAACCTTGGTTATTCGAGTCGGACATCATTATTGGCCGTATATAGATAATCAAACCGCTGAAAAAGACGAATAACGTGAAGCCTCGCCCAATGCGAGGCTTTGTTTTTGTGTGAAGGGAAATCACATCCCAATAGCTTGGGGGTAAAAAAGTGTAAAGTCATCTCAAGCCATCTTGTTTCTTACCTTGTTGATGAGTATCTTCACGCTAACCTTTTCTAACTGCCTTGATGAGAGATTGTGATGCTAGCGAAACGCACATCGACAATGTATTTTCTGCTGAGTGTCTTGATTGCATTTGCGCTTTCAAGTGGTATTGCTCGTGCAGAAATGCCATCAATCGCAGCAAATCACATGGCATCAGCAACAGAGTCTTTGCATCTCAGTTATTGTGGTTTGACCTTTAGCCCGGCAGAAAAGAGTGAGCCGGGGTGTTGCGAGCCGGGCGGAACATGCTTTGAGAAGCAGTGTTGTTCCCATGGTCACGCATCGGGTACGGCTGTTGTTGAGACCCAGCCAAGATCTTACGAAGCTCCATTTCGAGATGAGTTGGCGGTAAGCAAAGCCGCGGTCTACACCAGTGCAGACATGCACTCTCACTATCGTCCTCCGATAGCTTAATTCCTATCTTGCAGCGTTTCGCTGCCAACAATGTTACTGCACGAATTGCCGTGCGAATTTGTTATGCGTGTAAATAGCTCTCTATTTGCACAATCCTGTTATGGGAATGAAAAATGAAAACCAATCTAATTGCTCGTACCGAGCACCTTGCTGCATGCCTACCAAACCTTGTTATCAACCGACAAGCGGGAGGTCGCCATGACGTATAAGCATCTGCCAATTATCTTGTTTGTGTCTGTGTGCTTGATTTGGGGCACCACGTGGTTTGCGATGGAAGTGGCGGTGCAAACTATTCCGCCTATCTTTGCGACCGGTCTGCGCTTCCTGATAGCTGCGCCGCTATTAATCATGTTGGCGAAACACCTCAAACAACCTCTGTTCTTCCCGAAAGGCAAAGTGTTCTGGATGTTCGTCGTTGCGCTTTTCTATTTCGCGATTCCATTTACCTTGATGATTTTTGGTGAGCAATACATTTCATCGGGTCTTGCTTCGATCATCTTCGCCAACATGCCGATTGCGGTGATGGTGACATCGAGCCTGTTCCTTGGACTTAGGTTACGTAAATCTCAGATTGCTGGTCTTTTAGTCGCGGTGTTGAGCTTAGTTTTGATTCTAGCGAAAGAGATGAGTTTGGGTGGAGAGGATTACCTGCTGGGCTTTCTCGCTTTAGGTGGGGCGGTCGCGATTCATTCGGTGATGTACGTGTTTGTTGAAAAGTTCTGTAAAGGCATTCCAGTGCTGACTTACAACGCCTTTCCAAGCTTTGTTGCCTCAGCGTTGCTTTTTATCACCTCACTGATCGTCGAACAGCCGGATCTTTCTCAGTTCTCGATGGATTCGATTACCGCTGTGATTTATCTCGGTATGTTTGCCAGCGTCGGTGGCATTGTGGCGTACTTTAAGCTTGGGCAAGTGTCGACGCCGTTTACCGCCTCGATCTGTTTTCTGTTTTTCCCGTTGATTGCGCTTAGCCTTTCAACATGGATTGCGGGTAACAGTTTGTCGTTGGTTTCTGTCGCTCTACTACTGCCATTACTGGGTGGTATTTTTGTGACTAAAGCTGAGCCTGCTTTCTGGCAGCGTTTTCGCTTGAAGTCTGCAGAGCAAAAGCCTGTGCTATGTGAGCATTGTATGAAGAACATCAATGCTTAACACAGACTAAACACCATGAAAAAGCCCCATTTGATTGGGGCTTTTGAGGTAATGCTATTTACCTTGCTCGTTACGCAGATACATGATGGCAACCATGCTAAAGCCAATAAATTGCCATAGATATTGTCCATCACTTGCACCTGTAATGGTTTGGGTGAAAGCCATACAACCCGTTACGAACAGAGATGCAAAAGCCGCATAGAGTAGCCACGGACGTTCTTTACCAGCCATAAACTCGCCTGCCAGCACCGAGCGAATCACCAATAAAAACGGTAAGCACTGCAAAGCAATGAGAATCGGGAACATAAAGTCAAACGTTGGGCTCAGCAGTGCATGACCGACTTGGCTCTTATCCCACGTTCCAACGATATAACCTTTCCAGCCAGCCCAAGTATCACCTGCATAGGCGGTATCAGGCGTAATGATGCCAAGTAGCACCCCCATCACTTTATCGATAAAGCCATTTTTGAACCAAAAGACGAACAGAAAGATCTGGATTGGAATGATCTGAAAGGCAAACTTCTTCAACATGTGTGTATCCCAAGAAATGAATGATTTGGTTTACAAGTATGTGGAAGGCGCGTTTTTTACGCTTGATGCAAGGCAAGCGAGTTGAACTCCAAACAAAAATCAAACATCCAGAATACCCATCAGCATTGGGGAGGCTGACTTAACAATAGGCGAGAGCAGCGATTTTTTCACTCCGCTTTATTTGAGGCTATTTGGCTGTTTGGAATAGGTTTGCTTTTTGTGAAGATTCAATAAGATCAAACAGTTGGCCGTTATGCTCTTTTTTCATCTCAGTATAGCGTTGGTAATTGTATTGCGAGCCTTTCGGGTTATCTGCGAGTTTGTCAGCCACGCTGAGTAAGTAAAAACTGATTGGGCTTGGCGTGCTTTCTGCTGCGTAAAACAAGTACGGGAAGGCTTGATTAGGGTGCTGGTTGATAAGCAAAGCGAGCCCCAAAGTGAGGTTGGCAATATCACAACGTGGGTTCAGTTCGAACGCCTGCTTAGCTGAGTGAAGTGCTTGTTCTCGGTCTTCTTGTTTGTGCTCGCGTAAGTAAGCTAAAGCTTCAGAGTAAGACAACAAAGCGCTGACCAAATAGCTGTCTCGCCCTTGCTGTTGAATCGCATTAAGCTGTTGAGCAATATGCGAAAAAGCGGGACCTCCCTTACCTTGGTAGAAAAGAGAAATCCCTTCAGAGATCACTTTCCAATCGTCATAGTTACTGATGGACGTCACGCGATGGCTAGCCACTTCGTAATCGGAACTCATTGGTGCAATGATGGCTTTGATTTCTAAAATCACATCACCGATAGCATCGAAGAAGTTATCTTGGTTAAACGTCTTCTCTACCTTTTGGCTCTGGTTGGGTTGATGGTTGTTTTGCACCAAGACGCTAAGCACATAATTGCCATCTACTTTCTTAATCCAGCTTTTGAGCTCAACACCGTGGTTGGCAAGAGACTGCTTACTTTGTTGGGATAACTGAGAATAGTGATAACCGGATAGGTTTTTGGCTGAATTTAGCCCATAGAAGAGATAGTTATATACGCTTTCTGCCATTTCAAAGTCGCTGGTGGAATCAAGCGTAATATCATGAATATAAACGGGCACTACGTCACTTTGTTGTGCTGTGATTACCGTGGTGTCATCAATGGTGTCACCATTTTGTTCTGCCCAAGCCACAACAAGTCCAACCGTCAGGATTGCCGCTACAGCTAAAACCATACGCTTGTTTTTAGGCTTGGCGGTACGAGTAAGAGGAGTAGATTCTCCAGGGATTGGAGTGTGCGTTATGCTTGGCTCAGTCACTTCGATATCAAATAAGTAACCTTGCTTAGGAATGGTCTGAATGATGCGATACGGACGCGTTTTGTCCTGAAGCTGACTGCGCAGTAGACTAACGACTTGTCTCACCAAGTTGTCGGAAACTTGCGTCCTTTGCCAGACATCATCGGCGATTTGCTGGGGACTCAGTACTTTCCCACGGTTCTCGATAAAGTAGCTGAGCAGTCTTGCTTGCAATGGCTCTAAATGAATCTCCTCACCATCAAGTATCAACTGATTTTTATCAGCATAGAAAGAAATAGGGGAGTCATGTTGCAGGATGAAGCAATGCGAGCGAGTCATAGCGATTCAATGGTTTAGAAGTAACCACACAAGACTATTGGTTTTATATATAGGAAGCAAGTGAAGCATCAGCAAATAAAAAGCCCCGCAGTGCGAGGCTCTTTAGATATCTCATCGAGGTCTTTTATTATTCGATGTTCTGGATCTGTTCACGCATTTGCTCAATCAGAACTTTCAGTTCAACACCTGATGCGGTGATGTCTGTGCTGATTGATTTTGACGCTAGCGTGTTCGATTCACGGTTGAACTCCTGCATCATGAAATCTAGACGACGGCCGACTGCGCCACCTTTCTTCAGGATGTTTGTGGTCTCTTTCACGTGAGAATCAAGACGATCTAGCTCTTCTGCTACGTCTGATTTCTGTGCCAGAAGGATAAGCTCTTGCTCAACGCGAGATGGGTCTAGCTCTACTTTCGCATCTTCAAACTTCGAGAACAGACGCTCACGTTGCCACTCAAGAATTTCTGGCATGCGTGCGCGCACTTTCACCACTTCTGATGTGATCGCTTCTAGGCGTTGCTCGATAAGCGCTTTCATGTTGTCGCCTTCACGACCACGCGCTTCGATGAACTCGCTGATTGCTTCGTCAAAAGCAGCAAGCAGTTCTTTGTTTACTTCATCCATGTTTTGCTCTGGCGTTTCCATTACACCAGGCCATTGCATTACTTGGAATGGGTTGATGCGGCTCAGTTCGCCAGTCATGTGCATCACTTGCTCTGCGGCTTTGATCACTTGGTTTGCCAGTGTTTCATTGATGCTTAGTTCAGCTTTTGCTGCTGGGTTCGCTTCAAAACGCAGGCTACATTCTACTTTGCCGCGTGCTAGGCGCTTACGAAAACGCTCACGCAGTACTGGTTCAAGAGCACGGAACTGCTCAGGCATACGGAAGTAAGTTTCTAGGTAGCGTTGGTTTACACTGCGGATTTCCCACACTGCGCTACCCCAATCGCCTTTCACTTCTTTACGCGCGTACGCTGTCATACTGTAAATCATTGAATTTTCCTGTCTTCTAATTTGCTGAAAATTACCCCGCAATAGTAGCACAGCAAGATGGCAGTGGCTTTGCTATTCTGAGTCGAGATTGTCCAGATAGCTTTATTTAATCGATTCCGTTATAATCTGCGCCCAACCAAATCGTCTTCTCCTCATTACTTAAGGTAGATGCCCATGCGTCCAAACGATCGCAAGGCGGATCAAGTTCGCCCAATCAAAATTACTCGTAACTACACAGCTTACGCTGAAGGCTCAGTGTTAGTTGAATTTGGTAACACCAAAGTGTTGTGTAATGCGACCGTTGAAGAATCTGTGCCTCGTTGGCTAAAAGGTCAAGGTAAAGGCTGGGTAACGGCTGAATACGGCATGCTACCTCGTGCAACTCACTCGCGTACTCGTCGCGAAGCAGCGAACGGTAAGCAAGGCGGCCGTACAATGGAAATCCAACGCTTGATCGCACGTAGCCTACGCGCTGTAGTTGATCTACAAGCGATGGGTGAGTTCATGATCACAGTTGACTGTGATGTTATCCAAGCAGACGGCGGCACTCGCACTGCATCTATCAGCGGCGCAAGCGTTGCAATGGCAGATGCATTCCAACACCTAGTCGATAGCGGCAAGCTAAAAGCAAACCCAATGAAAGGCCACGTAGCGGCAGTTTCAGTTGGTTTGCTAGGTGATGATGTTCTGTGTGACCTTGAGTACGTTGAAGATTCAGCGGCAGACACAGACATGAACGTTGTGATGACAGAAGAAGGCAAGATGATTGAAATTCAGGGCACCGCAGAAGGTGAACCGTTCAGTCACGAGCAGCTGATGGCTCTGCTAGAGTCGGCGAAAGTCGGCATTACAGAAATTGTCGCAGCGCAGAAGGCGGCGTTAGCCAATTGATTTAGATAGCTCCCATTATGGGGGCTATTTTTTTATCTCCGTCGTATATGAATCTACAGCGTTGTTCGCTGCGCTTTTCTACCCTAATTACATAGAAGACTATGCTCATAGGGATAGAAAAACTTGCTGCCTAGCTGTAAATCCATCTACTTAGGAGATAACGCATTAGTGTTTATTAACTGCTTGGGAATATGGATACCAAGCCCGTATTTAGAGAGAAAATAATGAAAGCATACCAGCGTGAATTTATTGAGTTTGCACTTGAGAAAGAAGTTCTTAAGTTTGGTGAGTTTACTTTGAAATCTGGCCGTAAAAGCCCGTACTTCTTTAACGCTGGTCTTTTCAATACTGGTCGTGACCTAGCGCGTCTTGGTCGTTTTTACGCAGCAGCGCTAGCGGATTCAGGCATTGAGTTTGATGTACTGTTTGGCCCTGCGTACAAAGGTATCCCAATCGCGACGACAACTGCAGTAGCGCTAGCGGATCACCATGACATCGACACGCCTTACTGCTTCAACCGTAAAGAAGCAAAAGACCACGGCGAAGGCGGTAACCTTGTAGGCTCGGCGCTTGAAGGTCGTATCATGCTAGTAGATGACGTAATCACAGCTGGTACCGCGATTCGCGAATCAATGGAAATCATCCAAGCAAACGGTGCGGACCTAGCTGGTGTGTTGGTTGCGATTGACCGTCAAGAAAAAGGTAAAGGTGAGTTGTCTGCTATTCAAGAAGTTGAGCGTGATTTCGGTTGTGCAATTATCTCAATCGTAAGCCTGACTGACCTTGTGACTTTCCTTGAAGAGAAAGGTACAGACAAAGAGCACCTAGAAGCAGTCAAAGCGTACCGCGCGGAATACGGCATTTAATTGTTCTTTCATCATTAAAGAAAAAGGGGCTCGTGGATATCCATCAGCCCCTTTCTTTTGTCTTTATCACTTACTTATAGCGAATGCTTTTTGGCGCATTTTCATCAGCCATGGTCTTGTAGCGTTTGTGCAGCCACATCCACTGCTCTGGTGCGCGCAGAATCACTTCTTCCACAAAAGTGTTCATGTAAGCCGCTGCCGCAACTTCGTCTTTTTTCGGGTAGTCGGCCTCAATGCACTTATCAGCGATGATTTCATACTTGCCATCTTCATTACGGAAGCCAGAACCCGGAATAATCGAGCACTTAGACGTGTAAGCCAGAATGCTGGTGCCAGTTGTGGTACAGGCATCTTCAACCGCAAAGAAAGGCACGAATACCGACTTGTTACGACCGTAATCGTGGTCCGGTAAGTAGAACAAACGCTCACCGCTACGTAGAACGCGAATCATCTGTTTAACGTCTTTACGATCAATCAGCTTGTTGCCGTTGTGTGTGCGCCCCCAGTACTGAATGAAGTTGTACGCAGGGTTGTTGTGCGGACGAAATGCGCCGTAACCCGCCACGCCAAGTACTGCAAAGGCACGCGCCGTGATTTCAAGATTAAGTGCGTGTACGCAGCACAGCAGTACGCCTTTGCCTTCTGCATTTTTCTCATGCAGAGCGCCTAGGTCTTTCTCGACAATCAGAGTTTTGAAACGCCACGTTGGCCAGAACCAAGTGATGCCGGTCTCGATCAGCGCCATACCGGTGTTCTTGAAGTTCTCTTCAACGATGTGTTGGATCTCTTCAGGCGTTTTATCTGGAAAAGCCAGCTCAAGGTTACGTGTCGCAACATGGACACGACCTTTGCCGTAACGCATGCCAATATGGCCAAGCGTGCGACCTAACGACAGCAACATGCGGTATGGAAGGATATTGACCACGATAGCCAAAAAGCCAAAGCCGAGCCAAACACCCCAGTTACGAGGGTGGAGAAGGGAAAGAGAAAACTCCGGCTTAGTGAATTTGTCTTTACTCATAATCTCTACTTAATTTGTGCGCTAAGAAGTGCCCAATACTCGTCAAAGTTCGCGGTTGGTTGGTATTTGAAATCACTACGAACAAAGCGGTTCAAGCTGCCTTCAACTTGCCCTAGGATTTGAGCCGCCAAAATGCGCTCTTCCACTGGGAACGATTTGCCTTCACGGATCTTACGTTCACGAAGGATCTGACGAAGCTGTGTTTCGATACGTTCAAACAGTTGGTTGATGCGATCGCGTAGGCGCTCATTTTCAAACATTAGAGCATGGCCAGAAAGAATGCGTGTCAAACCTGGGTTACGTTCTGAGAATGCTAGAATAAGGTGCATTACCATACGAATGCGCTCCAGCGTGTCTTTCTCATCATCCAAAATACGGTTGATGCGAGTCATGAGCGCTTCTTCGATGAACTCAATCAAGCCTTCAAACATGCGAGCTTTACTTGGGAAGTGGCGGTAAAGTGCCGCTTCTGAAACACCGACCTGTTTCGCCAATTTTGCCGTAGTAATGCGTGAAGCACCTTCTGTAGATTCAAGCATCTGCGCGAGAGCTTGCAAGATTTCTTCACGACGATTGGATTTTTTACTGCCGGCCATTTAGTTACTTCCTTTCAAAATACAAAGTTGAGCGGAGGGGATTATAAGACGCTCTTTGGCATCAAACTAGACCAGTGAGGAGGTAATGGGAGCTTTAACACCCTCACTTGTCATGTTTGTACCAAATTTGTGCCAGTTTTCTATGAAAAGCGAATGGCAATTACATCAATTCGTGCATTTTTTCCAAAATTCTGAAACTTAGCGCTTCTTTGGATTCTAGTGCCAACGCCTGCTCGCCTTCTGGCCAGAATAAAGTGATGGCGTTGTCGTTACTGTTAAAACCTTGGCCTTCAACAGAAACATCGTTCGCACAAATCATATCGAGGTTTTTCTTTACCAGTTTACCGCGAGCGTAGGTTTCTACGTCGTTGGTCTCTGCGGCAAAACCAACTGTGAATGGACGTTGCTCAGTCATATTGGCGACGGTCGCTACGATATCAGGATTCTTGACCATGTTGATGGTCATCTGATCGTTGTTTTCGGTCTTTTTCAACTTTTGAGACGCCACATTTTCTGGACGGTAATCGGCTACGGCGGCGCAGCTAATGAAAGCATCGTGGCTAGGCGCGTGAGCCATTACAGCATCATGCATCTCTTGTGCACTCGCAACATTGATTCGCTCAACACCCGCTGGCGTATTCAAGCTGACAGGTCCACAGACTAGCGTGACCTTCGCACCTAGTTGTGCTGATGCATTTGCTAGTGCAAAGCCCATCTTTCCTGAGCTGTGGTTAGAAATGTAACGAACAGGGTCAATCGCTTCACGAGTTGGACCTGCGGTGATCAGTACCGATTTTCCTGCCAACAGTTTCGGTTGGAAGAACTGCTCACATAAGCCGACAAGTTGCATTGGCTCTAACATTCGACCTGGGCCAACATCGCCACATGCCTGCTCACCGGCCGCAGGGCCCCAAATGTGCATACCACGGCGTGCCAGTGTCGCGATGTTTTCTTGAGTTGCGACATTGCGGTACATCTGTTGATTCATTGCTGGAGATACCGCTACTGGTGAATCTGTCGCAAGTACTAACGTGGTGAGCAAATCATTACCCATGCCTGCCGACATACGTGCAATCAAATCTGCGGTTGCAGGTGCAAGAAGAACCAAGTCTGCCCATTTTGCTAGTTCAATGTGACCCATCGACGCTTCTGCTGCTGGGTCTAGCAAGCTATCCGACACCGGACGCCCAGAGACTGCCTGCATGGTTAAGGGAGTAATGAACTCCTTCGCCGCTTTGGTCATCACTACTTGAACTTGCGCGCCTCTTTCTATTAGGCGACGGGTTAGCTCCGCACATTTATACGCGGCAATACCGCCACTGATGCCGAGTAGAATTTTCTTTCCTGCTAGTGTTTGCATGTGAGATCTCCAATTTTTCTGGCGACGAGTTTAGCACAACTGAATCTCTCATCGCCCAAGCAAATCTGATGAGAAGCTAATCCATATCAAACTACAGAATATTAATTGCTGAGCCTTATATAAAACTTTTGCTTACTTCACAGACAATCTTTGCCTGCTCTGCAAGATAGAAGAGGAAAAATAACAATAATGAGGTAGTGGAATAAGATGGTGCTGAAAAGTCGAAGTAAATTGCTGCTGGTGACTCTGATCCCTTTGTTGTTGATCACCACATTGATCTCGGTGGTCTATTACATCAACGGCAGTAATAGCTTAGAAGCGGAATTGGCTCGGGATAGACAAGAGTTAATTGATACACGCAAAAAAGAGCTTCAAGCCTACATGATGATGGGGGTGACAGCGATAAAGCCGCTTTACGATACGGACGTAAACGGCAATAACAAACAAGCGGCAAAAGAAATTCTCAAAGCGATGCGTTTTGAAAGCGACGGTTATTTCTTTGCTTATGATTCGAAAGGGGTCAACACGCTGCATGCGATTAAGCCGTCCCTAGAAGGTAAAAACCTTATCGGTTTGAAAGATGAAAATGGCGTAGCAGTGATTGGCGGGCTGATTGATGCATCTAAGAACGGCGATGGCTTCCTTTATTTCTCTTGGCATAAACCAACCATCGATGCGCAAGCACCAAAATTAGGTTATGCCGAGTACTTGTCTAAGTGGGACTGGGTGCTGGGTACGGGCATCTATATTGATGATATTGATCAGCAAGTGGCGATGCAGCGTGAACTGCGCACACAGGAGTTGAATGAACATACGCTCTCTGCGGTCACCATCTCGGTCATTGGTCTTATTATCACTAGCGTGCTTACCAGTATTATCGTGTCTAAAGGCATTCAACCACTACAGCACATTGCCGCTTCTTTACAAGATGTGGCTGCGGGGGGCGGTGATCTGAGGGCTCGTTTGAAAATCGAAAGTAAAGATGAAGTCGGTGAGGTGGCCTCGGCATTTAATGAGTTCATGGATAAGCTGCATCCGCTTATGCAGGACATCCAGCGTTCTGCCAATACAGTCCAAAGCGTCTCTGGACAATTGGATCAGCAAACCTCTCAAGCCAGTGCTCAAATGCAAAACCATTGTCTGGAAACCGATAAGGTGGTGACGGCCGTAACACAAATGAGCATGACGGCAAAAGAAGTCGCGAGTAATACCAATGCTACCGCGCAGGCGATTGATGATGCGAACGGACAAGTTACTGAAGCGCAGCGCGAAGTCGATCAAGCGATTGATGGCATTAGCAAGTTAGTCGATGAAGTGAACAGCACCTCTGAAGCGATTGCAGAACTGAGTCAACAAACCGAGCAAATTACCAAGGTACTCGATGTGATTGGAGAAATTGCCGAGCAGACCAACTTACTCGCATTGAATGCAGCGATAGAAGCTGCGCGTGCCGGTGAACAAGGTCGTGGTTTTGCCGTGGTGGCTGATGAGGTTCGCTCGCTAGCAAGTCGAACGCAGAACAGTACTCATGAGATTGGCGATATGCTCAAGCAGCTACAAACAGGCGTATCAAGAGCTGTCACTACCATGGCGGCGAGCCAAGAGCGTGGAGCTAAGACGGTCGAAGAGTCCTCTATGATTCAGCAATCGCTGTCTGGCGTGCATCATTCTATCGGAACTATTCGAGATATGGGTATTCAAACCGCTTCTGCAGCAGAAGAGCAGAGTGCGGTCGCTGAGGATATCAACCAGAATCTAGTGGCGATTCAGCAAATCGTGAATCGCATTAATGACACGCTTCAGCATGCGGAAGGCATCAGTGCTCAGTTGTCGCAGTCAGGATCTGAAATTCACGATCTGGTTGGAAACTTCAAGCTTTGATGGATCGCTCGATTACATAGAAAAGCAGTGGTTAACGAAAAAAGCGAAAGTCAGGTTCGACTTTCGCTTTTTATTTTGTGCAATAGGCGCTCACTTATAGAGAGAACCGCCTAATGACACTGAAAACCTTGCCCAACGAGTCCATGCCCAGAGAGAAATTACTTAAACGTGGACCACAAGCGTTGTCGGATGCTGAATTACTGGCTATTTTTCTGCGTACTGGCACGCAAGGTATGAACGTCATCGAATTAGCGGACTTTCTGCTCCAAGACTTTGGATCGCTTCGCCAGTTGTTTTCTGCTTCAGAGAAAGAGTTTTGCCAACATAAAGGGTTAGGGCAAGCGAAATACGTGCAGTTACAAGCCGTTTTGGAAATGACGCAACGCTATTTAGCCGAGACATTAAAGCGTGGTGATGCGTTAACCAGCCCAGAACAAACCAAACTTTATCTTTCTTCTATATTAAGAGACCGACAAAGAGAGGCTTTTTACATTCTTTTCTTAGATAACCAACATCGAGTAATAAAAGATGAGATTTTATTCGAAGGAACACTCGATGCTGCATCGGTTTATCCGAGAGAAGTCGTCAAACGCGCCTTGCACCACAACGCCGCTGCATTGATTTTGGCTCACAATCACCCGTCAGGTGTGGCGGAACCTAGCCAAGCAGATAGAAGGATTACCAGGCGTTTAATCGACGCTTTAGCGCTGGTGGATATTCGAATTTTGGACCATTTCGTTATCGGAGATGGGGAAAGCGTCTCTTTTGCCGAAAGAGGTTGGATATAACTGTGCGTTTTTTAGGTTGTTAGTTGCTAAAAATCTGCTATCATCCTCGCCACTAAATTTTTAACTGAATTCAGCTTGGACTGCTAGAAAAAACCTGCTGTCTAAAAAAAGATCACGAAAACCTGTAAAAAGGATCTGTTCGGGTCTTGAGCAATGCATATCAAGTTAGTATAATGCGCGACCTTTGATAGCCTTGTATGGATTTTCCATAGCGGTTCTTAACCTCTAACTTCTTTCCAAGAAATAGAGAGGTTCGGCCACCAAGGTTGATATCGAGCTGAAACGATTTTGGAGAAGACATTCATGTCACGAGTATGCCAAGTAACTGGTAAGCGTCCAGTAACGGGTAACAACCGTTCACACGCACGAAATGCTACTAAGCGTCGTTTTCTGCCGAACCTACAAACTCATCGTTTCTGGGTAGAGAGCGAAAAACGTTTTGTTAAACTACGCCTATCTGCAAAAGGTATGCGTATCATCGACAAGAAGGGTATTGATACTGTTCTTGCTGATATGCGTGCACGTGGCGAAAACGTTTAAGAGGAAATAGGCAATGGCAAAGAAAGGCGTTCGTGAGAAAATCCGTCTAGTATCTTCAGCAGGTACAGGCCACTTCTACACAACTGATAAGAACAAGCGTAACATGCCAGGCAAATTTGAGATCAAGAAATTTGATCCAGTTGTACGCCAGCACGTTATGTACAAAGAAGCTAAAATCAAATAATTGGTTTTATCATCTTTGATGATTTGAAAAACCCAGCTTTCGAGTTGGGTTTTTTATTACCTCAAATTCCTCCATCTCCCCTTCATTTCCATCCTCACCACGTTTGCATACAGATGTTCTAGTCAAGATTGATGAGCTTTGATAGTTTGTCTCTAACTACTTGAGATTAGGAACCACTATGCGTGTAAGTCCGGCTCGCCGCCGCCGTTGGAACAACATTCTTATCCTAGGTATCATCGTATTTATGCTGATCCTCAATGCACCAACATGGATCAAATCTTATCTTATTGAAGAACCAGCGGATCCTTATCCAAACTTGCTGCGCTCCGATCATGACGTCAGTGCTATCTACTATGCAGGTTGGGAACTAGATAAGCAGAATGGCCAATGGCAATCGAACATTAAAGCCAATATTCCCGTACAAGAGCTTGTGACTCGCTGGCAGTCATTGGAAGGTACTGAGCTGACATCAGAGCAATACGAGCAGTTAAAGCCGCGTTTATCATCACCGGAAAGCATCGAAATTTGGTATCAAGGGCTCGAGGAGCCACAGCGAGTGACGTTCTATCGCCTTGACGATTTCTGGTTGTTTAAAAACTGGCAAGGGAAATGGATTGCGATTTCTGTCGATGGCAACTACATAATGCCCAAGTAACGTTATTGCCAATAACCCTTTGCGTCACCAGTATTTGTCTTAGCTTTTTTCGATTATGCTAGCCACCCAGTATCAAAGTTCTTAGCGTTGTAAGGAGAATCAAATGCCTGAATTACCTGAAGTTGAAGTAAGCCGAATGGGCATCAGTCCACATATGATTGGCCAAACGATCAAGGCATTTGTATTTAGAACCCCGAAGCTGCGTTGGGACATTCCTCAAGAGCTTAAAAAGCTAGAAGGGCAGGTGATTCGCAGTATCAGTCGCCGCGCTAAGTATCTGTTGATAGAAACGGACGAGGGGACTGCGATTGTTCACTTAGGCATGTCGGGTTCACTGCGTGTGCTTGATGCAGATTTTCCTCCAGCAAAGCACGATCATGTGGATCTCAAACTGAGTAATGGCAAAGTGCTGCGCTACAACGATCCACGCCGCTTTGGCGCATGGTTGTGGAGCGCGCCCAATGAGCCACATTCCGTTTTAGGTCATATGGGACCAGAGCCTTTAACTGAAGAGTTCAACGCCGACTACGTGGCGGAGAAAGCCAAAGGTAAGCGTGTTGCGGTTAAGCAGTTCATCATGGACAACAAAATCGTCGTCGGAGTCGGAAATATCTACGCCAACGAATCTTTGTTTAAATCACGCATTCATCCCACTCGCCCTGCAGGTAAGCTAACCAAGCAAGAGTGGCAATTGCTGGTGGAGAACATTAAAGCCACGCTAGAGATCGCTATCCAGCAAGGCGGAACCACACTTAAAGACTTCGCCCAAGCTGATGGCAAACCGGGCTACTTCGCACAAGAGTTATTAGTTTACGGAAAAGCCGGAGAGCCATGCCCAGAATGCGGCGAAGCTCTCCAAGAACAAAAGATAGGCCAACGCAATACCTTCTTCTGCCGGGAATGTCAGAGATAGAATGTGTTAACTATTAAATTTCTTTGGGCCGTACTCTCGGCCCATTTTTATGAGGTGATAACCATTCATCACTAGATTTAGAGTCATACTTTTCGCTTTATTAAGCAGCTTCATTGTAGCAACTAGGTAGTCTTTATCGCCTTGGCGTTTTCTATTACCAATGACAGATGGTTTATTACCTCCACGTAAGCCTGCTTGTCTTACTCCAAACATCGCTTGCTTATGCAGCCAAGTATTGCGTAAAAATACGTCAACAGGGAATTGGAACGACTTACTTGCTTCGATAAACGCTTGGGCCGCCTCAGGGCTTATGGCATAAGAGGTTGTACATTGTGGTACTTTCAGGTACTTAACCAAGCGTTGGGAGCTGTATTGTTTTGTATTGTAGAACATACCGCGACTACTGGTGTTTTCGGTGCGAATATAACCACAATTTTCTATATTCTCTTTAACGATCTTTAATGTGTTTAGGAATAACTCGTCTTCAATGCTTAGATCATCTTCGAAAATGATAATAGGTTCGTTTAATTCAACGCATTTTTGCCATAGTAGATAATGGCTTGCATAACAGCCCGCTTCACCGATGATACATGGGCGTCCCATGTTGAATTCAAATTGACGTCGATCTAAGTGATCCAACAATGGGTGAGTGTCTTTGCGTGCATCGACACCATAGAAAACTTCACAGTCTAAACCGATTCTCTTTAGGGTGTTTAATGTTGTTTCTTGCCTGTCTTCACAGCCTTTTAAAGTGATACAAAATGCTTTCATGGTGACTCAAAATTGGTGTGCTATCTAAAGTACGGTAACTTTTTAACTTGTTTTGCTGGCTTAGAAAGAAACTTATTTAGAGCCTCTCCATTGAGTACTTTTTCGTACTTCTCTATGTAAGCCTTGGCCATAGAAATATGATCAAAAGTATCTCGAGCATATTCGTGACACAATGTTGGATTGTAATCACCATGTTGGATAGCGTCTGCAAGTTCATCTTCAATATTTGATAGGGAGCCAAAATCAGGTGTACTAATTAACTCTGAGAGTGAACCATACGGTGTAGCAAAAACGGGTGTCCCCATAAACAGACTTTCAGTAACGGCTAGCCCAAATGGCTCCTCCCAAGTGACAGGGAACACAAGCCCTTTAGACTTTTCTAATACGTCACATTTATCTTCGTTATTTACCATGCCGTGAAATTTAACATGGCGATCTAATGTGAGACGAAAGCCCATTTTGAAATTCAAGCGATGTCCGCCTAGCACATCTAAAGCGACATTGGCTTTTCTCGTAATGTCTATCGCTCCCTGAACGTTTTTTAAGCGCCACGCTGCTTTACCTAGAAAATGATAACGGTTGATTCGCTTGTTAGGATCTAGGTTTGGTTGGCGATAATCACTCCAATCTAAGCCGTTATATACAAAAGCCTCACAACCATGGTTTAGGGCATGTTTTTGAGAAACGAAAATTGAGTTGGGATCGTTTTTCTTGGTAACAGTGTTATTACCATGGCGGGTAATAACATAAGGCTTTTTAGTGCAGCTACCACCAACATGGAAGTGAACGATATCCACTTCATCAGGAATTTGTTCATCAATAGACAGGTTTGGCTGTTGAGTAATGCATGTTGCCCACGGGCATTCAACAGGTTCAGGGTTAAGAATAAAAACTCCATGTCCTTGTTGGTGAAGCGCTTTGATAAGGCTCCAAACAACACGCTCTGTGCCGCCATATGTCACTGGTGGTAGCGTGCCTTTGCACACAATTAAGACGTTCATAACAATTCTTTTCTCTTATTCGAGTAATTATTTCTTTGTTTTTTGAGCAAGTGCGAGTTCAACAGGAGCTGGAACAAATCGGCTAATCTCACCACCATGTAAAGCAACTTCTCTCACGATAGTTGAGGATAAGAATGCGTATTCGTCATCCGGAGTGAGAAAGACACTTTCTAGGCCAGGTAGCAGTTTTCTATACATACTGGTTAAGCCAAACTCATATTCGAAGTCTACAGTAGTTCTCAGGCCTCGAATTAAAATGTTCGCGTTTTGCACTTTTGCAAAATCGACAAGTAGGCCAGTGAAGCCCTCTACATTGACATTTGAAAGGTGGCTAATAGAGCACTCTACCAGCTGTACTCGTTCTTCCAGTGTGAACATCGTCTTTTTTGAAGGGCTAGCGGCAACACCAATAGTAATAGAGTCGAACATTTGGGCTGCTCGCTCTATGAGGTTAAGGTGGCCGTTTGTGATAGGGTCGAAGGTTCCCGGATAAATGACGTGTGTGGCACTATGACCTTGTTGTTTCATATGCAGCTCGTTGTGTTTGTCAAAAGTGTCAAAAAACGCTTAAAAGTAGTAATATGATACATCATCGAATCGAGAATAGATAACACCTACAAACATAGGTTTGATAAGGGCATAACGTTTTAATGAAACTTTTTTACTATATAAAAAACCTGCTGTTGACCATTGCTCCACGAGCGTATTTTGCTTGCAACAAAAACAAACTAGAAAAGAAGTTTCAAGGTCAAACGGAGTTGGTTCAAGAACGAGTGGATTACTATTGTAAGGTAAATACTCCGAGCGAGCTGGATTCCAGTAAATCGACCAGTTTGAGTCGTTTCTCACACAAAGGGCAAAGTGCATATACGTATGATCTTAAAGAGTTCCTCCGTTACTTCCCTGGTACTAATCCGTTTTGTTATTACTTTGGGGATGAAGTCGCCGTAGAAGATTGCCCAACGCTTTATAAGGCTAGGCCGATTGAGGGTAACAACGACAATTCGGTTCTGTTCAAACTCAATAAGCGTAGACACTTCCAGTTTGTAAACGACGCATTAGACTTTCACGATAAGAAAGATATGGCGGTTTTCCGTGGTTTTGTGAAACGGGTTCATCGTATTCGATTTATGGAAGCAATGTTTGAAAATCCTATGATGGATGCTGGTCAATCCAACCCTTCTCAAGAGCACCCAGAATGGCAAAAAGACTTTATGTCCATTCAAGAACAATTGAAGTACAAGTTTATCATTTGCCTTGAAGGTAACGATGTTGCAACCAATTTAAAGTGGGCAATGTCTTCGAATTCTGTCGTAGTGACGCCTAAGATGCGTTTTGAAACGTGGTTTATGGAAGGCACATTACAACCAGGAGTTCATTATGTTGAAGTGAAAGACGATTGGTCAGACTTTGACGAGAAAATTAATTATTACCTTGAAAACCCTGATAAAGCTGAAGCTATGATTGAAAATGCGCATCGACATGTGGCCCAATTTCAGGATGAACAATTGGAAAGCTTAATTTGTATCAAGACGCTCGAGAAGTACTTCAAGCTATGTCAGTAACGCTCTTAAACCAAAAGCCTAAATTATCATGAGTTTATTCACTTCACCTCCGTCTCATTTGTGTGTATTGCGTTTGTCGGCTATTGGCGATGTTTGCCATGCGATCTCAGTGGTTCAGGCGATTCAAAAGCATTGGCCGCAAACCAAGATAACCTGGATTACAGGCAAAATAGAGGCGCAACTGATTGGTGATCTGCCCAATATTGACGTGATTGTTTTTGATAAGTCAAAAGGCTTTAAAGGTATGAAGGCCGTGTGGAAGCAACTAAAAGGCTCTAAGTTTGATGTTTTGCTGCACATGCAGGCAGCCTTGAGGTCGAGTGTTTTGTCTTTAGGGATCAAAGCAAAATATAAAGTGGGTTTTAGCAAGAATAGGACGAGAGAAGGGCAGTGGTGGTTCACTAATCGTCACTTACCCAACACTGCTGCAATGCACGTGTTAGATAACATGGCTGAATTTGCTAAGTACATTGGTGTTCCATTCAGCCACCCAGCGTGGAATATCCCATTACCGAGTGAATCAGTCGATTACGCGAAAAGCATTACCCAAGGTAGAAAGTGTATTGTGATTTCTGCTGCAGCGAGCAAGGACTCTCGTAACTGGCTAGTGGAGCGATATGCGGCCATCGCCGATTACGCATCGTCTTTGGGACTTCATGTGATCCTATGTGGCTCACCTGCGGAAAGAGAAAAGCAATTAGCACATAAGATTGAATCACTATGTGAGCAACCGGTCACTAATATTGTCGGAGACACAAGCTTAAAGCAACTGACAGCTGTATTGCGTGAAGCCACGGTTGTCATTAGCCCTGATTCTGGTCCTGCTCACTTGGCAACGACTCAAATGACACCTGTGATTGGTTTATATGCGCATAGTGATCCGAGACGCACTGGGCCTTATAACGATTTAGAGAACGTCGTAAGTGTTTACCAACAACACGTTGAAGAACAAAAAGGCCAGTCCGTAGACTCACTCACGTGGGGCACGCGTGCGAAAGGGGATAACTTAATGGCTGCAATTACCGTTGAGCAGGTGCAAGAAAAGCTCGATAAGATGTTAGAGAATCTCTCTTAGCCAACAATAATAGGCTAAGAGAGTAATACGATTTTACAGGTGCGTCAGCTAAACCCTAAATTAGGTGTTCGCTGACTGCTGCTTCATTTTGTATACCGCCAACAGCTGTTGATAGTTTTTCTCCAATACAGTGTCGACATCCATTGTTAAGGCCAATGCTCTGCATTGTTCACTCACATTGGTCGTACGTTTTTTATCAGCCCAGAACGCCATAGCTTTTGCTAGTTCATCTGGGTTCACGTCGGCTCCAATGATGCTCGACACTTCTGGATTGAGGACCTCCTTCGCACCACAGTTTTCAGTGGTAATAGACGGTGTGCCACATGCGAGAGATTCGATCACCGTAAAGCCAAAAGGTTCATAGAGAGTTGGTAGCACGTAGCAATCAGCTAGCGTAAAGTAGAGCTCTGGTCGTTTGTCTTCTCCCATAAACTTACATTTGTCTTGTATCCCAAGGTTTTCCGCAAATTTAACGTATTCGCCCTCGTGAGTCTCTCGACCAACTATCACCAATTGAGCATCAATGTTCAGTTTGGAAAATGCAGTGAGGGTTTGCTTTAGCCCTTTCCTCTCGTAGCCAGTACCTAAAAATAAGAAGATCGGCTTGTTGGGATCAAGCTCCATTTGTTGCTTAAGCTCTAAAGCCTCTTTTTCGATTCGCTGTGCATCAAAGCGGTTCGTATCGACAAAGTTGTGGATTACCGTGATTTTTTCTTTAGGCACGTGATGAGCTTCTTGGATCTCCTGAGCACTCTTATGTGAATTACTAATGACATGGTAGTAGGCTCCGGGGGCCATTGCTTTTTGCTCAATCAGATGTGTCACTCTATCTTTAATTCGCATTGGCTTATTTAAGGAGCGTGCCATATGAAGGCTTGTACCTGCTCCAATTCTTAAGACATCGTGTGTCCACGCGTGAGCTAAGCCGTACACCAGATCATAGTCAGATTCATTGACGTGCTTTTCTACTGCTTTCGCAAATTTCCAAAGGCGATGGCTTTTACCGATACTAAAGCCGCGCAGCTTCACAAACTTAACGTCAGGGTGAGGAGGTGTATCGGCATGAGAGCGGCAGATAATGGTGACTTCTTCCCCTTTCTCTGCCATGTATCTCGCCATTTGATTGAGGTACAGCTCAACTCCGCCAGAGTATGCGTGTCTTAAATGGACCAATGCAATCTTCATAAGTAATCCAGTAATTCGTTTGGTATTGGTTGTTATGTTACTTGAAGCCTTCATTTTCTGAAAGAAGTCAGTTGACGAGGTCTTGCACCGACGAAGAGCAGCAAAAGCTCCTTACTGGATTGTTCCCCCAATAGAACAATGTAAAATGGCGCTATGATGTAAGCACGAGAAATTCAAGTGAATAAGGACAAGAAGAAAACAGAAACCGTTTCAGGAAAGCCTGGAAATACGGGCATTCAAAGGATCTTAAAAGCCAGCGTCTATTCACTTCAAGGTTTGAAGGCTGCAGTGAAACATGAAGCCGCGGTTCGACAAGAATTAGCTTTGCTGATGGCCGCTGTGTTGCTGCTCTGCTGGTTAGACGTTTCGCAAATACAACGTATCGTGATGCTCGGTACTGTTGTTTTGGTGTTGATTGTTGAACTGATTAATTCTGCGATTGAGGCGGTTGTGGATAGGATTGGTGTGGAAAAACACGAATTAAGCGGTCGAGCAAAAGATATTGGTTCTGCTGCTGTTTTTGTAGCATTACTATTTGCTGCCTTTACATGGTCTTATATTCTCTTTTTCTGAGGGGCGTGATGAAGCACTATCAAGAAAACAATACGCATGTATGGTACGACGAAAGCTTGATCACTGAGCCCATTGAGAGTTTGTTTGATATCAACTACTGGCGCAGTTGTAATGCCATTGTTGGCAGTGCTAGTGGGCGAGGCACTACGTGGTTTATCAAGCTTCAAAGTACGATTGCAGCGCTACGACACTACCACCGAGGTGGCTTGTTCGGAAAGATCGTCCGGGACCAATACTTGTTCCTAAGCTTAGAGAGAACTCGCAGTTACGCCGAGTTCTCTCTGCTTCAAAAATTACGTAGCGCTGGCGTTAATGTTCCTCGTCCTGTTGCCGCTAAAGTAGAGCAGACCGGCTTCTTATATCGAGCAGATTTATTGAGTGAGAAAATATCTGGAGCAAGCGATCTCGTTGATAAATTACAGGTAGAGCGCTTATCCAGTGATGACTACCAAAAAATTGGTGTAGAAGTCCGTAAAATGCACGATGTTGGTGTTAATCATACCGATCTGAATATTCATAACATCCTGCTTGATAGTGAAGGCAAGGTCTGGATTATCGATTTTGACAAGTGTAAGCAGCAATCTGGGAATCAATGGAAAGAACGAAACTTAGATCGTCTGCTTCGCTCATTTAGAAAAGAACTCGCTAAACGTGAGATTCATTGGTCTGAAGGTGACTTTGAATCTCTGATGTTAGGTTACAATCAGTCTTAAGTGAAACAAAAAGGGCTAAGGTAAATTTGTCGTAGTCACTCAGTTTAATGAAGATGTTACTTCGGCTTAAAATATTCTGCTGTGCTCGCGTGCAATTAGTACCGATGCCAAGTAGCCCGTAAATGTGGATATAAATTTAAAATGAAAATCTTAGTGACAGGTGGTGCAGGGTTTATTGGCTCTGCTGTTGTGCGCCATATTATTAATCAGACGCAAGACTCGGTGATTAACTTAGACAAACTAACCTACGCAGGTAACCTTGAATCTCTTAGCGAGGTGTCCAGTCACGCGCGCTATGCTTTTGAACAAGTGGATATTTGTGATCGTACCGCACTAGAACGTGTGTTTTCAGAACACCAGCCTGATGCAGTTATGCATTTAGCGGCAGAATCTCACGTCGATCGTTCTATTGATGGCCCTGCTGCTTTCATTGAGACCAACATTGTCGGTACTTATACCTTATTAGAAGTAGCTCGTGGATATTGGAATCAGCTTGATGACACTAACAAACTGGCCTTTCGTTTCCACCATATCTCAACAGATGAGGTATATGGCGACTTAGAGGGAACAGATGATTTGTTTACAGAGGAAACCTCGTATGCACCATCTTCACCATACTCTGCCTCGAAAGCGTCGAGCGATCACCTTGTTCGCGCTTGGCTAAGAACTTATGGTTTTCCGACCATTGTGACTAACTGTTCCAATAATTATGGACCATATCACTTTCCTGAAAAACTGATTCCTTTAATGATCTTAAATGCATTAAAAGGTTCACCACTGCCAGTATATGGTGATGGTATGCAGATCCGAGATTGGTTATTTGTAGAAGATCACGCTAAAGCGCTCTACAAAGTTGTGACAGAGGGCGTTATTGGGGAGACGTACAATATTGGTGGTCACAATGAAAAAGCAAACATCGATGTTGTTAAGTCAATTTGTGAAATTCTAGAAGAACTAGTACCAAACAAACCAGAGGGCGCTGCGCGTTACCAAGATTTAATTACTTATGTAAAAGACCGTCCAGGGCATGATGTTCGATATGCTATTGATGCTTCTAAAATCGAACGTGAATTGGGCTGGACACCAGAAGAAACCTTTGAGACAGGCTTACGTAAGACCGTTGAATGGTATTTGACGAATAAAGAATGGTGGCAACGTGTTCTAGACGGTTCTTATAGCTTAGAGCGTCTTGGTCAATAATTTTAGAATAAGGTAAGAAAATGAAAGGCATTATCCTTGCTGGTGGCTCTGGGACACGTCTATATCCCATTACTCGTGGTGTCTCAAAGCAACTGCTTCCGGTCTATGACAAACCAATGATTTATTACCCGCTATCAGTTTTAATGTTATCGGGAATTAGAGAAATATTAATCATCACGACTCCTGAAGACCAAGAAGGATTTATGCGTTTACTTGGTGATGGATCTGATTTTGGTATTGCTTTGACCTATGCAGTTCAAGAAAAACCAGAGGGATTAGCACAAGCATTTATCATCGGCGAAGAGTTTATCGGAAATGATTCGGTTTGCTTGGTTTTGGGTGACAACATCTTTTACGGCCAAGGTTTTACACCAATTCTTCAGAAGGCAGCAAAATCGGTTGATGCTGGAGAAGGGGCAACCGTTTTCGGGTACAAAGTAAAAGATCCAGAGCGTTTTGGCGTTGTAGAGTTTGATGAACAGATGCGAGCTGTGTCAATTGAAGAGAAACCAGAACAGCCGAAATCCAATTATGCCGTTACGGGGCTTTATTTCTATGATAACGATGTGATCGAGTTGGCCAAACAGGTTAAGCCTTCAGCAAGAGGTGAACTAGAAATTTCGACTCTGAATCAGATGTATCTCGATAGAGGTCGTTTAAACGTTAAGGTCTTCGGTCGTGGCTTTGCTTGGTTGGATACTGGCACTTATGCAAGTTTGCTTGAAGCGTCATCATTTGTCGAAACCATTGAAAATGTTCAGGGCTTAAAAGTAGCTTGTTTAGAAGAGATCGCTTTCAATAATGGTTGGTTGACTAGAGAACAACTACTAGACCTAGCAAGAGGGTTAGAGAAAAACTCTTACGGCCAATACTTAAAAGCGTTGGTGAGCTAAATGAAGTTTGTAAATATCATCAATGACGATAAGTTTACAGCCGACTATATAGACTTTGTTGAAGATAATTTGGACATGAGCGAGCAGGTCTTTTTCGTGTTTAAAACTCATGACAAATTCCCTATCAAAGAGAGGAGTAACATCTTTTCTTATGATAAAAAGAAGCACAATTACTTAGACTACTTGGCGTTTCTAAAAAACTTGATCCAGCATAGTATCAAGGCAGAGAAGATCATCATTCATGGTCTATTTAAAATCAAGATAACCCAAATTTTATGGGTGCTGAGATTTCTACTACCAAAATGTTACTGGGCGGTTTGGGGAGGGGATTTGTACAGCCGAGATGAGAACTTGTTAACTCGCCGCGGTCGATACAAAGAATTTTTCCGAAAAAAAGTGATAAAAGACATGGGATATATCATTACCAGCATTAAAGGTGATTATGAAAATGTTGTGAAATGGTATGGGACGAAAGCGCCTCACTTACCTTATTTTATGTATCCTGCGAGCCTGTATCACGATATCCCTATCGCGGATAAAAAAGATAACAAGCTCAACATTCTTGTTGGTAACTCCGCAGATCCAACCAATAATCATGAAGAGGCGTTTGCCAAAATTGCCCCATTTGTAAATGAAAATGTACGTGTTATCTGCCCTTTGAACTACGGCTCTAAGAAGCATGCAAGTGCCATGGTGGAGCTTGGGAATAAGATGTTTGGCAGTTCATTTGAGCCTATCCTCGATTACATCAAGTACGATGAATATATGTCGCTACTCACTACGATTGATATTGCAGTTTTCAACCACAATCGCCA
Source organism: Vibrio sp. B172a (assembly GCF_030248355.1). NCBI lineage: Bacteria > Pseudomonadati > Pseudomonadota > Gammaproteobacteria > Vibrionales > Vibrionaceae > Vibrio > Vibrio sp. B172a. Next base: position 29,815 of record NZ_JAHGAC010000013.1, on the reverse strand, counting down.
GCAAGCTATGAGTACCACTCGTGTGTTGCTTGGTATGGGTAAGACGGTTTATTTAAGAAAAGAAACCTCATCGTTTGAAACTCTTGAAGCTCTAGGGGCGAGGGTATCTAACATTGATGATTTCAGCCTAGAGATGAACGAAACGAGCGGTATTGAAAGTGCTTCAGCGATTAAAGAGTATTACTCGAAACAGAATCTTGTAAATAATCTCAATGTTATTTTTAGCTAACTTGGTGAATTGATAATGAAAAAAATTGTGATCTTAGGTATTGGCAATGCACAAGTTGATATCTTGAAATCGCTACATGACAGCGGTAACTACGAGGTGCATGCTCTGAGCTACTCGGATGATGGGCGGGGCTTAAAGTATGCAGATCAGTTCGCTTTAGTCGATATCACTGATAAAGAGAAAGTTAAGAAGTACTGTCAGGATAAGGCCATTGACATTGTATACTCTGTCGGATCAGATGTGGCAATGCCAACCGTTGCTTATGTTAGTGAGCAATTAGGACTTCCTCATTTTGTGTCTTACGAAACAGCATTAAGTTGTAATAACAAAGATCTCTTCCGAGAAAAGTTGAAGCATTGTGTGGGGTCAGTTCCTTTTATTGTCATGGAAAATGAGAGTACCAGCGTCGATCTCTCATTTCCTCTATTCGTGAAACCTGTTGATAGCCAGGGGCAGAGAGGAGTGACAACTGCACGTAATGAAGAAGAATTAAAAGCGTCATTTCATAATGCAATTCAATACTCAAGAGCAGGTAAAGTCATTGCTGAAAAGAAAATTGAAGGGGAAGAAATCTCGGTAAACGCTTATGTAGTGGACGGTGAATTGAAATTCTTCTTGCCGTCTGGACGTGTTTCTTGGGCTATGTTTGATGGCGGTATTATTCACAAGCATATACTTCCGTCAGCGCTCTCTACTTTAGCTAATGAAAATGTGAAAACATTGGTTTTAGATACTGTTCAAGCACTTCAGATCACCAATGGTCCAGTCTATTTTCAAATAAAAATGGAAGAAGAGACGCCTTATTTGATTGAGGTAACACCGCGACTCGATGGTTGCCATATGTGGAGGCTGATAAATGAGTCTTGCGGCGTTAACCTATTAAATATTGCTTTGGAGCATTTGCTAGAAGGTGATGTAACCATCCCTACAACGTATGAAACGAAAAATATGTGCCTAGAGTTTTACTGCCAACCACCCACTGAGAAGTTCGAAGTGCCTGATATAAAAGGGAAAGAGGTTTATCGAGAGCTCTACTATGGTGCCGGCGACGCGGTAAAAAGGATGAATGGTAAAATGGAAAAGTGCGGCTATTGTATCTTTCCTCTAGTTTAGTAATACAGGGTAGGTAGTATGTCGATGAAACTTGTAATTACTGGAGCTAATGGTCTTATAGGTAAGCGCTTTTTGGAAGCTTATGCAGATAAGTACGAGATCCTTGCGCTAACGAGGAGCAAGAGCTTGCCGAGTGATGAGTCAAGAGAAGTTGTCTGGCAGTCTACGGATTATAGTGTAGTTTCATTAGTCGATATCTTCTCAAATGCTGATGCGGTATTACATTTAGCTTCCATGAGACCTTATGCTAAAGGAGACTGCTACTTAGACAATGTTACTCTTGATCGAGCAATATTTAAGGCAGCCGCTGAAGCTCAGTTAAAGAATATTACTTACCTCTCTTCTTGCTCCGTTTATGGGCGAATGAATGCTCCTTGGTTAGAGTCTGATGAGGTTATCCCAGATACGGAATACGCACTTTCCAAAGCAGCATCGGAAATGATGGCTAAGTTCTTCAATGAAAAAGCAGGTTTAAAAATAAAAGTAATTCGCTTAGCTCAAGTGTTCACTCACGACGAATATGAAGGCGGGCTACTGAGTACATTCTTCCAGAACGCTTCATTGGGATACCCCTTATCAGTATCAGTGAAAGGGTTGTCTAGAGAATATATATATATTAAAGACGTGATCAGTGCGTTACACCAAGTTGTTCAAAGCAATAAGACTTCCGGCGTGTTTAATCTGGGTAGTGGAGAGCTAGCTAGTGTTAGAACCATAGGCGAAGTTATTGTAAATGCATTTGATAATAATGAACTACTTCAGGTTGATAGCAATCGAAGAGTTATTAATAGCTTGTCTTTAATGTCATCTGAGAAGTTTTATCGTGAATTCAATTGGTCGCCAACGTTTTCATTGCAAGACGCTGCGCACGATATTTATACAAACTTTTATGAAGAAGCTGATGTATGAAAATACAGCAAAAGATTAGCTCTATCCCAGATTCATGTGTTGTATACCAAGGCGCGAGAGTAAAAGAGTCTCAACTTGGTGAGCGCTGCAGTGTTGGCAATTTTAGTCGAGTTGATTATTCAGCATTAGGAGATTTTGTCAGGGTTGATAGAAATAACCAGATATACTCCAGTAAGCTTGGCAGATACAGTTACACAGGGATGGGGACAGTAATCATGTGTGCTGAAGTAGGTGCATTCTGTTCAGTTTCTTGGAATGTTTCTATAGGTGGTGCAGAGCATGACTACACGAGGATGACACAGCATTCGTTTTTATATAATGAGCATGATGGAATTAGACCCAATGGTGTTGTGTGCCCTTATGAGCGTTTTGAGAAAAAGGTGGTGCTGGGAAGTGATGTGTGGATTGCTACTGGCGTAGTGATTACACGTGGTGTCACGATTGGGCATGGGGCGGTTGTAGCAGCTAATGCTGTTGTGACTAAGGACGTTCCACCATACGCTATTGTCGTTGGTTCTCCGGCCAGAATCATTAAGTATCGATTTTCCAAAGAAGTAATTGAGTTATTATTGAACATTGAATGGTGGAACTGGCCGATAGAGACGATCAAGGAAAACTACAGTCTCTTGTCTGAAAAGCCAACTGTGCATTCATTAGAGTGTTTATTAGAGAAAGTTAAATGATTGAGTTTAATCGCAAGCCATACACTGGTAACGAAGACCAGTACATTCAAGAAGTGATGCAAAAACACTCCATTTGTGGTGATGGAGAGTTTACGAAAAAGTGCCATGAGTGGTTTCAGAATCACCTAGGTTGTGAGCGCAGTCTTTTGACTCCTTCTTGTACACATGCTCTAGAGTTGGCCGCTTTGCTTATTGATGTTAAGCCGGGTGATGAAGTCATCATGCCAAGCTATACCTTCGTGAGTACAGCAAACGCATTTGTTCTAAGAGGGGCAAAAATTGTATTTGTTGATATTCGTCCAGACACAATGAATATCGATGAAACGCTGATAGAGCAAGCAATTACTGACAAGACGGTTGCGATTGTACCTGTGCATTATGCTGGTGTGGCTTGTGAAATGGATACGATCATGGCAATTGCGCAAAAGCATCAATTGTTTGTTATTGAAGATGCGGCTCAAGGCGTTATGTCCAGCTACAAAGGGCGCCCTCTTGGTACGATTGGTGATATTGGCGCATTCAGTTTTCACGATACGAAAAACTATACAAGTGGCGGGGAAGGTGGCTTGCTCGTCGTTAATAATCCTAAATTTGTTGAACGTTCTGAGATCTTACGCGAAAAAGGGACTGACCGTAGTAAGTTTAAGCGTGGAATGGTTGATAAGTATACTTGGATCGATCTCGGCAGTAGCCTGCTACCAAGTGAACTACAAGCTGCTTACTTATGGGGGCAGATGGAAGTCGCTGAAAAAATCAATGAAAACCGATTGGCCTCTTGGAATCGATACTACAAACTGCTTTCTGAGCTTTCTCAACAAGGCAAAATTGCACTACCAAGTATGCCTGAGGGATGCCAACACAACGCTCATATGTTCTATATAAAAGTAGCGGACATTGAAGAAAGAACAGACCTTATTAATTTCCTGAAACAAAAGGAGATTATTAGTGTGTTCCATTATGTTCCATTGCACAGTGCACCTGCTGGTGAGCGATTTAGTCGTTTCTCAGGAGAAGACAATTTCACGACGCAAGAGAGTGAAAAAATTATTCGATTACCACTTTGGTATGGAATGGAAGAGCACAAAGTCGATGCAGTTGTTGGAGCAATAGAGTCGTATTTTGCTTGCAACAATGAATAAGCTGCAAAGTTTATAGCTCATTAGCAAAAAGCGGCCTTTGGCCGCTTTTTTAATTAAGCACTTCTAAGATAGTATTTTTTAGGGCGCCCTGATTCATATTAACGATTTTACTGCCTGCTGTATGGTAGGCAATACGTTTCTCAGGGCTCTCAATTAACTGAATGATGGCTTTAGCGAGAGTTGAACTGTCTTCGACAATGATTAATCCACACTCTTTAACAAATGAATCGACGATTTCTTTAAAGTTAAAGTAGCTCGGACCAGTAATGGTTGGAACACCCAAAGCCGCTGGTTCTAACACATTGTGCCCACCAACTTTATCGCCAACTAAGCTACCGCCCATAAAGCAGATATCCGCAGCGCCCATCAAGACCAACATCTCACCCATGGTGTCTCCAAGGTAAACTTGGGTCGACTCCGGTACTTCTGTTCGACTTGTGCGTCGAGCGGCTTCAAAACCTAGCTTTTGGCACAGCTCAAATACATTATCAAATCGCTCCGGATGGCGAGGAACAAGGACTAAAAGTGCGTTCGGGTGAGATTCTAAGATTTTCTTATGAGCTTCTAACACTTGCTCATCTTCACCTTTATGAGTACTGGCAGCTATCCAAATTGGTCGCTTTATCCCAAGCTCAGTCCGTAGCGCTTTTCCTTTCTCTTTTACTTCCTCGGATATCTGAATATCAAACTTTATCGAGCCAGTAACAAAAAGTTTGTTTTTTTCTACACCTAAGCGCTCGAAGCGTTCTGCATCAGACTCCGTCTGACAAAGTACTTTATCCAAGCAAGGAGCTAATAGGTTAAATAGAGGCTGCACTTTTGCGTAGTTCTTACATGACTTTTCAGAAAGGCGAGCGTTAACAACAGTAATCGGTATTTTAGAGTCATGGACAGCACGAAGAGTGTTCGGCCAAAGCTCAGTTTCGATTATTAACATTTGCTTTGGGCGTGTTGCTTTTAGAAAGCCTTTTACTGCAAAACCGAAATCGATAGGCATATAGCGGTGTTCAACTAACTCGCCCAACTTAGCAATTTGTTCCGCACCAGTGCTGGTTGTGGTGGTGACCAAAATAGGTAGAGCTGGGTTTTGCTTTTTCAATTCTTTAATTAGGGGGGTAGCGGCGATGCTTTCGCCTACTGAAACCGCATGAATCCAAATGGGGCGCTCAGTTGCCTCTAGCTTTGGTGTAATACCAAAATGCTCTCTCCATCGTTGACCAAACTTGGGCTTGTTTGGTTTGCTTTTATACAAACCAAACAATAGGAAAGGAGAGACAAGAGCGAGTAATAAAGTATAAAGAATACGAATTAGCATGAGCTTACAGTGATTGCTTCAAGTTTTTGAATACTGTCTAGCACTTGCTTTGGGGATAGTTCAGTTAAACACTTGAGGTGCTTAAATTGACATTCACGTTTAAAGCAAGGGCGGCAGTCAATATCGGTGTGAACAATTTCTACCTTTTCCGCAAGCGGTGGTGTGTATTTTGGTGAGGTTGAACCGTAGACTGCAACAACATTGCAGCCAACAGCTGCCGCTACGTGCATAAGACCAGAGTCATTGGCTACGACAGTTTGGCAGGCGGCCAGCAGATCTACTGCTTCAATCAAGCTGGTTTGCCCAGCGAGAACGTGAATTCTCTGTTGAAGTTCAGCCGGCACGAGCTGCTTAATGTTATTACAGGTATCAAGGTCCTTCTGAGAACCAAACAGCCATACTTGATGGCCGATCGTCGCCATTTGAGTAGCGATCTCGGCATAATGTGTTTCTGGCCACTTTTTAGCAGGGCCAAATTCGGCACCTGGACACAGGCCTATTACTGGGAGCGTTTGGTCGAGAGAGAATTTGTTAAGCGTCCCTTGCTGAGTCTTTTTATCGATAGACAAGCTAGGTCTAGGAAGTGTTTCTAAGCCTCCCAAGGAGGACGAATCCAACATTTCAACCTTAGGGTAGGCTAAAGCGACATAACGCTCTACCATGTATTGAAAAGACTTTTTGTTAGGGCGAAGATCATTGAGTAGCCCATAACGCATTTCTCCTTTCCAGCCCGTACGCTGTGGGATGTTTGCAAACCAAGGTATCAAAGCAGACTTAGCTGAGTTTGGCAGTACGTAAGCATGATCGTATTGCTTTTCACGCAGTGACTTACCAATCTCTCTTCGGCCAAGGAGATTGAACTCACCATGGCCAAGAGGCATCTCAATTGCTTGGTGGATTTCAGGCATACGCTCGAGGATCGGTTTACACCAGCCTGGAGCAATCACATCGATTTGGCTCTCTGGGTGTTGCTGCTTCAAAACGATATACAGTGATTGTGACATCACCATATCGCCAACCCAAGATGGGCCGATAATTAAGATTTTTTTCATTTTTCTACTTGCCAGTCAGTGTCATATCTCGGCTTGAAGAGATTGTAATAGTTATTGCCATCTTCTTGAGAGTGTAATAGCTGTAACACCCACATATATTGCTCAGGCTTAGTGGAAACAAAGTACTCAATCGCTTTATTCGAAGTACGTGCGTCTTGCTCTTCGCCTTTGTCTAGCTCAAAGGCTGGCAAAATTTCGATATCGAACGACCCGTCTTCTGTATTCATAGAAGCAAACATAGGGAGCACTTTGGAGCGTGATAGCTTTGCAATTTTTCCAAGACCAGGAAGGGTTGCTTTTCGGGTGGCGAAAAAGTCCACGAACACACTGTGCTCTGGACCGTGGTCTTGGTCTGGTAAGTAGTAACCAATATAGCCATCTCGAATAGACTTTAGGAAAGGCTTGATACCACCAGAGCGTTCATAAACTCGACCGCCATACTGAACTCGTTGTTTGTGCATCAACCAATCGCCGACTTCATTTTTCTGCTTTTTAGCCATTGCAGAAACCGGCATTCCCATAGAGGCTAACAAAATAGCTGGAATGTCGATCGCCCATGAGTGCGGTACCATCAAAATGACTTTTTCATCATTTTCGATATGCTTCTGCAAAATATCTAAACCGCGAATTTGGCAGCGTTGCTGCAACCACTTTGGAGAACGTAAGGTAAGTAGGCTAAAGCGGAAAAAGAATAAAGCGGCAGTGTAAAGTGTTTGTTCGATGAGTGCTTCACGCTCTTCAAAGGTTTTGTCTGGGAAACACAGCTCAAAGTTAACGCGAGCTCTGTGGGCAGGGCCTTTGCGTGATTTAGCCAATTTTTTGGCAATAGCTTTGGCTAGCCATTTTTGCACTCCTAGCGGAAGAAGCGCCAACGGCATCGATAGTAGGGCGCCGAGCCAAGTTCCCCAATATTTAGGCGCAAGAAAGTGACGCTCAAATTCAGGGTTATAAGCTTTTGGATCGAAATCATCACGTTGAACAGTCATGAAGTTTTAAGCACCTATTTTCGGAAGAGAGAACTGGAGATGTTTAGAAATGATACTCGTAAACGTATCAGAGTAAAGGTGGTAGAGGCTTCACTACCACCTTTGACAGGTATTAACGATTCTGAATCGCAAGGTATTCAGCAACACCCTCAGCTACCGTCTTGAATTCTACATCGCAGCCAGCAGCACGAAGCTTAGTAAGGTCAGCTTGAGTGAATTCTTGGTAAGCGCCCTTTAGGTGTTCAGGGAATGGAATGGTTTGGATTTCCCCTTTGTTGTGATGCTTGATCACTGCTTTTGCCACTTCTTCGAATGATTCTGCATTGCCGGTGCCACAGTTAAAAATGCCTGAAACACCGCTTTCTAAGAACCATAGGTTCACTTTGCTCACGTCACCAACGTAGATAAAGTCACGCTTGAAAGACTCACTACCAGCAAATAATTTAGGGTTTTCGCCAGCGTTGATCTGGTTGTTCAAATGAAACGCTACTGAAGCCATGCTGCCTTTATGGTCTTCGCGTGGGCCATATACATTGAAATAACGGAAGCCAGTGATCTGAGAAAGCTGTTCACCATGTTCTTCAGCGTCTTGCCATAGACGGCGTACATAGTTATCAAACTGCTGTTTTGAATAACCGTATACGTTTAGTGCGCCTTCGTATTCACGCTCTTCAACGAACGTATCCGTATCACCGTATGTCGCTGCCGATGATGCGTACAAGAACGGAATTTCACGATCTAGACAGTAATGAAGCAACTCTTTCGAGTACTCATAGTTGTTTAGCATCATGTACTTGCCGTCCCACTCAGTTGTTGCAGAACAAGCACCTTCATGGAAGATCGCTTCGATAGGGCCGAAGTCATCACCCGCCATGATTTGCGTAAGGAAGTCATCACGATCCATGTAATCTGTGATATCAAGATCAACTAAGTTTTTAAACTTCTTGCCATTTTTTAGGTTGTCGACAACCAGAATATCGTTAATACCTGCTTCGTTCAGAGCTTTAACAATGTTGCTGCCGATCATGCCAGCACCACCAGTTACGATGATCATAAGACTTCCACCATAGATTAAAATTTTCTCAGGAAGTTTAGCAGAGTTAAGGCTTTAGGTGTTAGAGGGAAGGTGTTGGCGTTAGAGAAAGAAAAAGGAAGCCGAAGCTTCCTTTGTATTTGTTAGGTAATCCAATTAGTGATTAGATTACTTTTCGTCAGATGTATTTGGGCGTTGATACCAAGGATTACGCTCATCCGTCAGCTCAATCAAGCTGTATTTACGACCTAGCTTCTGACCCCCATCGCGAGTCAATGGCTGCCAGCTAAAGTTCGCACGGTTGTTGCTTGGCTTCACTGTCATGATGTCGAATGGAATCGAAATGTAGAAACCTTTCGTAAAGCTACCTTCGCCAAACTCATCTGCAGACAAGTCAGTAATCGATGCAAACGCACCAGCGATCACGCCACTCTTGAACTGCTTAGATACATTCACTTGAGTTCCAACATCACCAGCTAAGAACTGGCCAACATCAACTTGAATCATCAAGTTTTGTAGGAAGTCCCATTGTGGGTAGTAATAACCTGATACAAAACCAGTAAAGCCTTTGTCAATAACTCGGAATGGACGACCGTACTCTGGAACGTTTTGCCATTCTTCATCATATACACCGAAGTAGCTTTGCGGGTCACGTTGAGAGATCAAGTTAACATCTGCACCGAGCGCCCAGTTTGCGTCTTTCGGTCGGTACAAGAACTCGGTACCCACACCCGCAAACATACTTTCTAGATAGCCAGCGTAGAATTGTTGGTCCATAGTATCTGAGTACTCTTGGAACCAAGTTAACTGCAGGTTAGACATGGTAACCGTGTGTTCATTCTGATAAGCACGGAACATAGTGCGTACACGAGGAACACTTGTGCCGTCTGGTGGTGTTACATAGTTAAACTTGTCGTAGTTATTGTACCAATCCCAGTACAACGAACCGCCGATTTCTAAATTGTCAGTTAACCAGTAAGATGCACTACCGCTTAATCCAACACTAAACAGGTAGAAATCTTCCGCATTACCCAAGGTTTGAGCAAGCTTTGGTGCAAACCCCCAATCAAAACGCTCAAACCCATCGTAAGCAGGTTTGCCCTGAGGCTTATTGTTTGATGTAGCTGTCGCATCTTCAATGTTCGGGTCGATGTAATTGACTTCAGCAAAGTCACGATATTTATCTTTAGAGATCACCGTTTGATCGCCGAGCAAGCCACGGCTGCGTTCATTAATGGTGAAAGTATCAATGCTCTCAGGCATCTCGTTGTATAGAACCGCCGCCGCTTTTTCGTGAGCCTCGTTGCGATCACGGTACTTCTTCTGTTCACCAACAATAGATACGGTATTGTTCTCAACATAAAGCTGCGTGTTTTGGTAGCCTGCCACTTTATCCAGCTCTTCAGTGACACGTTCCCAATCTACGTCAGACAGTTGCTCTGGTTGTTTATCTTCCACTTCTGGTGTTGGTGTGTCACGCCAGAAAGACGGCATCTCGTTGAAGTTAGTGTACAGACTCACGCCAGCAACCAACGTGTCGCCGCGCTCATAACTCAAACGCAGATCTGCCATGTGACCTAAACGGTAAAGCACCCCAAAGTTCCAGGGGGTGTGAGGTGTCATATCAACACCACCACGCACCACAGGAAAATCTTCGCTGTAATCATTACTGTCGTACTCAAGCTTAAAACGTAGTGGAGCATGTAGAGTTTGATATTCCACACCGCCAAATAGTGCTGTTGGGCCTTTAAACCAACGCTCAAATTCTACGCTACCTCCTTTGTTTTTAAAATCGGACGGGCGTTCACAATATCTGTCAGATACTTTACAGGCTGGGTTGGAAATGTTGTCTCGGGTACCCAAGTATCCCCATCCCAAACCAAGAGTAAAATCAAAAGTCCCTAGCTTTGGGTTAGAGTAGCGTTTTGTAGCTGCAACAAACTCACCATCAAAAAGGCCTGTGCCCGCAAAGTCACGAATACCAACAGAAAGTTCTGGCAAGTACTCGGATTCTTCTAGTAAGCGAACTTTAAAATCGATGCCTTTATCGGTGTACTTGGTATCACCAGAGAAGCTCGGATCGCTACTGTAGAATAGATCGTTCACCATGGTGTAGCGAATCGTTGTTTCTAGCCAAGGCATCACTTGCAAGGTCACATTGTAAAATAGGTACTCATCGCTGCCAGTGATCGCAAAGTTAAACTCGCCTTCAGGTGCCATGCGGCCCGTTGGCATTTGCATTAAGCCTACGCCACCAAAGTCCATCTGTGAAGGTTGCAGTGGTGGAGCCTCAAAAGGCATATCTTGAGCCCAAACCAACGCTGGACCCATTAAAGAAAGCGATAAACTGGTTCTTATCAGGTTCATATTTAATTCTTCGATGAGGTTGGTTTACGTTGTGACAGCAGTTTGACGATGTCTTGATCCATTGATGATTGTCCAAAATCGTCAAATGGAATGTAAACTATGGTCAAGGGCGGTAAATAATATTGCTTGGTTAACCACCCGCCATGATGAGGGGTAATCACCTCACCATTTGGATAGATTAAAATAGGTGGCTGAGTCAGTTCACCAACCTCACTGCTTTTTAGGCTATCGACCTGTTCATGCAGAGGGATACCAGCTAGATTTTTGATTGCATAAACCTTGTCCACATTGCCCACATACAACACTTTTTCTGCTCGCTGAGGTGCACTTAAGGCAAACTGGCCTTCTAAAAGCGGGTTATCAAATTTGTCTAAGCGAATTTGATCAACATCAACGGCGGAAAGAACGCGAGGCGCAAACTGACTTTGTTGGATAAATTTGTAAAATGGATGGCCAACGAGGTTGTATTGAATCATTTGGTTTAACACGGCGTTTTTTAACGCCAGACTTTCTTGTTGAGCCTGTTTTGAATTATCAAACAAACTAATGGCAAGAGGATATTGCAAGACAAGGTTCTGCTCTTGTGCGAGTTTCAGAATGTTGTCTAAACGAGAAGGCTGTTCAAATTGTAAGGCTTTTCCAGTACCCACTAATTCAACTTGTAATGGTGGCAAACTTTGGTTCTGGGCTAAAGCAGGTACGGCGGTAATACCGACAATACCCACCAAGCTTAGTAACGAGAGTAGTCGCATACTCATGATTTGCTGTACCCTTTCAAAATTGTTAATTCAACAGGCACCATGTTAGGGCCCAAGTGCTGACGTGTTCTCACCACTTGCCCATCATTGTCTACCCAATAGGTGTTCTCTACGCTTTCTTCTAGGCTTGGAAAAGTGACGAGCTCGGTGTAAACGTCGGTTTCTGTCGATGATACAGGAGTGATTACCGCCTCTTTGCCTTGGTGTGAGCGTTCGACCTGAGCTTGAAAACCGTAGCGGTATTGCTCAGACCAATCGTAAGAAAGGTTATATTGCATGGATGAGCTTGAGTAAGCAGGCACATCACCATAGACACCAGCTAGGTTAGTGGTTTGCAAGCCAATAGTTTTAACAATATGGCCATTCTCTGTTACCACCATCGCTTTATCGGCACTAACCCATTTGAGCTGCGTCTGGCCTGTTAACGGGTTCGGCTCTGCAAAGGCAAGAACAACAAAGACTTGCTTCTGATTGCCGATTTTCAGGTAAGCACTGGCATAAGGGACTGCTTCAATTTCTTCTGGTGTCAATTCAACATCGATGTAGTTGCCATAAGCTTCTTGAACGGTCGCCGAGACATCATTGAACTTCTGAGTGCATCCAAAGGTGAGGCTTAATACAGGTAAAACAACAAGTAAGCGGATCCATTTTTGCGATAGAAAGGTATTCATTTTTCCCTCGTACAAATAAAATCGCCCTGAAACAGTTCAGGGCGATTTATCTAGTTCAACTTAAACGAATTAGTTCGTAGAAGTAGAAGTAGAAGTAGAAGTAGACGTTGAAGTTGAATCGCTGTCTGACGCTGCAACTGCTACTACAGTTACTGCTGCTGCTGCACCTACTGCAACTGCTGTTGTACCAGTCGCTGATGCAGATGCTGCACCAGCAGAACCTGCTTCTTCAGCTGCAAATGCAGTTGATGCGCTTAGAGCCATAAGAATAGCTAGAGCTGTGTTCTTCATTATTAATCCTTGTATTTCAGATTTTAAAACATCGATGTTTGGTCTGTTTAGAACATACCATCTGTCATTTTAGTTAAAAAACAATCAGCATGTAAATAGTTTCCTATGGAATTTTACTAACTTCTAAAGAAAGCGTCTCATGGGAAAGACAATTAATTTGCTGGTGTTTTTAGCCCCTTTCTTTAGAGATCATGGACGTAGCAAAGGACAACTTGGCGTTAAATAACATTAACTCTTCAATATCGACATAAGTTGCGAGTTGATATTCAAGATTAGGTTAACGTTACGCTTTGTAACACTTAAATGAATAGCGCCTAGTGTGTTGTGACTCTCAAAAACAAGAAAGTCCATTCTTAATCCTTAGAGTAGGCCCCCTTGCCGTTTCAAGCTAATCCATGCATAATTTGCCAGCTTTTATGCTGTGCTTTTCAAGTATTATTTTTCGATTTGTTTGTCACAAAAGCAGTACTCAAAGAGAGTACTTATATCAATAAACCGAGCAGATCGGTAATTAGCGAACAGTGGCTAACGCGCAATGCCGCAGGGCGGTAGCGTGAAAACGGCACAAGCAAAACAGACAACCAGTTAACAGACATTCACTGCGTATGTCATTCATGTGCAGGGTAAGTCAACACCCAAGGAACACTTACGTGATGAACAAACGACCATGGCTAGGGGTATTGAGTGCAATCAGCTTAGGCTTTTGCTCATTTTCGGCCTCAGCGGATTTTTATGCAGGTGCGTTAGTGAGCTACTCTAATGCCGAATACCACCATTCTTCTACTTCTTCCGTAACTGAAGGTAATCCATTCCTTCTTCAAGCACAGATGGGGTACTTCTTTAATGATTATATCGCTTTAGAGGCTCGTTACGGTACATCTGTACAGCGCGAGAGCGGACTCGCGGTAGACAGTTTGGCGAGTGGATTTGTTAAGTTGAACATGCCGGTTTCTGAACGTTTCGCACTTTACGGACTAGCAGGTTACTCCAGTGTTCAGATCGATCAACAGAACGTCGGTTCGGATAAAGACCAAGGCTTTAGTTTTGGCCTAGGTATGCATTACGCTTTAGACAAGCACAATGCGGTTGTTTTCGAGTTTGTTGACAGTACATCAGAAGATCAAGTTCGCCTGAATGCCCTAACTCTCGGCTTTCAGCACCGATTTTAATTAAAAGACCTAGTGCCTAGTCTTAGCAACTAGGATTTTTTAACTCTCGATTTAAATAGCGAATTATCATGTTTAAAGGATGTTTCTCGATTGCTGCTTGTGTATTGGCAAGCCTTTTGGCGCCATTCAGTTATGCGCAGACTCCAACCCCGGAACAAATGCAAATGTTCCAAAGCCTACCTGCTGACCAACAACAAGCGCTAGCAAGTAAGTACGGTATTACACTCCCTTCTGGCTCTTCTTCTCAGCCTAGTAGCTATCAAAACCCTCAAGTGATAGCTCCTCGCCTAGAAGTGAGTAACGCCAATCAAACGAACCAAGCTGATTTAACAAAAGAAGGTGAAGAGCTAAAGCGCTTCGGTTTAGATCTATTTGCGGGTTCGCCAACAACATTTGCCCCTGTGGGCGATGTACCTGTCCCTGCAGATTACACAGTTGGTGCTGGTGACGAAATTGTTATCCAGCTATTTGGTAAAGAGAACACGACACACCGTTTACGAGTAAATCGCGCAGGAACTATCAACTTTCCTTCACTTGGCCCAGTTCAAGTAGCCGGTATGAGCTTTTCTGATGTTCGTAATTCATTAAACCAACGTGTGAAAGAGCAAATGATTGGTGTGCGTAGCGACGTCTCACTAGGTGAGATGCGCACCATGCAAGTATTTGTAATGGGTGATGCCTATAAGCCAGGTGCTTACACTGTCAGTGCTCTAACCACAATTTCTCAAGCCATTTATTACAGTGGTGGTTTTGGTGAGAGTGGTGCATTGCGTAATGTGCAGCTAAAGCGTAATGGTCAGTTGATTCGCAAACTTGATATGTATGACTTATTGCTAAAAGGCGATGCGCGTAACGATATTCGACTGTTACCTGGCGATGTGGTTTTTATTGGCTCTGTTGGTAATACCATTGCTATTGATGGCGAGGTAAACCGTCCTGCCATTTATGAAGTCACATCAGGTGAAACCTACAAACAAGCTATCCAAATGGCTGGTGGTTTTACTGCTAATGCTTACAGCGATCAAGTGGAAGTCAAACGTTACGCAGCGAAAGGAGCTCGTGATGCGTTAACCCTTAACTTCAGCCTGTCACACGATCAAAAAATCAAAGTCAAAGATGGCGACGCCGTTAATGTACTTAAAAAGAGTGAAGAGTTAACACGTTACGTTCAAATTGAAGGTGATGTTCGTCATCCGGGCTTTATCGAATGGAAGAGCGGTTTGCGCGTTGCTGACTTATTCCAATCAGTAGATACGTCTTTTAATTCCACTGCAGATGTTAACTATGCTGTTGTTGTTCGTGAGATCAACCCACAACGTGACATTGAAGTTTATCAAGTAAACCTCGCCAATGCGATTCTTTCGCCGAACAGCAAAGATAACCTAAAGCTTAATTCACGTGACCGATTACTGGTATTTAACCGCTTCAACAATGAGGACCTGGATACGTTAGCGGATCAAGATACGGTGACGAAAGCGAAAACGCTTGAGCAAGCACAATTTAAAGCCGAGCTAGACCAACAAAAAGAGCAAGAAGTCATGAGCTCTTCTGTTGCTATTTCTTCAGCAACAGACAATATGTCGATGGGGCAATCTTCAGCTGAAGAATTAGAACAGCCGAAAATCATATTCCGTGGCAAAGAAATTACTAAAGAAGATTTTGATGCGTTAAAGCAAAACACCCGTCGCACTTTACTTGCTCCGGTTCTTTTGCAACTCCAGCAACAATCTCGTTTAGGTTTAGCGCCGCAAATCGCCGAAGTATTCGGTGAGGTAAAACATCCTGGTCGTTATCCTCTAACACCACGCATGTCGGTATCTACCCTAATCGAAGCGGCGGGTGGTCTAACTTACAATGCATTTACCATTAATGCAGAGTTGGCTCGTACTGTGATTAACAGCAAGGACGAACGTGCATCTATCGATGTAGAGCGCATTGACTTACGCAAAGCGATTCAAGGAGGTACAGCAGATGATGCAATCCTTGTTGGCCGTGATCGTTTGAACATCCTTGAAAAGCCGAACGTTAAACTGCAAAGTACCGTAACACTGCAGGGTGAGGTTCGCTTCCCAGGTACGTACACAGTTCGTCAGGGTGAGACCTTAGGCGAGTTACTTGAACGTGCTGGTGGCTTAACAGAATTTGCTCATCCTCAAGGTGCGATCTTCACGCGTGAAGCACTTCGCCTACAAGAGCAGAAGCTATTAAACCAATACGCCGCGGATATGCGCGCCGAAACCGCGAAGAAAACCTTCCGTGCTGACAGTAATATGAGCTCAGTGATTTCTGACCCAGATAAAACATTGAAATTTGTTGAAGAAGCGAGCAAGAGTAAAGCGCTAGGCCGAATGGTTGTACAGCTTAATAGAATTATTAAAGACGAGCGTTCTGCGGACTTTATGTTAGAAGATGGAGACTTTTTGTTCGTACCGACCTTCCGCAATACAGTTTCAATCATGGGCGAAGTGCAGGTGCCGATTACGTACTTGCTAGATAATAAGCTAGACGTGAATGACTACTTAAACAAAGCTGGTGGTGCGAAGAAGCAAGCGGATGAAGACCGTATCTTTGTTGTGCGCGCAGACGGTTCAGTATATAAACCAACGTCTGGTTACTGGTTCGGAAACAACCATGAAGAGCTAAAAGCAGGTGATACGATCGTCGTACCAATTGATACAGACTACCGTGATGCCTTAAGCACTTGGACTGCTGCTACACAGATACTTTATCAAACAGGTGTAGCGATCAATGCACTGAAGTAAAAGAAAGTGACAAGCTCCTAGGGAACTAATTCTTAGGAGCTTAAAGTTGAGAAAGATCATTCATACGGTATTGGGTTTGCAAAATTAGATGTTTGGAAAACAATTTGTCATATGTTTCGCGAAGTTTACAAAGAGTAGGGTAATTGCAAAAACTTGGATTTAGGAGTTAGAGTCAAAAAACTGCACTTTCAATTGTTTATAAATGTCGCCGAAAATCACGAATGGGTGAGCTTTTTACGTTGCGCAAGGTTCTGGTACCGAAATAATTACTGAACTTTATATTGGTATGGAGATAAGCATTATCGAAAAACACTCATACTTACCAACTAAGTCAAATAAATATCAACGATGCTAGTTGCGCTAATGCGGCGGCGGAGGAGAAGTTCAGTATCAGAACTCTCGCCAAAATATGAATAAATAATCTAGGAGCTAATACCTAGTACTCAAAACCTATTAACTATTCAATGATCCTAACCCTAGCTCTAGATTCAATATCGGATCTAGAATCTAGAACTTAGGATCTTAGGACCTAGAATCTCCATGGAACCACAAAAAGAACCACATCCAAATTACCTACCTCGTATAACACAATCCACAGACGATGAAATCAACTTAAGTCAACTTTTTAAAGCGTTATGGAGGGGGAAATGGATAATAATCGCTACCACATTTATATTTGCTATCAGCTCTGTGTTTTATTCATTAAGCCTTCCTAATATCTACAGAGCTGATGCCTTGTTGGCCCCTGCAGAAAGTTCAAATGGTGGTGGCCTAACAGAAATGGCGGGACAACTAGGTGGTTTAGCTGCGCTCGCGGGAGTGAATTTTGGAGGGGCTGAATCTTCACAAACAGACTTAGCAGTACAGGTGATGAAGTCTCGTGAATTCATAAGTTCTTTTGTCAATAAACACAATCTACTTGTCCCTCTGATGGCGGCAAAAGATTGGGACTTGGCCAACAATAAACTTATATTGAATGAAGAACTTTATAATGAAGATGAGAATAAATGGCTTCGTAAACCACAAGGGCTTCGTGGTGCCGAACCTAGTGAACAAGAAGCGTTTGAGGTATTTATAAAAGAAGTATTCACAATAGAGAAAAACAAAGAAACAGGTTTATATATAATATCAGCAAAGCACTACTCCCCTTATCTTGCAGAGCAATGGGTTAATTGGCTTATCGAAGATATTAATAAAGTGATGCGTGAGCGTACAATTGCCGAAACTTCTCAAAATTTAGCCTACTTAAATACTCAACTCAGTAAAACTGCCGTTGCTGATATGCAAAGTACATTTTATAAGCTAATAGAAGAGCAAACTAAACGTTTAATGCTCGCTGAAGTCCAAGAGGAGTTTGTATTTAAAGTGGTAGACCCCGCAGTCATCCCAGAATTAAAGTCAGAACCTAAAAGGTCTTTAATTTGCATTGCTGGAACAATGATAGGCTTTCTATTTGGTTGTTGTATGTCTTTATTGAGTCTACAAAGATTAGAGAAGAAAAAGACGCGTGAATCCAAGAATTAAACACTTAGATGGATTGAGAGGGTTGGCGATTATAGGTGTTTTCATTTTTCATCTATATGTAAGATGGCCTGATTATATATATTTCACATCAAAATTCCATTCTTTTCCAATCATGGAGTTTGGGTACTATGGTGTAAATCTATTTTTCATGATTTCTGGTTTTGTCATATTTATGTCTTTAGACTATAGTGATAATGCCTCTATTTTTTTAAAGAAAAGATGGATTAGACTTTTTCCAACGATGTTTATTGGTAGTCTATTTATCTATATTACTTCATTAGTGCTTACGAATAGGCCTGTCGGCGATGTAACAATCTTTGATATTATTCCTGGAATGATTTTTGTTGATCATGACATATTGAATATAATATTTAACACGAACTTAAAGTCTATTGAGGGAGTGTTTTGGACTCTATATATTGAGGTTGTATATTATATTATTTCTGCAATAGTTTACTTTTCTTTTGGACGAGAAGTCTTAAAGTTCGTAATAGCAGCCCTATTTTTTCTGAGCTATGGGTTCATACATGTTTTTCAGGACTTTAGTTACTTCAATCAGATTGCATTTATTATTAGAAAACTAGGCTTAATTTACTATGTGTGGTTTTTCATAGGTATGTTATTTTATGAAAGCTACAAAGGATGTTCAAAAAGTTTTCTATTGATAGTTTTAGCTGTGATCACCGTGGCTATAACCGATAGTAACAAGATCGTTGCACTATTAACAATAGCTTTGTTTTTGTTTTCATTTTCCGACACTTTGCTTAAGAAGGTATTGGAAATGAAATGGATAGTTTTCGTAGGTATGATTAGTTATCCACTATATCTAATACATGAAAATTTGTCCGTGTCTATAACATCAATGATTATAAAGTTCTCTCCTTATTCATTTATAGACTATATTGTACCTGTGCTTGTATTTATGCTTGTTTCATTAATATCATACATTATACTCAAGCTAGATAAGTATATGACTCTCTTTGTAAGAAAGTATATTAATATATGACAGTTTTTTCACTTCTTAAGAAAAGTTTCATCTGGAGAACCTTAGCCTTAATTATTCAATTTCTTTTATTGAGTGTGTACGCTAGGGTTTTTTCCCCTGAGATCTTTGGCTTAATTACATCCGTTGTGGTCATTATATCCTTCTTTCAATTAGTGTTAGAAGGCGGTATGTCTGTTGCAATTATTGAGCAGAAAAAAATTAGTAGCCGTGAAAGAGATGGCGTTTTTACTTCATGTTCGCTCATAGGTTTACTTCTGTTTGTTATTTTGACCTTTCTATCGGATGACATTTCTAATTATTATGATAACAAAGAAATATCGGAAATAGTCCAATTGATGGCTCCGATAATTTTGTTTTATAGTCTAACAGTTGTGCCATTAGCTAGCTTAAATAAAGATTGCAAATTCTCTCTAATAAATATAGGCGAAATTCTGTCAGAATTAATATCCTTTGCTTTAGTTTGGGTTTGTTATTTTAAGTTAAACTTTAATCCTGAAGTCTGTTTGGCTTTAAAATATTTAGCCTATGCAATCTTAAGATGCATATTATTATATACATTTAGTTATTTTACTGATCTTGGTATGCCAAAGGTTGGAGGAAATCTTTCATATGTAATGCATCTTTTTAAATTTGGGAAATATCAGTTTGCTTCAACGTTTGTTAACTATTTGTCTAGGAATTTAGATACGTTTTTGGTCGCAAAAAGCTTTGGTGCATACTCTGTTGGTATTTATGATAAAGCATATCAACTAATGAAGTATCCAATCATAATATTAACATTCTCTATAATGCCGGCCTTGCAGCCTGCAATAAAGAAGTCTGATTTAGATTTAAAAGAAATCGAGGTATTACATAGAAAGTTTTTTTCGATTACATTTTTTATCGCTATTATAACAAGCTTCTTTATTTGGGCTAATGCTAGTTCAATTGTTCTAATATTATTTGGTGATCAGTGGGGAGATGCGGCTGATATTATAAAAATATTATGTTTGGCTATACCTGTTCAGGTTGTATTATCTTCATCCTCTCCTTTTATTATATCGGCTCAAAAACCAAAGTTCGTCTTAATTTCTTCGGCAATGTCTTCATTCGTAACTATATTTTCTATTATAGTATCAGTCAAATCTGGTGAGTTGACAAATGTCGCATATGCAATAGTAATTGCATTCAATGTAAATGCTATACAGACATACTATATTATGTATAGATATGTGTTTCTATGTTCTATAAATAATTTGTTGATTAACATATTATATATACTGTCTTTTTCCACTTATCTTTGTCTTTTTTATTACACTCTATCAAGTTTCTTTGAGTTGGATAGTCTGTTTTTAAATGTTTTTGTCAATTTTATTGTGGCTATTTTCTGCATTATATTACATTTCCCAGTTTTTAATAGAGTCAAAGCTAGGTTTAATAATGAATTCAATTTATAAATTTCTCTACAATGTCTTTTCACTTATCCCATCAAAGAATACGCCGGATTCTAAAGTTGTTAGGTTGAGGGTCAAATTTGCTTCAAAAATTTTTCAACGCATTGGAACCGAATGTAACATTCAAAGTGGAGTCAGAATTAGAGGGGCATTAAAGAATATTCAGATAGGGGATAATTCAGGCATCGGAATCAACTCTTCTTTCCATGCCCAAGGGCGTATTACAATTGGAAATGATGTTATGATTGGTCAAGAACTAATAATACACACCGCGAGGCATGGTACTTCAAGAGAAGAGCTAATGAGAAAGCAAGGATCAACCTATTCTGATGTTACTATTGGGAATAATGTTTGGATTGGTTCAAGAGTTACGATATTACCAGGAGTGACTGTTAGCGATAATATCGTAATTGGTGCAGGTTCTATTGTGACCAAAGATTGTACCAAATCTGGTATTTATGCAGGAAATCCGGCTGTATTTATCAAAGAAATGGAAAGTTAAGATGAAGCGCATAGCTGTAATAGGTACAAACCCAAATGGTAGTGGAGGCATTCAGTCATTCGCTAAGAAGTTGAACAATGTAATCCCCAACCTTAGTTATTATACGCTTTTCCCTTCATCAGGTAAGATAATTTGTGATCATGCTATTTCAGAAAATATTATTTTCAAAGTAATTAATAAGTTAAGTCTGGGGCATTTTTTTAAATTTATAATGAAAAACAAACTCAAGAATGAAAAGATTGACATAGCAATAATAAATGCACCTCAAGATATATATTATTTACCTGACAATATAAAAAACATAGTACTAGTTCAACACTCAACGTATAAGCGATGGTGGGAAAGCAGTAAGTTTTTTGATAAAAACAATACATTACTAAATATAGTTAAAGATAAATGCTGGATAGTTAGCCTTTCTGATTTCGAAAAAGAAATTATCACTTCCAAAATGAAAATTGATGATAATCGAATTTCAGTTATTCGAAATCCAGGTGATGATGTTGAATTTGAAAATAAAGAATCAATTTTCAACAAAAAGTTAGTTATGCTTACTCGATTAGATAATAAAGTAAAGCGCATTGATTTGGTTATTGAGGGTATGAAGCTCGCTAAAAATTATGAGTTACATATCTATGGTTCTGGTCCAGACGAGAAGTATTTAAAAGAAAAAGCGAAAGGGTTGAAAAATGTGGTTTTTCACTCTTGGGTAACTGATGTTAAAAGTGTTTTTTCCGAACCCGTAATCTTAGTCTGTTCTAGTGACTATGAAGGTTATCCAATGTCATGTATAGAAGCTATGGAGGCTAGCGTACCTATTATCATACGTAACACATTTCCGTCAGTACCTGACATAATAAAAGGGAATGGCGTTATTCTTGACAAGGCTTGGAGTGGAGAGGAGTTTGCTAGAGCAATAAAAGAAGTTGATTTAAATTACCAAGCGTATTCTTATCAGGCTAAAAGGCTTTCTCAAAGACACTCATCAAAGGTTATTAGAAAAAAATGGGAAGATATAATATTAACCCTGTAAAAGAGAGCATTGTTTTTCTCTCTGCCATCGTCATTTTTTTTTATTATCCAGTGTTCTCTCTCTGTTTAATTCTACTTTTATCTATGTATTTAAATGTCCATCCTTTGTGTCGGATATTTATTTTTTCTATTCTATATGGTTTTGTTTCTCTATATATTAGCGTGCAAGACTTTCCAACTGCTGATATTTCTAGTTATTATAGATTTATTCTGGAGGGAGGAGAGGAGTCATACCTTTCATTGAAATTTCAACGCCTTATTTTTCAATATTTATATTCTACATTATCTATTCCAATTCAATGGTATAGTCTTTATTGTACATTTTTATTGAGCTTTAGCCTTCTTTTTGCAATGTATAGGTTTTCAATTTTGCTTGGAGTTGGAGGAGTTTGGTATTGGGCTACGATTCTTGTTTCAATGTTAAGCCCGGTAGATATACTAGCTTACGAAAACCTTGTAGCTTTCGGAGTATCCATACTCGCATATAGTTATATATTCGAAGGACGTATAAAACGCGCAATTTTTCTCTTTATATTTTCTGCTACTTTTCACGTGGCAACAGTATTTGCAGTTTTTCCATTTCTAGTGCCTCTCTTTTTTACTAGTGTTTCTTTGATATTTGTTGTTTATGCTCTAATTGTTGCAATAGCGTTTTATTATTTAAACTTTAGTGGCGGTGTTAGTGGTGTTCTAATTTTAGACATTATATTAGGTAAGGTTTATTCATATCTATTTGGACCGTGGTCAAAGTACATTAGAATTTATGAATATATACTGTTTTTAATGAACTTTATCAAAGTAATATTGAGTTTTTATACATCCTATAAGCTAAAAAGTATCTTAAGAAACAAGTACCTTCTAGCTATGATTAATCTCTCTATGATCATGTTCATCACTCTGCCGTTTAGCGCTCTCTCATTTCGCGTTATGTATCTTTGGATATTGTTTGTTCCTTTTTTATTTTATATTTTAAAATGTGAAAAAACGAACTTTCACATTGCAATTAAAACCCTGTATGTGTGCGTTTTAATTTTTCTTTCATTCCCCAGGTTTGCCGATTATTATAGGTTTATTCCTACGATAATCATGTCTGAGGCGATGTCAGATAATGTATTTGAACGCTCACTAGATTATAATTATCAAGGTGTATTGGAATATCGAAACTCCGATGGAAGTAATAGAGAGTAATGTTGTGGATATTGATGTAGTAGTTACTTGGTTGGACTCTAGTTGCTTAAAATGGCAGAAAGATTTTAAGAAATACAAAGACGGCAGCCATGATGGTGATAGTTCACTGCCTAGATTTAGGGATTGGGATAACTTTCATTATTGGTTCAGAGGTATCGAGAGAAATATGCCTTGGATTAGAAAGGTACATTTAGTAACTAACGGAACTATACCTAATTGGCTGAATGTAGAACATCCTAAATTGAACCTCGTAAAACATAGTGATTACATCCGACAAGAGTATCTTCCTACTTTTAACTCTAGAGTTATTGAGTTAAATTTGAAGAATATAGACGGTTTATCCGAGCATTTTATATTGTTTAATGATGACTTTTTTGTAATATCACCCACACAGCCACAGGATTTTTTCGTTAATGATTTACCATGTGATAATGCTATTATGAATGCACACTCTGGTGAAGGAATATCAAATGTTCTGATGAATAACTTGACGTTGATAAACTCTACTTTTAATAAAAGGGAGGTTATGAAAAAAAACTTTTTCAGTTGGTTTAATATCAAGTATCGCAGTGGCTTATTTAGGAATATATTTCTAACCCCTTGGCCACGATTTACTGGTTTTTATGAGCCTCACTTGCCGCAAGCTTATTTAAAGTCCACTTTTAATCGAGTTTGGGAGTTACACGAAAAAGAACTTTTACAAACATGTCGCTCTCGCTTTAGGTTGGCTAGTGATGTAAATCATTTTTTATTTCGCTACTTCCAATTGGTAGAAAATAAATTTCATGCACAAAATTTAAACTGGTTAGGATGCTTTTTTCAAGTTGATGATAAAAACTATCTTGATGTTGTAGACTATATTTCTAGTTCTAGAGGTAAAATAATTGCAATAAATGATGGAAAGATGAATGACTTTGAACTTATAAGAAATGAGATTAACCGATCATTAATGCATAAGTTTCCAGATAAATCAAGATTTGAAATATAGTGATAAGATATGAAACGTTTACTGATTAACGCATCAAATTTGCATGTTGGCGGTGGAGTACAGGTCGCGACTTCTTTTATTGTCGATTTGTCTAAAATGGACTTTTCACACGACTTGAATATTATTTGTTCTACAGTCGTTCATGAGAATTTGAAAAACATTGTAGACGTAACTAAGTTTGGAAGCTTTAAGATCATTGATTCTTTTGGTTTTCGACAATTACCATCAGAAGAGATAGATAATATACGTAACGATTACGATGTTTGTTTTTCTATTTTTGGCCCAATCTACCATGATATTCCTGTTAAATATCATATCTGCGGTTTCGCACAAGCTTGGATTGCTTATCCTAAAAACGAAGCATATTCAGTCTTGAGTAAGGCATCTCAATTTAAGGCTAGAATAAAGTTTTTTATTCAAAAGTATTACTTTAAAAAGTATGACCACTTGGTTGTGGAATTACCTCACGTAAAATCAGCGCTTTGTCGCATTGGTTTTAAAGAAACTGATATATCAATAATTAATAACAGCATTTCTTCTATATATAGCATTCCTAGTTTATGGCGGGAGGTTCCAGATGTTAAAATGCAATCAAATATCCCAACTATTGGCTTTGTAGGTCGAGCATATCCACATAAAAACCTAGCTATACTACATGAAGTTGCTGAGATATTAACGATCAAATATGAATTTAGGTGCAACTTCTTATTTACACTCACGAAATCAGAAATGGAAGCATTAGGTTTTAACACTCTAGATAATTTTTATACTGTAGGTTCTATCCAGTTAGAACAGTGCCCTAATTTTTATAGAAAATTAGATGCATTTATCTTTCCAAGCCTACTTGAATGTTATTCTGTATCTCCGGTAGAATCTATGGTCATGAACGTTCCAGTTATAGCTTCAAGGCGCGAATTCGTATCTGATATTTGTGGGGATGCTGCATATTATTTTGATCCTCAATCTGCGGATTCAATTGCCAAGTCAATATATGAAGCTTTTAATAATGATGTTGAAAAAGAACGTAAGTTGAAAATAGGCAAGGCGATAGTAAAGGATCTCCCGTCATCACGTGACAGAACAAATTCTTACATTAATCTACTTAAAACATACTTATCTAAAATAGAAGGCTGAAATGTTTAAAGATAATATTCTCCTAATTACCGGTGGTACAGGTTCGTTCGGTAATGCTGTCCTAGACCGATTCCTTGATACTGATATCAAAGAAATCCGAATTTTTTCTCGTGATGAGAAAAAACAGGATGATATGCGTAAGAAATACAACAACGATAAACTCAAGTTTTATATTGGTGATGTGCGCGACTATCAAAGTGTTCTTAATGCCACTCGCGGTGTGGATTACATTTACCATGCGGCAGCGTTAAAACAAGTACCTTCTTGCGAGTTTTACCCTCTAGAAGCAGTAAAAACTAACGTATTGGGCACTGAGAACGTACTCGAAGCGGCGATTGCAAATAATGTGGAACGCGTGGTTTGCCTGAGTACCGATAAAGCGGTTTACCCTATCAACGCGATGGGCATTTCAAAAGCGATGATGGAAAAAGTCATTGTTGCTAAGAGCCGTAATCTAGAACACACCAACACAACTATTTGTGCCACTCGTTACGGTAACGTGATGGCTTCTCGCGGCTCAGTGATTCCACTGTTTTTACGTCAAATCATCAACGGCCAGCCAATCACTATCACTGATCCGAACATGACTCGTTTCATGATGACCCTCAACGACGCGGTTGACCTTGTGTTGCATGCTTTTGTTAACGGAACCAATGGCGATATCTTCGTACAAAAAGCGCCTGCAGCGACTATTGATGTATTAGTTCAAGCACTATTACGCATTACTCATAAGGATGAGCACCAAGTTAACGTTATTGGTACTCGTCACGGCGAGAAGTTGTATGAAGCACTGTGTAGCCGTGAAGAAATGTTTGTAGCAGAGGACCAAGGCAACTACTACCGCATCCCATCAGACAATCGAGATCTTAACTACTCAAAATACAATGAAGAAGGCGAGAAAGACCTATCCCTTATCGAAGATTACAACTCTCATAATACTGAGCGTTTGGATGTCGAGGGTATGGTTGAGCTATTACGTAAGCTTGATTTCATTGTCGATATTGAAGCGGGAAGCTTGGTTGTACCTGAGGGCGTATAGATGAAGATTGTTGTAACAGGAGCAAAAGGTTTCATTGGAAAAAACCTCTGTGTCATGCTTCGTGAGCATGGCTATGAAGACCTTGTTGAAATTGACCGTGATACCACAAGTGAGCAAACGATTCATGCGTTAGCTGAGGCTGACTTTGTTTATCACTTAGCTGGAATTAATCGTCCACAAACAGAAGCGGAATTCCAAGAGGGCAACGCCGATTTTACTGATTTCGTTGTCGAACAGCTTAAAGCTAGTGGTCGAAAGACTCCCCTTGTGGTGAGTTCTTCCACTCAAGCTCTTCAAGACAACGCATATGGACAGAGCAAGCGCTCTGCCGAGCAGAGTGTTGAGCAATATGGGCAAGAAAGCGGTGCGCCATTTTATATCTATCGTTTTCCTAACGTGTTTGGGAAATGGTGTCGCCCAAACTACAACTCATTTGTTGCCACTTTCTGTTACAACACACTCAATGACCTAGATATTACTATCAACGACCCTAAAGCTCCGGTAACGCTTGTTTATATCGATGACGTTTGTCGTAGCTTAATTGCTTTACTTGATGGTACTGAGCCGAGTGGAGCCAAAGCCGTTTCACCGGAGTACCCAACCACAGTTGGTGAGGTTGCGGATTTATTGCGAGCGTTTAAAGAGAGTCGAGATAACTTAGTTACGGAAGATGTGGGTACAGGATTGGTTCGTGCATTGTACTCGACTTACTTAAGCTATATGTCACCTGAGCAATTTAGCTATAGCATCCCTAGTTATGGTGATGAGCGTGGTGTGTTTAGCGAGATGCTAAAAACAAAGCAAGCAGGCCAATTTTCTTTCTTTACCGCGCATCCAGGGATAACTCGAGGTGGGCACTATCATCATAGCAAGAATGAAAAGTTCCTTGTCTTAAAGGGTAAAGCTCGCTTTAAGTTTGAACACATTGGGACGGGGGAGTGCTATGAACTGGAGACAGAAGGCTGCGCTCCTCAAATCGTCGAGACTGTGCCAGGTTGGTCACATGACATCACGAATATTGGCGATGAAGAGATGGTCGTTATGCTTTGGGCAAATGAGATTTTTGACCGAGAAGCGCCAGATACCTTTGCGTTCCCACTGTAAACTTGGAAGAGAAAACAAAAATGAAGAAATTAAAAGTCATGTCGGTGGTTGGCACGCGTCCTGAGATTATTCGTCTGTCCCGTGTGTTGGCAAAATTGGATGAACATTGTGAGCATATTCTAGTGCACACCGGTCAGAACTATGACTTCGAGCTTAACGAAGTCTTCTTTAACGACTTAGGGGTCCGTAAGCCGGATTACTTTCTTAATGCAGCAGGCAAGAACGCGGCTGAGACTATTGGTCAGGTCATCATCAAAGTAGATGAAGTGCTGGAAGAGATAAAGCCGGAAGCTATGCTGGTCCTAGGTGATACCAACTCTTGCATTTCTGCCATTCCAGCGAAACGTCGTAAGGTGCCTATCTTTCATATGGAGGCGGGCAATCGCTGTTTCGACCAACGAGTTCCTGAAGAGACCAATCGCCGTATTGTCGATCATACCGCAGACATTAACCTTACTTACAGCACGATTGCTCGTGATTACTTGTTAGCGGAAGGGCTTCCAGCTGACCGCGTTATTAAAACGGGCAGTCCAATGTTTGAGGTGCTGAACCACTACATGCCTCAAATCGATAACTCAGACGTTCTTGAGCGTCTTGGCTTGGTGAAAGGTGAGTTCTTTGTGGTGAGTGCTCACCGAGAAGAGAATGTCGATTCACCAAAGCAGCTTGCTAAATTGGCGGAGAGCTTGAATGCAGTAGCGGCGAAGTATGGACACCCAGTTATCGTATCGACTCACCCTCGCACACGAAACCGTATAGAAGCACAAGGTATTAAGTTTCATGCCAACATTCAGCTTCTGAAGCCGTTAGGTTTTCATGACTACAACCATCTTCAGAAAAACGCGAAAGCGGTGCTTTCAGACAGTGGCACAATCAATGAAGAGTCATCGATTATGAATTTCCCGGCGTTGAACTTGCGAGAAGCGCACGAGCGCCCAGAGGGAATGGAAGAAGCCGCGGTGATGATGGTGGGTCTAGAAGTTGAGCGCATCATGCAGGGCTTGCAGATACTGGAAAGTCAGCCAAGTGGCGAGAGCCGTTTACTAAGAAGAGTGGAAGATTACAGCATGCCAAATGTGTCCGATAAGGTTGTTCGTATTGTTCACTCATACACGGACTATGTTCGTCGAGTAGTCTGGAAAGAATATTGATGCGCTTAGCTTTAATCATTGATGACTATTTACCTCAAAGTACGCGTGTGGCAGCCAAAATGTATCATGAACTGGCTAGGTACTTAGTTGAAAACGGTCATGATGTTACGGTCATAACTCCATCTGAAGGTCAAAAGGAATCGTTAGTTCAGTCCAGTCTCAATGGTGTAAATATTTGGCGTTTTTCTAGTGGTGCAATTAAAGACACGCCAAAAATAAAAAGAGCGATAAACGAATCTTTGCTCTCAAAGAGAGCTTGGTCTGCAATTTCTTCATGTGTTAAAGAAAGCACATTTGATGGGGTTGTTTACTATTCGCCTTCTATCTTCTTTGGCGGGTTAGTTGCCAAAATTAAGACGCGTTGTCACTGTCCCTCATATTTAGTATTGCGTGATATTTTCCCTCAATGGGTAATAGATGCAGGTATGATCAAGAAAGGTTCGTTGATAGAAACGTATTTTCGTTATTTTGAAAAGCGATCATATCAACAGGCAAACATGATAGGTTTGATGTCTGAGAAAAATAGGGACATGTTCAATGAGATGACTGCAGATGCATACTCGACAGAGATCTTAAGAAACTGGGCGGAACTAACTCCTTATGTCAAAGCAGACGATAAGACTGGAGGTTTTAGGAAACAACTTGGTTTAGAGGATAAGATTGTTTTCTTTTATGGTGGGAATATTGGTCATGCGCAAGACATGGCCAATTTGATGCGCTTAACAAAAGAAATGAGTTTGTATAAAGATGCACACTTCTTATATGTAGGTTCTGGTGATGAAGTTGATTTAATCAATGAACTAGCTCAAGAGTGGCAACTTGAAAACTTTACTTATCTCCCCTCTGTTAATCAGGATGAGTTTAAAGCGCTCCTTGCTGAAGTCGATGTAGGTCTTTTCTCTCTATCTTCACAACATACTGCTCATAATTTCCCCGGGAAGTTATTAGGTTATATGGTTCAATCTATCCCAATTCTAGGAAGTGTAAATTCCGGAAATGACCTAATGGATATAGTCAATGATGCAAAAGCAGGGCTAATTTCTGTTAATGGTGATGATGACAAACTGCTTAGAAATGCGATTGCATTGTATGAGAGTAGAAATTTGAGGCGAGATATTGGAAGTGCGGCATATTTGCTACTTGAAAATGATTTCTCCGTACAATCGGCGGCAGAAAGCATCGTCGCAGCATTAAGATTAAACTCTTAGAGGTTTTTTCGCATAATAAAAAGCCCCTGTTA
>NZ_JAHGAC010000012.1:0-7293 GCF_030248355.1 Vibrio sp. B172a | reverse complement strand
CAAAATGAAATAGTCTCTCGTCTCTCGTCTCTCGTCTCTCGTCTCTCGTCTCTCGGCTCTCGTCTCTCGTCTCTCGTCTCTCGTCTCTCGTCTCTTTCCCTTCCTCTCTTTGAAGGTTAAAATCCACTTTAAATTACGACCTATCCAAAATACCGGAGCCTCCTTTTGTCAGATTCTCAGTTTTCCCCTCAAGACGAACTATTTATGCGCCGTGCGATGGAGCTTGCAGAGCAAGCAGAAGCTGAAGGGGAAGTGCCGGTTGGTGCTGTTTTAGTGAAAGACGGAGAGATCATTGCGGAAGGTTGGAACCGTTCAATTTGTGCTCATGATGCGACTGCTCATGCCGAGATCCAGACGTTACGCAAAGCAGGAGAGGCTTTAGAAAACTATCGACTGCTTGATACGACTTTGTATGTCACGCTAGAGCCTTGCCCAATGTGTGCTGGCGCGTTGCTACATAGCCGAGTGAAACGAGTCGTTTACGGTGCGCCTGATTTAAAAGCCGGTGCGGCAGGGACGGTATTAAACTTGTTCGAAAGCCAAGCGGCGTATCATTACGCGACAGTCGAAAGTGGGTTGCTAGAGGATGAATGTCGCTCGCAGTTACAAGCGTTTTTCAAACGTCGTCGCAAAGAGATTAAAGCGAAGAAGCAAGCGCAAAAAGCGAACGATGATGAACAGGAAACAAAAGGCGAATAGTTTAAGGAAAAGGCTTCTTAAAGGCGGGGGGACTTGGGCTTTTAGTTACTGGTTGCCTTTAGCAAACACCTACTTCGCAGTAGATGTTTGCTTTAAGTTCTCAGTGATTCACTAGGTGAACGAAAACACGGTTACGTGCACTGACTTTCTTTTTCATACACGTAAGCTTGCGCTTACGGCGGTTAGCAGCCACTGTCTTATTCAAACGTTTTGACTGCACTCTGCGTTTTCTCATTATC
Source organism: Vibrio sp. B172a (assembly GCF_030248355.1). Classification (NCBI taxonomy): domain Bacteria; kingdom Pseudomonadati; phylum Pseudomonadota; class Gammaproteobacteria; order Vibrionales; family Vibrionaceae; genus Vibrio; species Vibrio sp. B172a. The sequence goes on along the minus strand of NZ_JAHGAC010000012.1, from coordinate 6,355 downwards.
AGAACCTCTTGCAGACAACGAACACACTCTCCGACACTCGCATGGCAAAGTGTCTGATTTATTATCAATCGATGACATTCTGATGAGGCACGCTTACGGACGAAGGTGGCATCAGTGCGAGGAGAGGTGACCAAAAGAGCCTCTCTGCTATGCGAGCCCAACCTTGGTAAGGCACCAAGGAGCAGCACAAGCTAGATAAGCCCGAAAGAGAGGATTCTAGATAACTTTATCTGTTGACTCAATAAAAAAATAGCGAGCTGTGAGCTCGCTATTTTCGAAAGGTTTATTCCGCTTTTGGTTCGGGTGTTTGTCCCGCCTCTGGAGGTGAACTTTCCTCAGTGTTGGAGATCGTTTCCACCGCTCCAGAAGTCTGCTCCGCCAAGGTTTCCACTGCTCCAGAAATTAACAAGTCTGGACTGAGTGGCGGGATCACTTGTAGATCTTCTGTGTCTTCATCAATCGCTGGTTTCTGACTGACGTGACCAATGATCGACTGGTAGTAACGACGAATATTTTCGACGTAGTTACGAGCTTCATCACCACGAGCATAACCATAACGAGTTTGACTGTAGAAGCGTTTCTGACGCAGTAATGGTAGGCGTTCTTTCACATCTGCCCATGCGTTTGGATCGCCACCTTGTGCTTTCGTTAAGCGTCTTGCATCCATCATATGGCCATAACCCACGTTGTAAGAGGCCAATGCAAACCAAATCTTCTCATGCTCATTGATTGAGTCTGGCACTCGAGCCACGATACGGCGAAGGTATTCCACACCACCACGCACAGACTGCTCTGGATCTAGGCGATCTGTTACCCCAACGCTCTTCGCTGTTGGCAGCGTTAGCATCATCATTCCGCGCACGCCTGTTGGCGATTTCGCTTTTGGTTTCCAGTGAGACTCTTGGTATGCCAAGGCTGCAATCAAGCGCCAATCAAACTCTTCACTGTATTTTTGGAACAGTGGTGACCATTTCGGCAAGGTGTTATCCAAGGCGCGAATAAAGGCACGAGTGTCTACGTAGTCGAAAGCTTCAATATGGCCGATGTATTTCTCTTCGAGCGTCGCGAGTTCACCAGACTGCTTAATGTTGCCAAAGAACTCGATCAACATGGCATACAAGCTTTCATCTTCAGAACGACGAGTGAACCAAGAAACGGGTTGGTCTTCGGTTAGCTCAAAGGCTAAAGCGAGATCTGGGTAAAGGCGCTGAGCCAAAGACAGTTCCACAGAGTCTGTAACGGTAAAACGCAGTTCACCCGTCGACACGTGTTTCAGTAAATCTCGAGTATCCGCATCACCCACAATTTCAAATTGCAGTTCTGGGTGCTCTTTTTGTAATGCCGTTAGTGTTGGAACAAATTGAGACTGTTCTACGATTTGTAGCGTCTCTGCTCCGGCGTTCGTGCCTTCATCGCCCGCTTTCTCATCTTTCGACTCTTGGTAGTTGATGAGTTGGTTTATATCACGAGGACGAAGCTGGCCTTTTTTGTACACCACTTGCTGGCTTACATAGTAGTAAGCAGGCCCAGGACGGAAGCGTTGCACCGCTTGAGAGGTTTGATTTAGACCGGTTGCGATAATATCGATATCGCCTTTTTTAAGGGCTGGGAATAACTCTGCCTGACGAAAAGCGGGTCTGATCTCGAGCTTAACGCCGAGCTGTTCTGCAAATTTACGCGCCAGTTCATAATCCAAGCCAGCAGGGCCATCAGGACCGATGTAGTAGGAGAGTTGATTGTTAAGCGTGCCAACACGTAGGACACCGCGCTCTTGGATTTGCTCGAATTCACTTTTGGGTTCCGACTCAATCTGACAGGCAGAAAGTAAAAGCACAGAAGCGAAAAGTAGGGCGCTGCGCTTGAGTCGGTTGAACTGACTTATTTGCATTAATTCGGTACGTCTCGATAAATTTCTAGTTGCCTTTATATCAAAGCGAGCTGGTGGGGCAAAGTGAATCAGACAGATAGAGTGCGACATTGTGTGATTTATCGACATTTTAGTCGTAATTCAAATTTGACGAAAAAAATGACGCAAACGGTTGCTTTTGGTGTTACATCACAAAAACAATTGCTATATAATGCGCTCGCAACGAAGAGGTGGCATCGGCATAGGTTTGAAAAACCTTCGGGAATAGCTTCGAAGAAAACAGTATAACCCACTGAATTTATTCCAATATCACCTTAATCACTTGCAATAAGAGACCTAAGCACATGAGAATTTTGCGTGGCTCCCCAGCTCTTTCTGAGTTTCGTGTTAATAAACTACTGGAACTTTGTCGTGAACAAGATCTGCCTGTCACTGGCATTTACGCTGAGTTCATGCACTTTGCGGATCTAAAGTCTGACCTTGATGCTCAAGAGTTGGAAAAACTGGAAAAATTGCTGACTTACGGTCCAACGATCGAAGAGCATGAGCCAGAAGGTCTTCTACTTCTTGTTACGCCTCGTCCGGGCACTATTTCGCCTTGGTCTTCTAAATCTACTGATATCGCAATCAACTGTGGTCTAGACAAAGTAAAACGTCTTGAGCGCGGCACTGCATACTACGTAGAGACATCAACTCCTCTTAACGATGCTCAAATTGCTGATGTAAAAGCACTCATCCATGATCGCATGATGGAAGTGACATTTACTGATTTTGATGCAGCAAATGCGTTATTCCAAGCGGCAGAACCTGCTCCTGTAGCAGACGTTGACCTATTAAAAGGCGGTCGTGCTGCGCTTGAAAACGCAAACGTTACCCTAGGTCTTGCACTTGCAGATGATGAAATCGAATACCTTTACGATGCGTTCGTAAATAAGCTAGAACGCAACCCGACTGACATTGAGCTAATGATGTTTGCACAAGCGAACTCAGAGCACTGTCGTCACAAGATCTTCAATGCAGACTGGACTATCGATGGCGTTAAGCAAGAGAAGTCTCTGTTCAAGATGATCAAAAACACATTTGAAACCACACCAGAAAACGTTCTGTCTGCGTACAAAGATAACGCAGCAGTCATGGTGGGTTCAGATGTAGGTCGTTTCTTCCCGAACCCAGAAACTCGCCAGTACGGTTACAGCCAAGAGAAAGCGCACATTCTAATGAAGGTGGAAACGCACAACCACCCGACAGCGATCTCTCCTTGGCCGGGTGCTTCTACAGGTTCAGGCGGTGAAATCCGCGACGAAGGCGCGACTGGTATTGGTGGTAAGCCAAAAGCAGGTCTTGTTGGTTTCACAACATCTAACCTACGTATTCCTGGTTTTGAACAGCCATGGGAAACAGATTTCGGTAAGCCAGGTCGCATAGTTAACGCTCTAGACATCATGCTAGAAGGTCCACTTGGTGGCGCTGCGTTCAACAACGAATTTGGTCGTCCAAACCTACTTGGTTACTTCCGTACTTACGAAGAGAAAGTTAACTCACACGCAGGTGAAGAGGTTCGTGGTTACCACAAGCCAATCATGATTGCTGGTGGTATGGGTAACATTCGTGACGAGCACGTTCAGAAGAAAGAGATCCCAGTAGGTGCAAGCCTAATCGTACTTGGTGGTCCTGCAATGAACATCGGCCTTGGTGGCGGTGCTGCATCTTCAATGGCATCTGGTCAATCAGCAGAAGACCTAGATTTCGCTTCAGTACAGCGTGAAAACCCAGAGATGGAGCGTCGCTGTCAGGAAGTGATCGACCGTTGTTGGCAACTTGGTGATGCTAACCCTATCGCATTTATCCACGATGTGGGTGCGGGCGGTATCTCTAACGCACTTCCAGAGCTTGTAGACGATGGCGAGCGTGGTGGTATCTTCCAACTGCGTGACGTACCAAATGACGAGCCGGGCATGAGCCCACTTGAGATCTGGTGTAACGAATCTCAAGAGCGTTACGTAATGGCAGTTGCGCCAGAGAACATGGAAGTATTCGATGCGATCTGTAAGCGTGAACGTGCACCATACGCAGTTGTTGGTATCGCAACAGAAGAGCGTGAGCTTAAACTTGAAGATTCACATTTCGAGAACACGCCAATTGACATGCCAATGGATGTGCTTCTTGGTAAGACACCTAAGATGCACCGTGATGCGAAAACGCTAAAAGCGAACAACCCAGCGGTTAACCGTGATGGTATCGAGCTAAACGAAGCAATGGATCGCGTTCTGCGTCTTCCAACGGTTGCAGAAAAAACATTCCTAATCACTATCGGTGACCGCACGGTGACTGGTCTTGTTGCGCGTGACCAAATGGTTGGCCCTTGGCAGGTTCCAGTAGCAAACTGCGCGGTAACCGCAGCAAGCTACGACACTTACCACGGCGAAGCAATGTCGATGGGTGAGCGTACGCCAGTTGCTCTACTAGACTTCGGTGCTTCGGCTCGTCTAGCGGTTGGTGAAGCAATCACAAACATCGCTGCGACAAACATCGGTGATATCAAACACATTAAACTGTCTGCAAACTGGATGTCTCCAGCAGGTCACCCGGGTGAAGATGCAGGTCTTTACGAAGCGGTTAAAGCGGTGGGTGAAGAGCTATGTCCAGCACTTGGTCTGACTATCCCTGTGGGTAAAGACTCAATGTCGATGAAGACTAAGTGGGAAGAGAATGGCGAGCAGAAAGAAGTAACGTCTCCGCTATCTCTAATCATCACTGCGTTTGCTCGTGTTGAAGATGTTCGTAAAACAATCACACCTCAGCTTCGCACAGATAAAGGCAATACTAGCCTTGTCCTAATCGACCTAGGTAACGGTCAAAACCGTCTAGGTGCAACGGCTCTAGCACAGGTTTACAAGCAGCTTGGTGATAAGCCAGCAGACGTAGATAACGCAGCACAGCTAAAAGGTTTCTACGAAGGCGTTCAAACTCTAGTTGCGAACGATCAAGTAGTGGCTTACCACGATAAAGGTGATGGCGGTCTATTCGTTACTTTAGCTGAGATGGCATTCGCAGGTCACTGTGGCGTTAAAGCTGACATCGCTGACCTAGGTGATGATGCTCTAGCTGCACTATTCAACGAAGAGCTAGGTGCGGTACTTCAGGTTAAGAACGAAGATTTAGACGCTGTACTTTCAACGCTAGCAGCAAACGGTCTTGAAGCATGTTCACACGTAATTGGTTCAGTAGAAGCTTCTGATGAGCTAGTGATTACTTCTGGTGAGACAGTGGTTCTTGAGCGTAACCGTACTGAACTACGCACTATCTGGGCAGAGACAACGCACAAGATGCAAGGTCTACGTGATAACCCAGCATGTGCTGACCAAGAGCACGAAGCGAAGAAAGACAACTCAGACCCTGGCCTAAACGTTAAGCTAAGCTTCGATGTAAATGAAGACATCGCAGCGCCATATATCGCGAAAGGCGCTAAGCCTAAGATGGCAATCCTTCGTGAGCAGGGCGTTAACTCTCACGTTGAAATGGCAGCAGCCTTTGACCGTGCAGGCTTTGAAGCAACAGATATTCACATGAGCGACATCCTAACCGGTCAAGCGGTTCTAGAAGAGTACCAGGGCTTAGTCGCTTGTGGTGGCTTCTCTTACGGTGACGTTCTAGGCGCTGGTGAAGGTTGGGCTAAGTCTATCCTGTTCAACGAGCAAGCTCGCAACCAGTTTGAAGGCTTCTTCCAGCGTGAAGATACCTTCTCTCTAGGTGTATGTAACGGCTGTCAGATGCTATCGAACCTGAAAGAGCTAATCCCAGGTGCAGACTTGTGGCCACGCTTCGTTCGTAACGAATCTGAGCGTTTCGAAGCTCGTTTCAGCCTAGTTGAAGTTCAGAAGTCTGACTCTGTATTCTTCGACGGCATGGCTGGTTCTCGTATGCCAATCGCAGTGTCTCACGGTGAAGGCCGCGTAGAAGTGCGTGATGCTGATCACCTAGCAGCGATTGAAGCATCAGGTACGGTTGCCGTTCGTTACGTGGATAACCACGGTAACCCAACGCAACAATACCCGAACAACCCGAACGGTTCACCAAACGCAATCACAGGTTTAACGACTCAAGATGGCCGCGTAACTATCATGATGCCACACCCAGAGCGTGTCTTCCGTACAGTCGCGAACTCATGGTCTCCAGAAGGTTGGGGCGAGAACGGTGCTTGGATGCGTATGTTCCAAAACGCACGTAAAAACATCGGCTAACCATGACTTAGTAAACGGTTAACGAAAATAGTAAAGCGCTGGTTGAGAGACCGGCGCTTTCTTTATTTTAGGGAGTCGAGAACGGACTTCATCCTATAGGACGCTGCGTTTCGAGAGTCGGGAACACTTCGCTGTAGGAATCGAGAGGTATGTGTTGGAATACTAGTGCTAGATACATGGACTCATAAGGTGTTGACAGTATTAACTCCTAAATAGACAAAATGAAATCGTCTCCCGTCTCCCGTCT
>NZ_JAHGAC010000011.1:0-143592 GCF_030248355.1 Vibrio sp. B172a | reverse complement strand
GAGAAGCGAGAAGCGAGAAAGTCTTAACGTTTCTCATTTAGTGTCAATTTTTTAATTTATTACTCAGTGAAAAACTATGTTTAATTTTGCTAATTTTTATCAGTTAATCGCTCAAGACACTCGTCTTCAGCCGTGGCTAAACGTATTACCTCAACAGTTAACAGATTGGCAAAACGCTGAGCACGGTGACTTTGGTCGCTGGCTAAAAGCGCTGAACAAGATCCCACAAGGTGCACCAAACCAAGTGGACATCAAAAACTCAGTAACAATCAGCAACGATACGCCTTTCCATGAAGGTGAGCTGAAAAAGCTAGAAAGCCTACTGCGTACATTCCACCCATGGCGCAAAGGTCCATACACAGTGCACGGTATTCATATCGATACCGAATGGCGCAGTGACTGGAAATGGGATCGCGTTCTTCCGCACATCTCGCCACTAAAAAACCGCAGCGTGCTCGATGTTGGTTGTGGCAACGGCTACCACATGTGGCGCATGCTGGGTGAAGGTGCACGCCTAACGGTTGGTATCGACCCTTCTCACCTGTTCCTAATTCAGTTCGAAGCGATTCGTAAGTTAATGGGCGATGACCAACGTGCTCACCTTCTTCCATTGGGTATTGAACAACTACCAAAGTTAGAAGCGTTCGACACTGTATTTAGTATGGGCGTGCTTTACCACCGTCGCTCTCCACTGGATCACTTGGTGCAGTTAAAAGACCAGTTGGTATCAGGCGGTGAGCTTGTTCTGGAAACACTCGTCATCAAAGGCGATGAGAACGCGGTATTGGTTCCTACGTCTCGCTACGCACAAATGCGTAATGTGTACTTCTTCCCATCAGCGAAAGCACTGAAAGTATGGTTGGAGTTGGTTGGTTTTAAAGATGTTCGTATCGTAGATGAAAACGTGACTTCTGTTGGAGAGCAACGCACCACAGACTGGATGACACATAACTCTCTACCAGATTACCTTGATCCTAACGACCCAAGCAAAACGGTTGAAGGCTATCCTGCGCCACGTCGTGCGATACTTGTGGCGACTAAGCCATAATTAACTGAGATTTCTGACATTGTCTTAACTCACTCCCGCCTTTAAGACATTAACCTCTCTTCGAATCTAATTAAGGATGCATTTTGCGTCCTTAATTTTTTGGCGTTTCGTCACTATTCCTCATTCTGTAAGAGACTGTCGCAGATTCTTGCTTGTGAGGGCTTGTCGATAACGCTAAACTCCTAAAAAACAAACAACTTAATCCAATCCCAAGGTTTTCAATGTTTATACGATTGACTCCGGTTGTTGCCATCGCCTTACTATCTGGTTGTACTTTAACCAAAGGCGAACAGTACCACCAAGAAACGTTAGCTGCTATTCAGGCTTCAGAAACGAATTTCAATACTCGCGTTACCAACTTAGAGCTTCAACTTAGTAACCAGTCGGATTACATCGAGAGTCTGGAAGGCCAAGTGGATAAGTTAAACGGCGAACTCAATACTTTCCGCAAAGAAGCAATGGATGAAGTGAGAAAGCCAAAAGAACCTATCATCGTTCAAGCTCCTGCTCCCGTTCAAGCAACTCCTACTCATGACATTGTCCTTGGCTCAATTGAGCGTGTGACAATCGATTCCATTAAACAAACTTTCGACGCTCGCGTAGATACTGGCGCTGCAACTTCTTCACTTAACGCCGTCGATATTGAAGAATTCGAAAGAAATGGCAAAAACTGGGTGCGTTTCCACCTTGCTGACAATACCAAGTCAGATGAAGAGAAAGACATTTGGATTGAAGCGCCAATCATTCGCTATGTGAAAATCCGCCAAGCAACCAATGAAGAATTAGAGCGTCGCGCTGTAGTCGAACTTTGGGTGCGCGTTGGAAAAATTCATGAAAAAGCGCAATTTACGTTGGCAGATCGCTCTCAAATGAACCATCCTGTTTTACTAGGAAGAGAATTTATGCGCGACATCGCACTCGTCGATGTGAGCCGTAAATATATTCAAACGGAAGAAGAGAAAAAATAATAAGGTAGATTATGACGTCAAGAATACCGTTTTACCTGTCAATCATCCTTTTGGTGGTTGCAGGCATCGCTTTGAGTGTTTTCAGACATCAGAATTACGGCGTTCCATGGACTCCAGGTGAAACGCGTCAGGTTTGGGATGTTGAAGCCCGTATTGAATTCAATGCGAATGGCGGTGAAGTAAAAGCTTCTTTAGCCGCTCCTCACACGCAAAAAGGCTACACCTTGATTGGTGAGTCTGCGTCCTCTCCAGGTTACGGTGTTTCTTACGTAAACTCTGATTCAGGTCGTCGTGCTGAATGGTCTATCCGCCAAGCAACCGGCGCACAAACCATTTACTACAAAGCCCAATTCTTGGTTGATCCACAAGCAAAAGTGGATGAACAACCACCAACAGGCGAAATCACCAAGCCTACCCTATCAGCACCACAACAAGCGGCAGCCAATGCTCTAATTGAACGCGCAATGAGCCGTTCGGCAGACAACGAGACGTTTGCCCGTGAGCTGATCAAAACGCTTAACGATCCAGATAGCCAAAACGCAGCGCTTATCTTGAACGACTTTGACCGTACTGATGCATTGCAAAAGATCCTGCTTACTGCGGGTGTGCAAAGCAAAACAGTTGGGGTTATCGAATTAGAAGATGGCCGCCGTCGTCAAACGATTCAACCAATGGTTCAGGTTTGGTCTGGTGATAAATGGGTTCTCTTCTCTCCTAATTCAGAGCAAGCAGCTGCACAGCCTAACCTTCTGGTTTGGGATGAATCCAACGTCTCTCTACTTGACCTAGTGGGCGGTAAGAACAGCCAAGTCCACTTCTCGATGATTAAGCAAGAGCTGACACCACAAGAAGCAACAGACAATAAGGTTGAAGCGGACGGTCTATTAAACCTTTCGATTCATAGCCTGCCTCTTGAAGAGCAAGCGATGTTCAAGACAATCATGCTGATCCCTATTGGTGCTCTGATTGTTGTGTTCTTGCGCGTGATTATCGGTCTTAAAACGTCCGGTACCTTCATGCCAGTTCTGATTGCGGTTGCCTTTGTTCAAACCCAGCTTGTTACGGGTATTGTGGGCTTCCTATTGATTGTCGGTACGGGTCTGATAATTCGAAGTTACCTCTCGAGGCTTAACTTACTTCTGGTCGCGAGGATATCCGCGGTTATCATCACCGTAATCATGATCATCTCTGTGTTCACCGTTGTGGCATTCAAGATTGGTCTGACTGAAGGTCTAACGATTACCTTCTTCCCAATGATCATCTTGTCATGGACTATCGAACGTATGTCGATTCTATGGGAAGAAGAAGGCGCGAAAGAAGTTGCGCTTCAAGGTGGTGGTTCACTACTGACAGCGGTACTGGTTTACTTAGCAATGACTAATACCTACATCCAGCACCTAACGTTTAACTTTATCGGCCTACAGCTCATTGTACTGGCAGGTATTCTACTACTAGGTACATACACGGGTTACCGTCTAACTGAGCTACGTCGCTTTAAACCACTAGCGGAGGACTAAACGATGTTTGAACGTTTTACTTCGCCAGCAAAACTTCGCCATAAAGGCATTATGGGCATGAACAAGCGTAACCATAGTTACATTGGTCGCTACAATGATCGCTCTAAATACCCTTTGGTGGATGACAAGCTAAAAACCAAAATCATTGCTGAAGCAGCAGGCGCAACTGTGCCTGCTCTTATCGGCGTGATTGCTAGCCAAGCTGAAGTTAAAAAGATTCACAAGATGGTCGAAAAATGGCCAGGTTTTGTGATTAAGCCAGCGCAAGGAAGTGGCGGTAAAGGTATCTTGGTTATCACTTCGCACAAAGATGGTGTCTACACTAAGCCATCGGGGGCAACTTGTAATAAAGAAGAAGTTGAGCGTCACATCAGTAACGCCTTAGCGGGTCTCTTCTCTCTTGGTGGTAAGAACGATGTGGCCGTGGTTGAAAACTTGATTAAGTTTGATGACTGCTTCGACGGCTTCAGTTACGAAGGTGTGCCAGACGTACGTATTATCGTATTTAAGGGCTACCCTGTTATGGCGATGATGCGTTGCTCTACAGCAGCATCGGATGGTAAGGCTAACCTTCACCAAGGCGCGGTAGGTGTCGGTATCGACATTGCTACAGGTAAAGCCATTCGCGCGGTGCAATTTGACCAACCAGTGACTCATCACCCAGATACGGGTAAAGACCTGTCGACACTGCAAGTGCCTCATTGGGAGCGCTTGTTAGAGCTTGCGTCCAGTGCTTGGGAAATGACAGGTCTAGGTTACATGGGCACCGACATGGTATTGGACAAAGAAGAAGGTCCAATGGTGCTTGAACTGAATGCACGTCCTGGCCTAGCGATTCAGATCGCAAACGGCGCAGGTTTGCTGCCTCGTTTAAAACACATTGAGAATCTTGGCACTCCTGCTGAATATCCAAAACCAAAAGAGCGTGTTGCGTACGCAGCAGAGCAATTTGGCGTAAAATCTCAGTTCTAATCTAATCGCTAGCAGCCATTCTCGTGGTTGCTAGCTTTCTTTTCATATTTGAGCACTATCGCTCTCTTCCTAAGTAATTCATCGTTTTTATCACTGCAATCGATGATCCAGCTAACAAAATACACATCGATCGTTTCTTTTTTCCGCTGATTTTTGATTTTATATTTTCTCCCCCTTACTCAACTCAAGAGGTTGGGCGATGCTAACAAAAGAAACTAATAACAATGATACTCCGCTTGTTGAACAAGAGAACTTTGACCAGCACTTACAACGTTTGTCGGAAATCTCTGTCCAAGCACTTGATGAGCTTGCTGAAATGATCGAAAAAGGAAATGACCTTTCAGAAGAATAGGACTTACCTTTTCACATTTAAGCGCCTGCTAAAAAAGCCGAGACTGTTGCCCTACAGCTCGGCTTATTTCATTTTTGAAGGGGTTGTTTATGTCAAAGCGGTAGTTGGCTTTTCAAAGCTTTCATCTAGACGATAATTTGCTTTGATGGTATCCGCTACTTTCTCTGCAATCATGATGGTTGGCGCATTGGTATTCCCGCCCACCAGCGTCGGCATGATAGAGGCATCGACAACTCTCAGTGCCTCCAAGCCATAAACCTTAAGCTCATTATCAACCACCGCCAGAGGGTCGCTCTTCGTTCCCATTTTACATGTGCCGATTGGATGATATTGGGTGTCAGCTCGATTACGAATGTCCTGTTCTATCGCTTTGTCATCCGAAGCATCAACCGGATAGAAATTCTCGCCGCGAATATCCGCGAACGCCTCACTCTCTAGCATCTGGTGCTGCTTCTTCCAGCCTTTGATCATGATTTCCATATCTTCTGGGTGGCTGAAAAATGCAGGGTCGATACGCGGTTCATCATAAGGGTTGGTACTATTGAGTTTAACGGTGCCAATGCTCTTTGGTCTTAGTAAAGTGACGTGAGAACTAAAGCCATGGCTCATGTGCATTTTGCGCGCATGGTCATCGACAACCGCAACAACGAAGACGAATTCCAAATCCGGCACTTTTACCTCGTCATCGGAGCAAAGAAATCCAATGCCCTCGGCAAAGTTACTGCTCATTTTTCCACTGCGTGCTTTCATCCATTGTGGCAAAGCTTTGGTCATCTCTGTTGCCATTTGCAGCGAAACACCGAAGGTATCGCGCTTCGCTGTGCATCGATAGGTATGCACTAGGTCAATGTGGTCTTGTAAGTTTTCGCCAACGCCCGGCAGTTCATGAACTTGTTCTATCCCGTGCGCTTGTAAATCTTGTTTGGCCCCAACACCAGAAAGCATCAGGATTTGTGGCGAGCCGAATGCTCCCGCAGAGAGAATCACCTCTTTGTTGCACTTGATCTGAAAGCTATGCCCTTTCAAGCCATATTCCACGCCAACCGCTCGTTTGCCTTCAAACAACACTTTGTGCGTAGTCGCCTTAGTGATAACGGTCAGATTCGGCCGGTGTAAATTAGGAGTCAGATAAGCTTTGGCGGCACTGCATCGCTCGCCATTGATTTGCGTGACTTGCGTTTGCATGGCGCCCAACTGATCTGCGCCATTTATATCTGGATTACGAGGTACGCCGATTGATTCACATGCATCTAAGAAGCGCTCTACAACGCCACTCGGTGAACGTAGGTTAGCAACATTAAGTGGCCCACCTTGCCCATGAAATTCATCATGATGGACTTCGTTATTTTCTGCTTTCTTGAAGTACGGCAGGCAATCTTGATAGCTCCACCCTTCATTGCCAAGGCTTGCCCAAAGATCGTAGTCGTATCGATGCCCTCTAGCATACATCATCGCATTGATAGAACTCGAGCCACCTAACGTCTTGCCCCTTGGTTGATAACCCTTGCGACCATTCAAGCCCAATTGAGGAATGGTTTCAAAACCCCAGTTGTTTATTTTGGTTGGCATCATCGCTACCACACCAACTGGCGTATGAATAAATGGGCTTGAATCCGGCCCACCCGCTTCCAACAAGCATACGGTGACATTAGGATCCTCAGTGAGTCGAGACGCTAAAACACATCCGGCTGAACCACCGCCCACAACAATAAAATCATAACTGTCCATCATCTACCTCCGCGACATCTAAAGGGTGAAGCTCTCGCTTTAAAATCTTGCCTGTGGCGGTCATAGGCAGTGCTTTACGAATGAAAACACGGCGTGGGTATTTATAGTCAGCAAGTTGTTCACGGCACCAAGTAATTAAAGTGTCGGGGCTACAATGCGCATCTTGGTGAAGCACGACATGGGCATGTACTTCTTCACCTAGACGGTCATCATGCTCTCCAACGACAGCCACCATCTCTACATCGGGGTGGCACATCAAGACTTCTTCAATCTCTCGTGGATACACGTTGTAGCCACCGCGGATAATCATGTCTTTCACGCGATCGACGATAAACAAATTGCCGTGCTCATCCACACGTCCAATATCACCAGTTAAGAACCAACCATCACGTAACGCATCGTGGGTTGCTTCTGGTCGTCCGTAATAGCCTTTCATTACACTTGGGCTTTTTATACAAACTTCACCTAGCTCCCCGATTGGTCGGGCGTGACCTTTTACATCGGCAATCTTAATCACGTAGCCACACAATGGTTGCCCGACACTACCAGGCAGCCTGTCGCCATCAATATGATTAAACGTGGCCACTGGTGCGGTTTCTGACAATCCATAACCTTCCAGTACTGGCAGCTCAAAGCGGTGCTCAAACTGGCGAATCACTTCTACCGGCATCGAAGCACCACCAGAAACACCTAACCGAAGGCTATGTTTCACCAATTCAGAATGCTCCGGAGATTGTTCGCCCGCTCTGAGTAGTGCGATATACATGGTTGGCACACCAGCAAATACGCTGACTTTATGTTGGATGATTTGCTCAATGACGAACTTCGGTTCAAAGCGCGGGATCAACACCATGGTAGAGCCTGTCAACACGCTGGCATTCATCATGACGGTTTGACCGAAACTGTGGAACAACGGTAAGGTTGCCATGGTCGTGTCACTGTATTCCAAGCGCATCAGATATTGAGAGGACATGGCATTGGTCAGCATATTGGTGTGAGATAGTTCAGCGCCTTTCGGCTGCCCTGTCGTACCTGAGGTATAAAGAATCACAGCGGTGTCGTCGCCGAGTCTTGTCACCGATTCAAAAGACTCGAATTCTTCGGCAAGCCAAGAGTCTATGGCATGCTCCCCTTCCTCACATTGAGCTGAGAGCGAGATAAAATATTCACACTGCTCGGCCTGAGCAAAACCTTGTCTGCCATAGCTTCCCATTGGCAGTTCTTCGCTTCCTTCAAAACAGAAATACGCTTTAGCATCAGAATCATCAAGGTGATAGGCGATCTCTCGCCCTTTGAACAACACATTCAAAGGCACAACTACGCAACCTGCTTTTAAAATGCCGTAATACACCATGGGGAAATAAGTGATGTTTGGACAAGACAGCGCGACTTTATCTCCGGCTTCAAGTCCCAGTCGCTTCAAGTTGGTTGCGATGTTACCTGCGAATTTGTCGAGTAGTGCGTAACTGATTTCATCATCGCCCATCCTGAGCGCCGATTTAGAAGGAAAGAGCGCAGCACTGCGCTCCAGATTGACAGCAAGGTTGTGCATCCATGATCTCCTTTGTTTCGAAAGGCAGTCAGCAAGTGTCGACTGCCGAAGATTCTTTATGTAGAGAGGTAAGAATTGAGAGTTACGAGTGCTTGTTTAAATCTGGGTCGGGTTTGCCCGCGAACACACGTAACACCAGTTTTTGCACCACGTTTCCGTATGGCGGTGCAAACAACTGAATTGGGAACCAATCGCGCATTTTAAGTACCGTGCGTGCGTGGCTGAGTTCACGGAAACCTTCTTCGCCGTGGTAATTACCAATACCGGAGTTACCTACACCGCCAAAAGGCACCGAATGATTGAGCACATGCCACCCCCAGTCGTTAATGGTGACCCCACCGCTGTGGGTTTGAGTAAGCAAGGTTTCACGTTGTTCTGAGTTGTTGCTAAACAGATAGCAAGCCAGTGGTCGAGGTCTGTTAACGATGTACTGAATCACTTCGTCGATTGAACGATAGGTATGCACTGGCAAAAGAGGCCCAAAGATCTCTTCTTGGCAGATACGCATTTCGGGTGTCAGGTTGGTAGCGATGTACAACGGTGTTTTTCGCCCTTCGCCATAATCAAGGCACTGGGTAATGGTTGCCCCTTTCTCGCGTGCATCATTGAGTAAATCATGGAAACGTTTGTGTTGTGCCTCATCCACCAGTGCGGTGTAATCCTGGTTGGCTTTGATTTCGCCATACATAGTTTGATGAGCAAGTTTTAACGCCTCGACAAAAGCCTCTTGCTTACCTTCTGGTACAAAGGCGTAATCGGGCGCGATACAGATTTGGCCAGAGTTAAAGCCCTTACCATGAGCAATACGTTCTGCTGCTTTGGTGACATCGTAATCGTCAAATACCACCACAGGGGATTTTCCTCCTAATTCGAGGGTCACAGGCGTAAGGTTCGCAGCCGCATTTGCCATGATGATCTTTCCGCTTGCTGGCGATCCGGTGAACACCAAATGATCAAAAGGTAGATGAGAGATTTCCATCGCCTCTGGATGATTGCCTTCTACAATACGCACTAAGTTCTCTGGGTAAATTTCTCCAAGCATACGACGCAGCTGACGGGTGGTTTCTGGACAATTTGGGGGCATCTTAATCATGCAACGGTTGCCCGCAGCTAGCGCGGTTATCATAGGACCGATAGAAAGATACAAAGGGAAGTTCCAAGGACAAATGATGCCTACCACCCCTTTAGGTTGATAGCGCACTTCCAGCTTATTGCCTTTGAACAACCATTCGGTAGGTCGGCGGCTTGGTTTCATCCAACCTTTTAGGTGTTTGACTACGTGGTTGATATCTAGAATCGGTGCCAACACATCTGCCATGATAGACTCAGTATGGCTTCGACCACCAAAGTCTTGGCTCATGGCCTTTGCTAGTACATCTTGATATCGGGAAAGCTGCTTTTTTAAGGCTAATAAACGATGCTTTCTCACCGCGTAACTCGATAAAGGCTCAGCTTGATATGCTGATTTCAATTCATCGAACCACTTTTCGAGTTCGCTCACTGCTGGGTAATTAGTCGCTATCATTCCTTGATCGCGTAGCACTTCCTTATCTTGCTTTGCCAGTACATTCATGTTTCTCTCCAACTGTGCAATTTATTCAATTACAACATTTTGATAACATGTCGCACAGGTTACAAAAAGACAATAAACGGTGATATTCGGACAGCTTTGCGACAAACATGACTGAATAACATCCCAATACCCGCTAGGATTGATCCAAATGTAAAGGGGGCAACGATGGAATACACCGCTGTTTATGAGCCAGATACCCAAGCTTGTGGTGTTTTGGATTTGCAGTTACTCAATCGCTATCTAGAGCCTAGTGTGAGTATTGATGCCTTACTCGCGGACAGTGGCATCAATGCGCCTCAGCTTTACGCTCCCGATACCCACATTACCCTCGCGCAAAAACTAGCAGTATTTAGCAATGCTTTGGCTCAGTCAGACGAGCCCGGACTTGGGTTAAAAGTGGGACAGCAAGCAAGGTTCAGTGACTTTGGGGTGCTAGGTTATGCGGTGTTCAGTAGCAATACCCTACTCGATGCCCTCATGATGGGTTTTAAGTACCTAAGACTTGCAGGCCCTGTGCTAAAGAAGAAGATGTGGGTGGAAGATAATTCTGGTTACTTTCGCGCAGAACAACTGATAGACCTACAATCGCTCTTACCGTTTTGTTGTGAATACTGGTTTGCGGCCATTCAGAATCTTTGTGAAGAAGTCATGCAGAAACCTTTCCCTTCAACCGTGATCCGTTTCCCTTATCCAGAACCTGAATATAGCGAGCTGTATGAGCAAGTATTCCACTGCAAAATTGAGTTCAACAGTGATCAATTAGAATGGCAGTTCGATGCCACCAGCTTGTTTGAGCCGTTGCCCGCAGCCAATACCATGACATTGCAGATGTGCTTAAAGTCATGCGATGAAATGCTGGCAAAAGTGAGTGGCAATGCCAGTTTGAAAGAGAAGATCACCCAGATGTTCGTCGAAAGACCAGGCAGCTACCCTTCGATAGAAGCCCTATCTGCTGAGCTAGGTATGTCTTCAAGAACATTGCGACGTCATCTCAAATCGGAAGAAACCAGCTATCAGCAAATCCTTGATCATGTTCGCTTCCACTTGGCTCGTCATTACCTTGCGTCAACACAAATGAGCGTCGAAGAGATCTCGGAACGCATTGGTTTCTCAGACAGTGCGAACTTCCGTCATGCTTTTCGTAAATGGAGCGGCAACTCACCAAAGCAATATCGTCAAGAAGCCAATCTCACAACTTAAGCTTTAATGCAACAGATACAAAAACGCCCGCGTTCATTGCGGGCGTTTTATTAGATTCGGAGTTTACGATTCAAACTCTTCAATCATCTCTTGTGCTTCGGTCTTAGGCTTATCCGTTTGACCAAAACCGCGCAGACCCACTACGTGTACGTGTTCGTGGTCTTTAAACACCTTACGCACCAGTTTGTAGGTCGTACCTTTCTCTGGGCTAATGTTTTCTGGTGCCGCGATAAGAAGCTGCATATCCAGACGGTCACACAATTCGAACAATGTCGCGATCGATTTCGCATCCAGACGCGCTGCTTCATCTAAGAACAGCAGACGACAAGGCACAATGTCTTTACTGCGCAGGCGGCGTGATTCTTCTTCCCAACTTTGAACAACCATCAGTAGGATTGACTGACCAGTACCGATCGCCTCACCTGTTGATAGCGCGCCAGACTCAGCCTGTAGCCAACCATCTGTACCACGGTTCACTTCTACACTTAGCTCTAGGTAGTTACGGTAATCCAGTAGCTCTTCACCCAGAACCTGAGGAGAACGTTGACCCATATCGATGTGTGGGTTCACGCGTTGGAACAGCTTCGCCATTGCTTCAGAGAAGGTAAAGCGAGCCGATTCAAACAGATCTTTATGCTGCTCTTGTTGTGTCGCTAGGCCGTTCAGTAGCACTTCGTGACTTTCGCGGATCTTCACGTTTAGACGTACGCCCTTCACCTGACCAAACGAAATGTTCGACAGGCCTTGGTTCAGCATACGAATACGGTTTTGCTCACGCTGAATCGTCTTCTTGATGATGCTCGCTACCGACTCAGAGCTGATCGCTAGGCGGTTTTCACGTTGCGTTAGCTCTTCTGTTAGACGCGCTAGCTCTACTTCCATCTCTTCGATCGCTTCAACTGGATCATCAGTACGGATGATATCCTGACGAATACGCTCACGAAGATGTTGGTAAACCGCGATGTAGAACAGAACTTTACGCTCTGGACGTGCATTGTCTTCTGACAGACGCAGCGCATCACGCAGGTCGTCATTGCTCGCAACCGCGAGACGCAGCGCACCCAATGATTTATCCGACATTGAACGCAGTTCATCCGCTGACATGTAAGCCAGTTCACGCTTGTGTAGACGACGCTCAACATCGTTCTCACGCGCCAGACGAAGTACTGAACACCAGCCAGCTTTCGCTGCAACCACGAACGTACGTAGCTCAACGTATTCTTTCTGAACTTTCTTCAGACGTTTCGCCAAGCCTTTCATCTCTAGTTCAGTAGAGGTGATCGTGCGCTCGTATTCGCTCTTACGGCTACGAGACGTGTGTAGACGCTCATGCAATTCATCACGACGACGCATTGCACGTTCTTCTGCACCTTCGTCCGCATTAACGCCAAACTCTTGAAGTTCTTGTTTGAACTCTTGAACCGTTTCCAGTTTCGCTTGGTGTGAACTCTTCAGAGAAGCCAATACTTGGTTGTATTGGTTCATTTGACCTTGCGACTGTTTCAACTCTTCACGAGAGCGTGTACGCATTTGTTCAGCTTGAACCAATTTCGCTTTTAGCTGCTCGCTCAGTTCACTACTCTTGTTCAGTAGGTCTACTGAATCTGAGTAAGCGAAGTAGTGGCGACGCTCAACGAGATCTGAAAGTGCAAAGATTTGCTTTTTAAGATCTTGTAGCTGTTCGTCTGCCGCTTTGTATTCTGCTTCTAGCGCATCGAATTGCTCTGGGTCAGCATCTAGGGCAACTGCGACTTTTTCCAGTTCTGCCACCGCTTTCGCGTGGTTATTTAGGAAAGCTTTTGCTTCTGAAAGCTGAGCGATTTTCTCTTCCAACTCATCAAAGCGTGCTTGCAGCGACTCGTCTTCAATCAACGCCATGTTTGGTGCTAGCTTGTCTAGAGAAGACAACGCTTGCTTGCTGGTTTGAAGCTGAGAACGTTGTTGTTGCTCTTTCGCATCCAGATCAGCCAGTACGCGAGCAATTTGGTTACGCTTATCGCGAATGGTTGCCAATGCTTGCTCTGGGTCAGCTTCGAATGCTACTTGAATGTGGCTTGCCACAAACTGGTTGAACGCTTGGTACAGACGCTGCATCTTTTGCGAATCGAATGCTGCTTTCGCGTGCTTCTCAACTACTTCTTCACGTTCGTTACGTAGTAGCTCTAGACGCTGCTCACGTGCCGCACGACCAAACAGTGGGATTTCAGGCAAACGAGAGTAACGCATTTGGCGATCGTTCATACGAACGCATACCGCGCCTTCTAGCTCTTCCGCGTCGAATGAGCTGTCATCAAAGGCATCGATGTCACCTTCAATGATGTACAAGTCTTCTGGACAGTCGTCTAGCTCTACTAGTTTCTCTTCGATACCAGATAGGTCAGATACAACGATAGCGTGACGAGCCGGGCCGTACATCGCACTGAAGTAAGGCGCGTCATCAATCGTGATGTCATCGTAGATCTCAGACAGCAATACGCCGCCTAGTGTATCTGCCAAACCTTTCAGGCGAGGGTCGTTTGAACCACCAGGAGAAGCAAGACGCTCAATCTCAGTGTCAAGTTGGCTGCGACGCTCTGCCAGTTTGTCTTTCGCCAGAGAAAGGGTCTTCTCTTGCTCAAGCACCACTTGCATTTGGCTCATGACTGACTGGCTATCTTCTAGCTCGGCACCACTTTGCTCACGCAGTTTTTCTAGCGCATCGTTCGCTGCAATCCACGTTGGAGCAATGGCTTCTAGCTTGCTGATTTCCGCTGCTGCATCTTGCTCTAGACGACGCTGTTCGCTGCGTTGTTCACGCACGTCTTCTTGCGTCATTTCTAGCGAGTCGATTTGCGTCGCATGACGTTCACGCTCTTGTTCAAACGTGATTTCGTCCGTCAGTTCAACATGGAATTGCTTTTGGTATTCGTTGACTAGCTCGCGCGCTTGACGTTGCTGGTTTAGGCTACGCTCAAGGTCACGGTGCTGAGCACGCCATTGCTGTTCGTTTTGCGCAACTTGCTGAGATTCACGCGCTTTCGCAATTGCGGTTTTCGCATGTTCAGACGCGTCTCTACGCTCAACTTGACCAACGATGCTTTGTACCAGTTTAAGCGCCGTTTCGAACTGCTCTGCTGCTGCAGAAGACATGTCCAGTTTATGCTTAACCGATAGCAACGCGTTGGTGCTTTCTGATTCTTTGCTCTTAAGCTCAGAGACCAGCGCTTGCGCCGATTCTGCTGTTAGGCTGTCATCGCCAAGTAGTTGCTTCGCTTTTTCCAGCGCTTGAACCGCTTGTTGATACTGAAGGGCGCGAGTTTGTTGAACGTCGAGTGCTTGTTGGTAGTCCGCCAGTTGCGTCTTAAGGCTGTCCACCTCTTCTTCCGCAACGGTCGCTTGCTCTTCCACCATCATCACGCGTTCTTGCGCTTCTTCCACTACCATCATTTGTTCTTCAAGACGCTCACTTAGCTCTTCAAGATCTTCTTGGTAGCGTTCGATCTTCTCTTGCTGGCGCAATGCGTTTTGCACCAGTTGCAAGTGATCCGAAGCTGCTTGGTAATCTTGCTCTAGAGCAGATTCCGACTCGATCAGCAGTTCTAGCTCTTCTTGAACGCGGTTAAGCAGGTTGTTTTGCTCAACGAGAGTTTCACGAGAGCCGAACAGCTCTGAACGCAATGACAGTGTTTTATCCAGCTTGTTACGACGATCGTTCGCGTGACGCATGTAGTCCGCCGCCACGTAGTTAGTCGACTCTGTGATCAAGTGTTTGAACAAGTCACGGTCTGCTTGCGTGGTTTTGATCGCTTCAAGCGTCATACGGTTTTCACGCAGCGCCGATTCCATATCTTGGAACGCTTTCTTCACGCCGCCGTTTTGTGGCAGAAGGTAGTCACGTAGCGAGCGTGTAATTGCACTTGAGATACCACCGTAAAGCGATGCTTCGATCAGACGGTAGAATTTAGAACGGTCACCAGAGTTACGCAGTTTCTTCGGAATCACACCGAATTCAAACATTTGCGCGTGGTAATCCACGATAGAAGAGAAGGCTTTGAATTGAACACCTTCAAATTCTGCGATCGATTCTTTCACTTCGTTGATTTGACGTACACGAGCTTGAGTCGCTGATACGCTTTCAATCAAGATATCCGTTGGTTTCACATGGCTTGGAAGACCTTGGATAACAAACGGTTTGATGTCTACTTTCTTATCACGACCCGCAACTTGCTGCAGTTTTACTGCGAACAATAGGCGTTGGTTACGTGAGTTCACCACGTCTAGCGCCGCATAACACGCGCCCGGCTGTAACTTACCGTACAGACCTTTGTCGCGAGACGATTGGCTGCTGCCCGCTTCTGTCGTGTTACGGAAGTGCAGTAGCGTTTGGTCAGGAATCAATGCGGTAATGAACGCCGCCATTGTGGTTGATTTACCTGCACCGTTACCACCTGATAGCGTGGTGACCAGACCATCGATGTCAAACGTACGGGCAAAGAAGCCGTTCCAGTTGACCATGGTCAGCGATTGGTATTTACCGCGTTCAATCATGCTCATGCTTCACCCTCTTCTGTTGTTTCTTCTTGGGCTTGGTCGTCTTGATCTTCTTCAGACAATAGGCTGCCTTGGCTTGGCTCTTTGGTGTGCACTACCGCTTCACCATCACGGATCAGACGCAGTTGCGCTTCACGCATATCATCGCCGATACGTACATCCGCACCAAAGCGGAATACTGCTTCACTGATGCTGAACTTACCGGTTTCACCGATGTTGATGATCATGCCTAGGCGACGCAGACGACGAAGTGAAGTACGTACTTTTTCAAACAGCTTTTCTTTATCAAGGTCAGAACCGGTAGCACGGTTCGTCACTAGCTTCATCAGCTTGTTTTCATCTGCTAGAGCAAGCAGTTCGTCGTACAGCTCTTGGTTAGTGAAGATGCCTTCATGCGCAAGACGCTCTGGGCTTAGGTAAAGGAAACACAGTACCTTACCCACCAGCATATCCAGTTCAGAAAGAACACTACGGCCAATCAGAGATGTTGAACGTGGACGAAGGTAGAAGAAACCTTCTGGCGCTTTCACCAATTCGGTGTTGTAGCGTTGGTAGAAAGAAGAAAGCTCAAGTTCGAAATCCGACAACAACGCGTGGTTGTCTAGATCTTCACTGGAGATATGACGCCCTGCTCGAAGCATGCTGTCTAGCGCTGGGAACAGAGGGTTAGAAATTGCTTTTGCCAGATTCTCTGACATGTATTCATTAGTATCGGTCGATGACATTCGCTTGTACCTTTGCCCCAAATTCGTTGATTGCTTTCCAGTCTGGCTGAACAGCTTGGTAGTCGGATTCTGAGTAACCCAGACGTACCGCCTGATCAACGACAATGCGAGCTAAATCAAAGTGATGAGTGTATGGGTGTTGTGCAAGGTAATCTCGCAGAACTACGCTCAAGTCGATTGGTGTGCCTTGATCTTTATGCGCTTTCAGCATGTCACCAATTCGCTCAGCCAACTCATCATTGACTTGTTGAAACTCTTCGTATTCTACTTCCATCGGAACTTGACCCGTTACCTCGTCATCACGCAGTACTAGGGCTTCATCACGAAGGTCAGAAAGCCTTTCCGCATCTGCATAAGTCAGATACCAAGGCGCATCGAAGTAATCTTTGACGGATTGACGCAGACGCGAGCTAAACGCACGGTTTTTATCCATATCAATGGCAGTACGGATAAACTTGTGTACGTGTCGGTCGTAACCAATCCAAAGGTCGATCGCTTGCTGGCCCCAGCTTGTGATTCGGTCCAGCTTCATTTGCAGACCGAATAAGGCTTCTTCGATGAACTCAAGCTCTGGATCGCCGTAAACAATTTCTTGAATATCTAGGATCTGAGTTTGCAGTTCATCACTGGCAGCTTGCAGCGTATCTTGAAGTTCACGCAACGTGCTCGATGTTTCTGACAGGAGCGCTTCACAGTTGTTGATCGCTTCACGCCAGTCTTTGTTAAGCAGATCAGCAATCTGTTGTTTAACAGACTGTTGCTGCTCATCCATCACACGTTGGTTAAGGTCGATTTGATCGAAGATTTCGCCTACAGAATATTTCAAAATTCCGTAAACGTTTTTCTTCCAGTGGCCCGGAGTGCCACCCTTTTGTGCCGCTTCAATCGCTTTTGCCATTTCATCCGCTACCATCGATAGCTGGATAGAAAGACGCAGTTTCGAGAACTCACGATGACGCACGTAGTAGTCGGTAATTCCTATCGCTAATGGCGACAAGCGGTAAATGCTCGCTCCGTCAGTAATCTCACTGACAAAACGGCTCATAAGACGCTGCTTAACCATCTCGTTGATGGCATTGTTCGCACGGAAAGCCGAAGCTTCGCCGGTCTCATCAAAAAGTCGAGTGACGATGGCAAATGCGTCGTGCAATTCACCTTCACCCAATTCTTCATCGAACCTTTCATTACTTAGTACAGCGATGGCAATCAAAAATGCCAATCGCTCAGTGGTCAGGTTCAACGAGAAATCGTGCTGCTTAACCCAGCCAACCAACTCATCGATTGGTTGCTCTGCAGCATTGAGAGTCATCTCACTCATCGTTATTCCTGTTTATCGTTCTTCTTAGCCCACACGTGTATGTAGCGGCCTAATGAGAGGTATGGCTCTTGTCGACAAAGTTGTTTTTCTAGCGCCAACACATCTTCAAACTCGTAATCGCCCATGTATTGCATATTGCCTATGTAATCACTGAAGGAACGAATACCAGATTTGCCACAAATACTAAAACCAGAATCTTCTATCCATTGATAGACCTCTTCGGGTTTTAGGCCTTTCTGTGGCTGTAGTTTAAATCTTTTCCGGTGAGGCATGCCGTCTAAAATATGAGGAATGTTGCCACAAACCACATTTTTATAGACTAAGCCGTGGTGGTTATAGAACATAACCGAAGCAATGCCCCCCGGCTTGACCTGTTCCAAAACGGTCTCGAGTGCGGTTTTCGGGTCTACCAACCACTCCATGACGGCATGAAACATGACAAGGTCCACCTGCGTTTCCATATGGTCACCAATGGATTGGACAGGTGAATGAATCAGGCGATACTGCTCAAGCAAACCGTTTTTTTCAATATCCTGCTTTGCTAGTTGCAGCATTTCCGAAGATAGATCACATAAAGCGACATGATGTCCGAGCTTAGCAAGCTTTTGCGACAATTGTGCTAACCCACCACCCGCATCAAGGACTTGCAGGGCTTGATGGTCGGCGTCTAATTCACTTAGAATCTGTAGAAAATCTTCCCACACAATGATTTGGCGGATCTCCCCTTTATCGGAGCCGTAAATATTTTTTGCAAATTTGTGGGCGATATCGTCGAAATTGCGGTCTTCTGTCACTTCTGCTGAGTTATCATAACGGATTGTGCCGCTATTCTGTCACAAGGAAAGCAGGAATAAAGAGGGTTATCCTCATTTTTATTATCAATTGATGTTTTTTCGGACTATTTATGTATGTTTGAGCTGAAAAAAGTTATGTCAGCCTTGTTAATGCCCCTTCCGGCATTGCTAATCATAGGCTTGTTAGGTCTTGCTCTCATTAGTTTTACCACCAAACGTAAAACTGGCTGCTTTGTTGTTCTATTCTCTTTTGTCGGCATTTTTCTCGTTGCCTTCCAACCTGTTTCAACTAAGCTACTGATGCCGCTAGAGCGCGAGTACAAAGCGTTTTTACCCGTTTCTGGTACCGTTGACTATGTCATGGTTCTTGGTAATGGCCATGTGGTGGACGATGAGATCCCACCGACCTCTCAATTAAGTCGCACAGCACTGATGCGACTCACCGAGGGCATTCGTATTTTGCGCATGTACCCAGGTGCGAAATTAATCCTGTCTGGTTATGCAGGTGGTTCTGAAATTAGCCATGCTCGTATGATGGCAAACGTCGCACTTTCTCTTGGCGTCGCTAAATCCGATATTATTTTATTGGAAGACGCTAAAGATACGTGGGAAGAAGCTCGCCAAGCAGCCGCGTTTGTTAAGCAAAAAGACATCGTGCTCGTAACTTCGGCGAGCCACATGAAACGTGCTTTGTATGAGTTCAACGCTGCAGGTATTAAACCCATCCCTGCACCAACGAACTTTATGGCGATTGATGACATCGAGCAGCCATGGCAAAAGTACGCTCCAAAAGCTCGTTACTTAGAGCAAACCGAACTGTACTGGCATGAGTATCTTGGTGGGTTATGGCAGAAACTGCGTGACAACGTAGGACAAACGCCAATGGTTGAAATAGAAGAGCCTGAAGTCGCACAACCTTAATTGCTGCCTACCGCTGATAAAGCTTATCGTTAGATTGCCTTAACTGAAATCACAGACACAAAAAAGGAGAGCCAATGCTCTCCTTTTTCTTTATTGCGATGATTTAGTCGCCTGCAAACATGTAGCCTTCACCGTGAACAGTCACAAAGATTTGTGGGTTCTTTGGATCAAACTCCATCTTAGCGCGCATGCGTCGAATCAGTACGTCGATAGTACGATCGTTTGGCGCATCCACTCGGTGGCTGATCATATTCAAAATACGCTCGCGGCTTAGTACCTGATTTGGGTACGAAGACAGTGCCACCAATAGCTCATATTCCGCTTTGGTTAGTTTCACCGGCTCACCGTTACGGCTCAAAGCACGACGTTGAATA
This sequence comes from Vibrio sp. B172a, assembly GCF_030248355.1. Lineage (NCBI taxonomy): Bacteria > Pseudomonadati > Pseudomonadota > Gammaproteobacteria > Vibrionales > Vibrionaceae > Vibrio > Vibrio sp. B172a. The sequence continues at coordinate 124,020 of NZ_JAHGAC010000011.1, read as the reverse complement.
TCAAACGTCCACTCACCGAAGCGCACAATGTGTTCTTCATTAGTGTCGTTCGCTGTCTTTTGCGAACCGCTACGTGCCGCCGAAATGCGCCACAGCAAGTTCTTAACGCGAACTAATAATTCCCTTAGTTCAAAAGGCTTTGTCACATAATCGTCTGCGCCCATTTCTAGGCCAACGATTTTGTCAATGCTATCCGTGCGTCCTGTCACTAATATGATGCCGATATCTGATTGGCTGCGTAATTCACGCGTAAGCATAAGGCCATCTTCGCCAGGCAAGTTAATATCCAACATGATCAGGTCTACATCGCCACTTTGAAGCACTTCGCGCATTTCTGCCCCGCTTTCTGCTTCACTAACTTTGTAGCCCTCATTTTGGAAATAGCCCGCAAGCTTACTACGAGTTACTACATCATCTTCTACGACTAATACGTGATAGCTCATTTACACCACTTTCTGTCTTTTTTATTTTCCAAGACGTATTCTATTCATAACTAGTAACATTTCTAGTCATAGATACATTAAAAAGCAAGATTTTGCGTTTTTATTGATTCAAAGCAAGCTTATTTACAGCCATTCATAAACGCGCATATTTTCCCATAATGGATAACAATTATAGTTACTGCTATTCATCTTAATTGTTTACACTTAGGGGATAACCATTTAGGAGCAAAGAAATGCAAGAAGTGAAAGCTTTTAACGAGAAACGCGCAGAAATCTATTGGTGGTTTTCTAGCCTGTTCGCAAAAGAACTGACAGAGAAAGAACTAGAAAGCTACCACAGTGTTGAAATTCGAAGCTTTTTGGCTGGCCTTGGTGAAAATGAGTCATTAAAACCAGCTGTGGATACCCTTGTTGATGCACTTAACCGCCTACAGGATCGTGAAGACGCGCAACTTGAGTTGGCTGCAGACTTTTGTGAGCTTTTCCTTAAGACAGAAAAGCACGGTGCACTGCCTTACGCCTCTATGTACATCGGTCAATCTGGTCTGCTAAACGACAAACCAGCAGAAGAGATGGAAAAACTGATGGCAGAGTTTGGCGTGCAAGTTGATGAAAACCTGAAAGAGCCAGCAGACCACCTAGCGGTAGAGTTGGATTTCTTGGGTAATATGATTATTCGCTCTAACGAACTAGAGCAAGAAAAGCACATGGAAGAAGCGTTTGAAAAGCAGAACGATTTCATCCAACAGCATCTTTTGACTTGGCTACCTCAGTTTGCCGCTAAATGTAAGCAGTTCGACGAATTTGGCTTCTATGTTAGCGTTGCGCAACTATTAATTGCATTTTGTAAACTGGACAGCACCTACCTTCTTGGTGAATAATTGCCGCCTATTTTAGGGAGCCTGCTATTTAGGCTCCCTATTTTATTCGTTTAGTTTTAATCTGGCTTAGAGAAACCCAACCAATTTAGCCGTGAAAATGTGACCTCAAGGGCACAAAACAACCGCTGAAAATATTGCCAGCCTGCCCACATCAGTCTAAAATGTGAGCGCAAACGATTAAATATGATTTATATGTAAACCGCTGAAATATAGCGGTTTTTGTGTTTTCTTAACATGATTGCTGACTAATTCCTCACTTATAAAAGAAGGGAATATGAGTCTCAGCAACAAATGTTGCTACAAATCTTTTTATACCGATTCGGAACAACCACTGCCAAATATCTCAGCAATGCCCTTTCTTGCAGTTGCTCGGTTTGTGCAAGACCCTAAGCGTATGGTTGTCTTCACTCACGGTATTCAGTAGCTCGATACAGGACATCATTTATGGCCACTATTAAAGACGTTGCTCGCTTAGCCGGCGTTTCTACCACAACGGTTTCGCACGTAATTAACAAAACTCGCTTTGTTGCAGAAGCAACCCAAGAAAAAGTAATGAAAGCGGTTGATGAACTAAATTACGCGCCAAGCGCCGTTGCTCGTAGCTTGAAGTGCAACTCTACTCGTACTATCGGTATGTTAGTTACTCAATCAACCAACCTATTCTTCTCTGAAGTCATCGATGGTGTTGAGAGTTACTGTTACCGTCAAGGTTACACTCTAATTCTTTGTAACACGGGCGGTATCTACGAGAAGCAACGTGACTACATCCGCATGCTAGCTGAGAAACGCGTAGATGGCATCCTAGTAATGTGTTCTGACTTGACGGAAGAGCTAAAAGAGATGCTAGACCGCCATTCTGACATTCCAAAAGTTGTGATGGACTGGGGCCCTGAGAGCTCACAGGCAGATAAGATCATCGATAACTCGGAAGAAGGCGGCTACATCGCGACGAAATACCTGATCGATAACGGTCACACTGACATCGCATGTTTAAGCGGTCATTTTGAAAAAGCGGCGTGCCAAGAGCGTATCGCTGGTTACCGCCGAGCGATGGCGGAAGCAAACCTAACGGTTAACGAAGATTGGGTTCTTGAAGGTAACTTTGAGTGTGATACTGCTGTACTGGCGGCAGATAACATCACTGCAATGGAAAAACGCCCAACGGCTGTCTTCTGTTTTAACGACACAATGGCGCTAGGCTTAATGAGCCGCTTGCAGCAAAACGGTATCAAAGTACCGGATGATGTGTCCGTGATCGGTTACGACAACATTGAGCTTGCAGAATACTTTTCTCCACCGCTAACGACTATCCACCAACCAAAACGTCGTGTGGGTAAAAACGCATTTGAGATCCTTTTAGAGCGCATCAAAGACAAGGAACACGAAAAACGAGTGTTCGAGATGCAACCAGAGATCGTTGTTCGCAACACGGTTAAGAAACTAAACTAACCTCATCTGCGAACTCATTTTATAAAGCGCTCTTATGGGCGCTTTTTTAATATCTAAAAATAACTTTCCCCTAATATTTCACCTCAAGAATACAACCTTAAACTTCGATAAGTTGCTGTTTTAATTAAGGTGTAGTCCATTTCCTACATCAAGCTTTTGTATGACAAGTAGATGCTCAGCAATATGAAACAAAACACATCAATTTAACGCTATTAACTGAACCAAGATCACACTTTTATATTTGAAACGTGATGTTAATTCAATATACGAAGTATTCTCAAAGAGTCACGCACAGGGCAAACCATTCGAAAGGGTGGGACGCAAAGCCTCCGGCCTGAACCATCTTATTAGATGGAAGGTAGCGGGGTTACCGATGGCAAATATGCATTAAGTGAGTTTACCCTTTAATGACATTGTGTCTGCATGCATTTGCTAATCTCTCGGACCTGATTTTTGGTGGCGTAATATTAATTACACCGAGATAACACATCATGGATAAACCGATACTCAAAGACTCAATGAAGCTGTTTGAGGCACTTGGTAATATCAAGTCGCGCTCAATGTTTGGCGGCTTTGGGCTCTTCGCCGATGAAACGATGTTTGCACTAGTTGTGAACAATCAACTTCATATACGAGCTGACCAACAAACTTCATCTGACTTCGAGACTCAAGGACTAAAACCGTACGTCTACAAGAAACGTGGTTTCCCAGTTGTTACGAAATACTATGCTATTTCTGATGATCTATGGGATTCGACCGATCGCTTGATTGAAGTTGCAAAGCAATCTTTAGAGACTGCTAAGCAAGAGAAAAAACAACAAGCGAGCACCAAACCTAACCGATTGAAAGACCTTCCTAATCTACGCCTTGCAACTGAACGTATGTTGAAGAAAGCAGGCATTGACTCTGTCGAGCAACTAGAAGAAGAAGGTGCCCTAAACGCTTACAAAGCAATCCAAGATACGCATGCCTCTACGGTAAGCCTTGAATTGTTGTGGGCGCTTGAAGGCGCTATCAACGGTACACATTGGAGCGTCGTACCTCAGTCTCGCCGGGAAGAGTTGATGAGTGCTCTCTCGTAGAGCAATCATTTCAGCATGACATTGAGTAAAAACCGCAGTTTTCACACTGCGGTTTTTTTTGAAATTTTTTCTTACTCCATTCTGTCTTATTATTTAAGAAGCCAAACGGAGCCATTGATATGAATAAGAAACTGATTTTAGGACTGATCCTACTCGCGACCATCATCTTTTTAGGTGTCAACTTCGGTCAATATTTAACGCTAGAAAACGCAAAAGCACAGCAACAAGCGTTAAACAGTTTCATTGACCAAAACTTCGTGTTTGCCGCCGCTACCTATTTCTTCGCTTACATTGCCATCACCGCTTTTTCTATTCCTGGAGCTGCGGTTGTAACGCTTCTTGGTGCAGCCTTATTTGGTTTTTGGACGAGTTTACTTTTGGTGTCTTTTGCCAGCACAATTGGTGCAACCATTGCGTTTTTAAGCAGCCGTTATCTGTTGCGTGAATGGGTGCAAAGCAAGTTTGGTAATAAGTTGAATGCCATTAACCAAGGCGTAGAAAAAGACGGTGCTTTTTACCTCTTCTCACTACGTTTAATTCCGGTATTTCCGTTTTTCTTGATCAACTTGTTGATGGGTCTGACACCAATGTCAGTCGCACGATTCTACCTAACTAGCCAAATCGGTATGTTGCCAGGCACTGCCGTCTACCTAAATGCAGGTACACAGCTCGCCACTATCGACAGTCTTTCGGGAATTGTCTCACCAACCGTATTAGCATCGTTTGCTCTGCTCGGCTTGTTCCCAATCATCGCAAAATGGGTTATGAATAAAGTTCGCCCAGCCCAAGTTCAAAACGGAAATGCTTAATGAAGATATACATCGCTAAAAATCCTGCAGAAGCTCATATCGTCTGTGAGCTTCTCAAAACCGAACAGATAGCTTGTGAAGTAAGAGGTGAGGGAATGTTCGGCTTAAAAGGTGAGTTGCCGTTTAGCGATGATACAGACCCGTATGTTTGGCTTTTACATCCGGAGCAGAAACTAAAAGCATCCGCCATTGTTGAAGATTATCGTCAACAAGCGGAATTGACTTATCAAGACTGGCAGTGCCCACAGTGTTCAGAACAAAACGAAGGTCAGTTTGGTGCGTGTTGGCAATGTGGATATCAAATAGGGGAGCCATAACGGCTCCCCTACTCTTTTGATCTCTTCAATAAATGCGTTAAGCCGCTAGACTTTGCTGCTTAATGAACTCGATGGAATGTTGGTTAAAGTCATCGGGCCTTTCTACATTACACACATGGCCACAATCTGGTATTTCTCTCAGTACGCTCAACTTATGCACCGCGACCATTTCTTTCACTGGCTTGATGAACATGTAGTCTCGGTCACCCATCAAATACAGCGTCGGAATCGGTAGTTCACGATCTTTGAAATATCTCATCAATGGGTTCACATCTGCTGCCAAAGTAAACCAACGCTTAAACTCTTTTTGGCATAGCTTCTTGGCTTCGCGAATAAACAAGTGCCTTGATTCACGCTGGTTCTTCTGCGGCATAACGATATAAGCAAACAACTTGTACAGCCACATGTAAGGAAGGATGTGTTTACCAAGGTTCCCCAATTTCACCAGTATCTGTGAGCGAGTATTTAAACGAGTGACTGCGCCACCCAGCACCATTGAGCGAACACGGTCCGAAGCCAGTTCAGCCAAGTTACGCACAATGATAGTACCCAAGGACATACCGACAAAGTGTGCTGATTGGATCTTAAGGTGATCCAACACTTTTAAAATATCCTGAGTAACAGCGGTAAAGGTATAGCGACTAGTAATCAGCTCTTTCAACAATTGATTGGACTTTCCGTGACCTCGAAGATCGATGAGCAACAAATTGAAATGCTGCTTATACGCTTTGATTTGCTTAAACCAGATCGAAGAACTGCCACCAGCACCATGTACGAAAACAACCCACTCATTACTGGTAGGGTGCAAATAGGTTTTGTGGAAAAGAAGTGGCTGAGTCATGTATCAGTACGAAAAACACTTTTTGTGAAAGGGAATGGATAAATGCTACCACACTCCATAAGGGTAAGATAATAAAGGCACCTCATTCGGTGCCTTTCGTTACACTTTTTAAAGATTTTGCGTCAATTTAACGCAGCTCTATACAGTTGCAAATACTCTTCTGCCGCTTTTCGCCAACAAAAATCTTTTTGCATAGCATGAAGTTGTACACGTCTCACTTCTGTCACATTTTGTGCGTAAAGAAGAAGTGCTCTCAACATTGTCAGTAATAGACCTTGCGGCGTTGGTTCATAGAAAACGAACCCCGTTGCATCGGCTGGATCCACATCGTAGTCATTAACGCTGTCTTTCAAGCCACCTACCCCACGAACGATTGGCAAAGTACCATAGGCCATGCTGTAGATTTGGTTCAAACCACACGGCTCGAATTCAGAAGGCATTAGGAAGAAATCCGATCCCGCCTCAACCAAGTGTGCTAATTCGTTATCGTACGCTTCAACAAAGACAAACTTATCCGCAAATTGTGCCGCTACATCTCGTAACTGCGCCGCGAGTATAGGGTCGCCTGTCCCAACCACAACAAGCTGAACATCGTGTTTTAGAAAGTCTGCCAACGCAGGCAATAGATAGTGCACACCTTTTTGCTGTGTTAGGCGACATACCATGCCAAACATGGCGCAATCTGATGCTTCAAGTCCCAGCTTTTCTTGCATTGCTTTTTTACATGCGTTCTTACCACGAACCATACTTTGACGATTGGCTTTGTAGTTAAGCGGCAAGTTGGAATCGGTTTCTGGATTCCACGCACTGTAATCACATCCATTAAGGATGCCTACCAAATCACGAGCACGTTGCTGAAACTCCCACGCCATACCGTGGCTTCCAAGCTCGGTTTTCAGTTCTTCGGCATAAGTAGGGCTAACAGCATTGATTTTATCTGCGTTCATTACCCCTGCTTTCAGCATAGTAATGTGCGTTGCACTGACTGCAGCATCTGGCACATTTCGGCTATGGAATTCTGGCAGACATTGAACATCGTCATAGCTAAACACGCCTTTGAACACCGCATTATGGATTGAAATAACACTGCGAGTGTTAGCAAAGAAAGCATCGTGACCGTAACGATGTTTTAGCAGAAAGGGAACTAAGCCTGTGTGCCAGTCATTGGCATGAACAATATCGGGCTGGAAGCCAAGCTTTGGTAGCATGTCTAAACAAGCCGCACTAAAAAACGCGAAACGCTCGCCGTTATCCGCGTAAGCTTGGTTGTTTTCCGCGTACATCGACGGACGATTGAAATAAGGAGGACAATCAATCAAATAAACCGGATTATCCCCAAGCGTTAACTTAAGGACACGGTAAGCAGTATGAGGCCAACTTGTCAGCTCTGTTTCCAGAACCGTTTCCGCTTCTGACAACTGTTCAATAGCGGTGTAGGCAGGTATAGAAATTCGTACATCTTGCTGAAGGTTTTGAAGGGCTTCCGGCAGTGCCTTGGCTACATCAGCCAAGCCACCACTTTTAATCAGTCCTTCAACTTCAGACGCTACAAACAGAACAGACAAATTGTTAGTAGCCAACACGTGCTCCTTTTGGAATTACGACAATGCCATCATCTGACACATGGTAGTGTTTTTTATCTTCTTGTAGATTTACACCAATTTGCGTACCCGGCGCAATATCTGCGTCTTTATCTACAATCACGCGACGAAGCACACAACCTTCCCCGACTTTCACATCACCGAGCAAAATACACTGGCTGATGTCACACGCTGAAGCAATATTACTGCGGAAACCAAGTACCGACTTTTCAATACGAGAACCACGTACGTAGCTGCCGTTACATACTAAGCTGTCGATGATCTGAACTCGACCATTTACAGAGTCAGTAAAGGTTGCAGGTGGCAATGGTGGGTAGTAAGTATGCAGTGGCCATTTACGGTTGTAGAGAGAGAATGGTGCGTCTTTCTCAAGCAGATCCATATGTGCTTGCCAGTACGCATCGATTGTACCTACATCGCGCCAGTAAACTTCTTCTTTCTCACCTGTAATGCGGTTCATGCTGAAGTCATAGACAAACACATCGCCACGAGGGAACATCTTAGGAATGATGTCTTTACCAAAATCGTGGGTAGAGGCTTCATTGTCAGCGTCTTCAATCAATTCTGAGAATAGCGTTTGAGCTTCAAAGATGTAGTTGCCCATAGAGACAAGCGCATGCTCTGGGTCACCAGGAATTGATTTTGGGTTTGCAGGCTTTTCTTCAAAGCCAATCATTCGACCTTCACTGTCCACTTCGATAACACCAAATTGAGAGGCTTCCGATAGCGGCATGCGCAGTGCCGAAACAGTCAAAGATGCTTCTTTTTCTTGGTGGAAAGCAAGCATCTGTTTAATGTCCATTTTGTAGATATGGTCTGAACCAAAGATACATACTTGATCCGGCTCCGCCAACTCCATAAAACGTAAATTTTGGTAGATAGCATCGGCAGTACCTTCATACCAACGCTTGCCAGTACGCATTTGCGCAGGAATTGGGTCGATAAAACGGTCTGTAATGCCATTGATGTTCCAACCCTTTTTCAAGTGATGGAATAGAGATTGAGATTTGAATTGAGTAAGGACGTAAATACGCATTAAATCCGCATTTACAAAGTTATTCAGAGCGAAATCAATAAGTCGGTAACTTCCGCCGAAAGGGACCGAAGGTTTACTGCGGGATTCCGTTAAAGGTCTCAAGCGAGAGCCTTCACCGCCAGCAAGAATCATTCCCAAAACACCAGCCATTCGTTGTTCTCCATATATAGTTATAGCTTGGAACTGATATTCACTTGAAATGAGCAGAACTCGGGGAGTCAAGCGAATACATTATTGCATCCGCACTGATAAGTTTCTTTGAACCCTCACAGCGCGAACTAAAAAAGCTATTGCACATCCTCGTACGCACGCACCTTCGTTGTTTTTATTTTTGGTGCTAAATAACCGCATACAGTTGCATTATTTGTGTAATAAGTTATCGAACTGGAACTAAATTACAATTTAAAATATGCCATTCCGTGTTGTATACAGATGTTGCTTACTCAATACGGTATCTTGGTCACACTATGAGACGCAAACGATTACATTGTGAAAACAATTTACAAACCGATTAACTACACAAGCGCAGTTTTGCGACAGGATACGATGAAACTATGACCGTTCTATGAAAACAGAATGGAGAAAATTTGAATGGAAACAATTGGCGATGTGAATGTTTTATAGAATAACAAGCAAAAAATAAGGCAGCGTATTCGCTGCCTTATTCGTTCTAATTTATCACTTAAGCTTTCGGTTTCTTGCGCTTGTCTGTGATTTCCCACTTACCGTCAATGAATAGCGCAGTCCAACCACTTGGTTTGCCATCATCTTCAGTACGCACGTAGTTCTCTTTGCTCTTACGGCTAAAACGAACCACTGCTGGGCGACCATCTGGATCCGCCGCTGGTGCTGTCGTTAGGTATTTGAACTTCTCTGGAAGACGCTCTTCAAATCGAGCCAGTTCAGAAACCAACGGCGCACGCGTCTCACGTGATTTAGGGAAGTTGCTTGCCGCCATGAATAGGCCAGAAGCACCATCACGAAGAACAAAGTAAGCGTCTGAGTTTTCACATGGTAGTTCAGGGAAATGAACTGGGTCTTCCTTCGGTGGCGCAACTTCGCCATTCTTCAGAATCTTACGAGTGTTCTTACACGTTTCACTCGTACAATCCATGTATTTACCGAAGCGACCGTTCTTAAGAACCATGTCAGAGCCACACTTGTCACACTCAACAACTGGGCCATCGTAGCCTTTCACTTTGAACTCGCCATACTCAACGATGTAGCCTTCACAGTTCGGGTTGTTACCACAAACGTGCATCTTGCGTTTATCGTCAATCAGGTATGCATCCATCGCTGTTTCACAGATAGGACAACGCTTCTTAGCACGCAGTGCCGCGGTTTCCACGTCTTCTTCTAGAACGTTGATGATGCCTTCTTCGTCACCTAGGTTGATGGTTGTCTTACAACGCTCTTTAGGTGGCAATGCGTAACCAGAACAGCCAAGGAACACACCAGTAGACGCTGTACGAATACCCATTGGACGACCACAAGTTGGACACTCAATATCTGTCATCACAATGTGATTCAGTTTCATGCCGCCTTCGTTTTCGTCTTGTTCCGCTTTCTCAAGATCGCCCGTAAAGTCAGTGAAGAAGTTGTCTAGGACATCTTTCCACATCACGTCACCTTCGGCGATTTGGTCAAGCTTCTGCTCCATACGAGCCGTGAAGTCGTAGTTCATTAGATCGTTAAAGCTGTCATCGAGACGGTCAGTAACAATCTCACCCATCTTCTCTGCGTAGAAACGACGCTGATCTACTTTCACGTAGCCACGATCTTGGATCGTAGAGATGATCGATGCGTATGTAGAAGGACGGCCAATGCCACGCTTCTCAAGTTCTTTAACCAATGCCGCCTCTGTAAAGCGCGCAGGTGGCTTAGTAAAGTGCTGCTTAGGCTCAAGCGATTCTAGGTCTAGCTTATCGCCCAACTGAACTGCTGGAAGAATCGTGTCTTCGTTTTTACCCATTGGGCGTTGTACGCGAGTCCAACCATCAAACTTAAGGATACGACCTTTCGCTTTCAGCGTGTATTCCGCAGCTTTAACGCTGATAGTGGTTGAATCGTATTCTGCTGGTGTCATTTGACACGCAACGAATTGATTCCAAATCAATGAGTAGAGCTTGTGAGCGTCAGCATCAACACCTTGTAAGTCTTCTGCTTTCACTGCTACATCGGAAGGACGAATCGCTTCGTGCGCTTCTTGTGCGCCTTCTTTGCTACCGTATCTTAACGGGTTAGCAGGAAGGTATTTATCGCCATACTCTGAACCGATGAAGCCACGAACTGCATCTACCGCTTCTGCACTCAAATTGGTTGAGTCAGTACGCATATACGTGATGTAACCCGCTTCATACAGACGCTGAGCCAGCATCATGGTCTTCTTAACGCCGTAGCCTAGGCGAGTACTCGCCGCTTGCTGAAGTGTTGAGGTAATGTATGGAGCAGACGGCTTACTCTTCGTTGGGCGATCTTCACGCTTACAAACTTCGTAGCTTGCTTTTTCCAGTACCGAAAGCGCTGCTTTGGTCTCTGTCTCGTTGACAGGCTTAAACGCAACGCCATCTTTTTGCGCAACAAGCAGTTTGAATGCTGTCTTATCTTTGGTATGTGTATTTGCGTTGATGTCCCAGAATTCTTCTGGAATGAAAGCGTTGATTTCACGCTCACGCTCAACCAATAGTTTTACCGCTACTGACTGTACACGACCCGCAGACAAGCCACGTGCCACTTTCTTCCATAGCAATGGAGAAACCATGAAACCTACTACGCGGTCCATGAATCGACGTGCTTGCTGTGCGTTAACACCATCCATATTCAGCTCACCAGGCGTCTGGAAAGCTTGTTGGATTGCATTCTTAGTAATCTCGTTAAAAACTACACGTTTGTATCGCTCTTCATCGCCACCGATGATCTCACGAAGGTGCCATGCGATAGCTTCTCCCTCGCGGTCCAAATCGGTTGCGAGATAAACGAAATCAGCGTCTTTGGCTAATTTTTGCAGTTCACTAACAACTTTTTCTTTGCCAGGAAGGATTTGGTAATTCGCATCCCAGTCATGATATGGGTTAATCCCCATTTTTTTGATTAGCGCTTTACGGTCTTTTTCTTTTTTGACACGCGCTTTCTCTTCCGGGCTCATTCCTTTAGTAGAAATGGCAGCGGCTTTTTTCTCACCAGTGCTTTGACCGGCCGTAGGCAGATCACGCACGTGACCAACACTAGACTTAACAATAAAGTCTTTACCAAGGTATTTATTTATCGTCTTAGCCTTGGCTGGTGACTCCACTATAACGAGCGATTTACCCATAACTGACTCTAACGTCCTTCATAATAATGCGGGTAACTGCCCCCTAAGGAAGGTACCCGCATAATGTTCTATTTCATTGCTTCTTTTTTTACTATTGTGCGAGATGAAAAGAAGATCAACTGCTTTTTTGAAATTCAGATCCGATTGGTTGACAATTCATCGCCTTTCTAATTTGACGAGGCAGGGTTCTGCAAAAGGTCTTGAGCGGCATATACTAAGCAGGCAAAGATTCCTCCCGCTAGTCGAATTCAATAAATTTTGTCTCTCATCACAAAATATTTTTTCTTTCACGATCAGAGCCTAACCTTAGATTACGACGCTGAGATAGCGACGATTTGCATATAAGAATCACTTACCATGTTGCTTCTATATAAAGAAGTAAAACCTCTTGGAACAATACTGCTAAAACACGTAATCAGAGATTTAGGTATGCAAACCCATGATGTTTGTGGGTATACTGCTGCCACTTAAGATTTATTGAATGACGAGAACGTTATGTCTGATAGAAAACACATTGAAGAGTTCGACCTTCTTTTGATCGCTAACCAAATCATCCAAGAACACGATGACTACATCGAAGGTATGCGTGCAACGAGCGTAGTAGAAAAAGACGATGTATTGGTATTTAAAGGCGAGTACTTCTTAGATGAAAAAGGTCTGCCGACCACCAATACTACAGCCGTATTCAATATGTTTAAGTACCTTGCGCACCACCTGTCAAAAGAGTTCACGCTGAACAAATAAGCGCTTCAAAATTCAATAAAAAAGCCAGAGTCTCAACTCTGGCTTTTTCGCTTCAATAAACTGAATTAACAGCTCAATGCTTTCAGTTTATCGAAGTAATCTGGGAAGGTCTTGGACGTACACTTAGGATCGTTAATCGTCACAGGTGTATCGCTTAACGCCACCAGAGAGAAACACATCGCCATACGGTGATCATCATAAGTATCAATCGCAGCGTGCGTAAGCTGTGGTACAGGCTTAACGATGATGTAATCCTCACCCTCTTCCACTTCTGCTCCGACTTTACGAAGCTCAGTTGCCATTGCAGACAGACGGTCAGTTTCTTTCACTCGCCAGTTGTACACATTACGAATCGCTGTTGTGCCTTCTGCAAACAGGGCTGTCGTTGCGATGGTCATTGCCGCATCTGGAATATGGTTGTAATCCATGTCGATACCTTTCAACTGACCAACACGTGAAATCACGTAGTCATCGCCCCATTCGATTTCTGCACCCATTTTCTCAAGTGCATCAGCGAATTGGATATCACCCTGAATACTATTTTTACCAATACCTGTGACTTTCACTTCACCACCTTTGATGGCCGCCGCCGCCAAGAAGTAAGAAGCTGAAGACGCATCACCTTCGACCAAGAAATCACCCGGAGCAATGTAATTCTGGCCTGCAGGGATAACAAACTCTTGGTAGTCGTTATTGACCACTTCTACACCAAACTGCTTCATGATATGCAAAGTGATATCGATGTAAGGCTTTGAAACCAATTCGCCTTCAATATTGATGCGAATTTCACCCTCAGCCAAAGGCGCTGACATTAAAAATGCCGTTAAGAATTGGCTAGAAATCGAACCATCAATCGATACAGAACCAGATTTAAGACCAGTACCAACGATTTTCAGTGGTGGGTAGTTTTCGTTTTCTAGGTAAGTAACGTCTGCACCAGCCGCTTGAAGGGCTGTCACTAGGTGACCGATCGGACGCTCTTTCATACGAGGTTCGCCAGTCAACACGTATTCACCTTCACCTAAGCACAGTGCAGCAGCGAGTGGACGCATTGCGGTGCCGGCATTACCTAAAAATAGCTCTACAGGCTCAGAGACAGAAAATGGACGACCGAGACCTTCAACGACACACTCGGTTTTATCTTCAGACAATTGATATTGAACGCCAAGCTTTGTCAGTGCGTTCAACATATGACGAATGTCATCGCTGTCGAGAAGGTTTGTCAAACGAGTGGTGCCTTTTGCTAAAGCAGCAAGCAATAGAGCTCGGTTGGAAACGCTTTTTGATCCAGGAAGGTTCACTTCCCCGTGAATTTTATTGATGGGTTGTAACGTTAGGCTTTCCATTAAAAGTTGATAATCCTTTGTGCTCTCACTTCACGTTTTATGAGAGCTAAACAATTCTTCGTGGATTCAGACTAACGAAAAAACCATCACAAAACCAGAGTAAATCCTTGCTAATTTTTGAATAATTAGTCAGCTTAGATTTTACTGTGCAAACGTTGGCTTAGTAAGCGATATCCACTCGAACGCCGTCATCAAAATAGAGGATGCGAACATCGTCTCCACGCTTAAACAGCATGCTATTGTCAACGTCTTGAATTACGTTAATAAGTTTGTTGCCATCGACTTTAACCAAAAGTTCAACAAGCTTGTATTCCACCGTGTATTCGTAGTTGCTACGGTTTCTCACTACGGCTGCGCCAGCGAGCGCCCCAACTGCGGTCGCTACTTCTTTACCTGTACCACCACCAAATTGGTTACCCACTAAACCGCCGATCGTCGCACCCAGTAGTGTTTCCCAGCCATTGCTTTGTGACTGTTTCACTTCTTGTTGCGTAATGTATCGCACAGAATCGACTTTGCCATACACCACTTGATTTACAGGTTTTGCTACATTTCTTTCATAGGCTGCATTGGCGAAAAATGGCAAAAACAGTATGATCCATGCCCATCGTTTTATATTAAGTCTTACTCCGCTCATAATAAGCTCCTATAGGCTCTGATGTTGGTAAAGTTTTCTTTATGACAATCTATTTAACTGAACTTGATGACTCGCATTCGTTTCCATCGCCGTACGAAGCTCTGAGCGACCCAAACGGTTTGCTGGCCTTTGGTGGGGATCTCAACCCAGAACGCATTCTTAACGGCTATCACCAAGGTATTTTTCCATGGTATGGCCCTGGTGAGCCCATTCTTTGGTGGAGTCCTTCTCCAAGAGCCGTTTTTGATCCTTTATCATTTAAGCCTTCAAAAAGCCTAAAAAAGTTTCAGCGTAAACAACAGTATAAAGTAACGCTAAACAATGCAACCGAACGCGTAATTCAATTATGTTCTTCAACTCGTCCTGCAGAAGAAACTTGGCTCAATGAGGATATGCAAACATCCTATATTGAACTCGCCAAACGCGGTCACTGCCACTCAGTAGAAGTATGGCACGAGGATCAACTCGTTGGCGGTTTATACGGCATCAGTGTTGGGCAACTTTTTTGTGGTGAGTCGATGTTTAGCCTTAAAGACAACGCATCTAAGATTGCATTGTGGTATCTCTGCGACCATTTGGCGTCAAACCACGGTCAATTAATCGATTGTCAGGTAATGAACCCACACCTAGCTTCACTCGGCGCATTTGAACTTGAACGTGACGACTTCGTACAAAAACTACTATCTTTAAGAGGTAAGAACACCGATTTGGGCACGTTTGAACCACAGATTTTGCAGGACGCGGTATCATGAGCACAGATCTCCAACACATCCGTATCGGCTTGACCAATAACCATCCATGCAGCTACTTGCCGGAGCGCGAAGAGCGAGTGGCTGTGGCTCTCGATGCCAACTTGCACACAGAACAAAACTATCAAGTATTGATGGCGAATGGTTTTCGTCGCAGTGGCGACACCATCTATAAACCTCATTGTGAACACTGCAATGCATGTCAGCCAATCCGCATTGCGGTGCCAGACTTTCGTCCATCCAAGAGTCAAAAGCGTCTGTTGAATAAAGCCAACTCTCTGCGTTGGACGCTCAAGCCAGAGCTAGACCAAGATTGGTTCCAGCTTTACAGCAGATACATAACTGCACGGCACAAAAATGGCACCATGTATCCTCCTCGTGAGGATGAGTTCGCTCGATTTGCTCAAACAACATGGTTAACAACCGGATTTCTGCATGTCTATGATGAAAATGATCGACTTCTCGCAGTTGCGGTTACGGATATCATGGATAACAGTGCGAGTGCTTTTTATACCTTCTTTGATCCCGATTATCCTTTGTCTCTTGGGACCTTAGGGGTTCTTTTCCAACTTGAATATTGTCAACAGAACAGCAAACATTGGCTATATTTGGGCTATCAGATCGATGAATGTCCAGCGATGAACTACAAAACTCGCTTTCAACGACACCAAAGGCTAGTAAATCAGCGTTGGCAAGGGTAGAATACGCCCCAACTTTACATAATTACTGTTTAGCGGCAAAATAAGCGCGCTAATACCGCCTAATTTCTAAAGAGGATTAAATGGCTAAAGAAGACGTAATTGAGATGCAAGGCACTGTGCTTGACACTCTACCAAACACTATGTTCCGCGTTGAACTTGAAAACGGTCACGTTGTGACTGCACACATCTCTGGCAAGATGCGTAAGAACTACATCCGTATTCTTACTGGTGATAAAGTAACTGTAGAGATGACTCCATACGACCTATCTAAAGGCCGCATCGTCTTCCGTGCTCGTTAATCTCTGATTTTCGAATGCAATAAAAAACGAAGCTTATGGCTTCGTTTTTTATTGCCTGTCTTTTGCTCTCAATACCAAGCTTGCTTTTGGCCGTTTCAATACACTCACCAGACTTGTTCCATTCTTGCAGACACAAAAAAGCGCACGCCTAGGCGCACGCTTTTAAAGTAGATTTCAACAAAGAATTAGTGAAGTGCTGCTTCTTTCTCGCTTAGGTATTCGAACTTAAGTTCGTCTTTCACTAGCGTTACTTTCACAGTGCCACCATCCACCAATGAGCCGAACAGAAGTTCATTCGCCAAAGGTTTCTTGAGCTGCTCTTGAATAACTCGTCCCATAGGACGTGCACCCATCGCTTTGTCGTAGCCTTTGTGAGCTAACCAATGACGCGCATCTTGTGATACTTCCATTGATACGCCACGAGCGTCCAGTTGAACTTGTAGTTCCACGATGAACTTATCAACCACTTGGTGGATCACCGCTTCATCTAGGCTGTTGAACCAAATGATATTGTCTAGACGGTTACGGAATTCTGGTGTGAATACCTTCTTGATTTCCGCCATCGCATCATGACTATTATCTTGTTGGATAAGACCGATCGATTTCTTCTCAGTCTCAGCAACACCTGCGTTGGTTGTCATCACAAGGATCACATTTCGGAAGTCGGCTTTGCGTCCATTGTTGTCCGTCAGCGTACCGTTATCCATCACTTGCAGTAGCAAGTTAAAGATATCTGGGTGTGCTTTCTCGATTTCATCAAGCAGAACCACTGAGTGCGGGTGTTTCAGCACGGCGTCAGTTAGTAAGCCACCTTGATCGTAACCAACATAACCTGGAGGCGCACCAATCAAACGGCTTACCGAATGGCGCTCACCGTACTCAGACATATCGAAACGAAGAAGCTCAATGCCAAGTAGTTTCGAAAGCTGAACAGTCACCTCTGTTTTACCTACCCCTGTAGGGCCAGCAAACAGGAATGAACCAACAGGCTTGTTATCTACACCTAGGCCTGCACGAGACAGTTTGATTGCCTCTGACAGCGCGTCGATCGCATTGTCTTGACCGAAGACCAGCATCTTCATCTTGTCATCAAGGTTCTTCAGAATGTCTTTGTCTGAAGATGACACTGATTTCTCTGGAATACGTGCCATCTTAGCGACCATCGCTTCGATGTCAGCAACACCGACGGTTTTCTTACGACGACTTGCTGGTGCTAAGCGGCTACGCGCACCCGCTTCATCAATAACGTCGATTGCTTTATCTGGCAAGTGACGCTCATTGATGTATTTCGCCGATAGCTCTACTGCCGCACGCAACGCTTTATTGGTGTAACGCACTTCGTGGTGAGCTTCGTACTTAGGTTTCAGACCAATCAAGATCTTAGTCGTATCGTCGAGAGACGGTTCTACTACATCAATTTTTTGGAAACGGCGAGATAGAGCGCGCTCTTTCTCAAAGATGTTGCTGTACTCTTGGTACGTTGTCGAACCAATACAGCGCAACTTACCGCTACTTAGTAAAGGCTTGATCAGGTTTGCCGCATCGACTTGACCACCAGAAGCTGCACCTGCGCCGATAATAGTATGAATCTCATCGATAAACAGGATTGCGTCTTCTTCTTTCTCAAGCTGCTTAAGAACCGATTTGAAACGCTTCTCGAAGTCACCACGGTATTTAGTACCTGCAAGTAGTGAGCCAATGTCCAGTGAGTAAATCACGCTGTTTTGAATCACTTCAGGCACTTGTCCTTCAACGATTCTCCACGCTAGACCCTCAGCGATTGCGGTTTTACCAACGCCCGCTTCACCCACAAGCAATGGGTTATTTTTACGGCGACGGCAAAGTACTTGGATTGTACGCTCTAGTTCTTTGTCTCGGCCAATAAGTGGGTCGATGTTACCTGCTTTCGCAACTTGGTTTAGATTGGTTGCAAAGCTTTCCAAACGTTCTTCTGGATTGGTTTCTTCTGGCGCTTCTGAGCCGAAAGAGTCTGATGAAGAAGAGTCTTCATTTGAGCCAGAAGCTTTAGTAATGCCGTGAGAGATAAAGTTAACGATGTCCAAACGAGAGATATCGTTCTTCTTGAGTAGGTAAGCAGCGTGAGATTCTTGCTCGCTGAAAATCGCAACAAGGACATTTGCCCCAGTCACTTCACTGCGACCAGACGACTGGACATGGAAGACGGCGCGTTGTAATACACGCTGGAAACTCAATGTCGGCTGGGTTTCGCGCGTCTCATCGCTTTCAGGAATGAGCGGCGTTGTTTGGTCGATAAAAATATCGAGTTCGTTACGCAAAGCATCAAGGTCCGCTTTGCAGGCTAGAAGGGCTTCCTTAGCTGCATCATTTTCCAACAATGCAAGTAGGAGGTGTTCGACAGTCATGAACTCGTGGCGTTTGTCACGTGCACGAGCGAATGCACCGTTAAGGCTTGACTCTAGTTCTTTATTTAGCATAAGTACCTCCCGAAAGAACAACTTTGGTTGCTCGAGCAAGTCTTCTTATTACGCTTGCTCCATAGTACATAGTAGCGGATGCTCATTTTCCCTTGAGTACATCGTCACTTGCGCTACTTTTGTTTCAGCAATTTCTGCACTGTAAGTGCCACAAATTGCCTTTCCTTCATAGTGGATCTTGAGCATGATTTGCGTTGCTTTATCAATATCATGTGAAAAAAATCGCTCAAGCACCTCTATGACGAAATCCATAGGTGTATAGTCATCATTGTTGAGTACAACGTTGTATAGCTTTGGTGGCTGAACTTTTGTACTTTCGCGCTCCAGAAGATCAGAGTCTGGAGTCACCCATTCAAAATTTTTACTCATGGCAATTCAAAGATATCGTATCAAAGGGTTGATGTTTTCGACCTATAAAAACAATCTACCATAAGCATGCCATGCGGTGTAGTGAGATGTGGCACCTAATTCGAATTTGATAGATAAATTTTGCTTCCTTACATAGAGACTAATGCACCTCTGTCAGGCGCGCAAATAAAAGATTTTTATCACTTAGAACCGATTTTTTTGCTGTTAGAACTATCAATTTAAATGCTCTCTGTTTCCCCCTTGTTATTACAATCATCAAACCCACCAAGATCACACTTACAGAGGAAAAAGAGCTAAATATCACGAAAACATCACTTTTTATTCATTTAGTAGAATCTTCTAATATAGGCAATTTGGTTAGTATCCCTTCCCTTGATATCAAACCCTTGCAGTCCTTTTGACTAAAAGCCATCGCATGCGCCAGAAACAGTTTGCAAAAATGTTAATCTCAAAAGTGATTTGTTTTCAAATATGTTTCTGATTGTTGACTTTCACTATTGACTGTCGAGATTCATTGACTACAGTGGAAAGTGTTGATGCATAAATCCTCATTCTGGGTTTGTTGGTTTTCTAACATTCTGGTGAATATGGATATGCTCACTCGACGTGTGTTAGCAATCGCAAAAATAGTAACGGCTAACAATGAGACCAAGTTAAAGGTATAGCTTGGGTGAAGTAACAACATCAGTAAAAAATGCATGAGGGATGTAAAAGCATGGCTACAGGTACAGTAAAGTGGTTTAACAATGCCAAAGGATTTGGGTTTATCTGTTCAGATGAAGAAGAAGGAGATATTTTCGCCCACTACTCAACTATCCAAATGGACGGTTATCGTACACTGAAAGCAGGCCAACAAGTCTCATACGAGGTTGAAAAAGGTCCAAAAGGTTCACACGCAAGTAGCGTCGTGCCAGTAGAAGGCCAAGCCAAATAACTAGAGCGCTGTCGGAAAGACAAAACATTTGCTCTTGTAGAAGCACGGCATAGCTCTGCTTTTATAAAGAGAAAAATAAACCCGCCAAAGAGCGGGTTTATTGTTTTTATCAGTTTCAGATTCGCGCCACTGAAGTAGCGCGAGAACCATCTATATTACTTGTTAATAATGGTGTTCAACGTCGCACTTGGGCGCATCAATGTAGACGCTAGCGCATCATCCAGTGAGTAGTAACCACCTAGCTCGCCTTTCACACCTTGTGCAGAGTTCAGTTCAGAAACGATCGCCTCTTCTTGCTCTGCCAATGCTTTTGCCACTGGTACAAATTCAGCCGCTAGGTCAGCATCTACCGCTTGCTCTGCTAACGCTTTTGCCCAGTAAGATGCTAGGTAATAATGACTGCCGCGGTTATCCAATTCACCAACTTTTCGCGATGGCGACTTGTTGTTGTCTAAGAACTCACCTGTTGCTTTATCAAGTGCGTCAGCAAGCACTTGTGCTTTTGCATTGCCAGCAACGGTGCTTAGGTGCTCAAGCGATGCCGCTAGTGCAAGGAACTCACCCAAAGAATCCCAACGTAGGTGGTTTTCTTTTTCTACCTGTTGAACGTGTTTAGGTGCTGAACCACCTGCACCCGTCTCAAATAGACCGCCACCGTTCATTAGTGGAACAATAGATAGCATCTTCGCAGAAGTACCAAGTTCTAGGATTGGGAACAAGTCAGTTAGGTAGTCACGAAGTACGTTACCAGTAACTGAAATGGTATCTAGACCTTCTTTAATACGCTCTAGAGAGAACTTACATGCATCGATTGGTGCAAGAATCTTAATCTCTAAGCCTGAAGTATCATGCTCTGGTAAGTATGCGTTAACTTTCTTGATCAGTTCTGCGTCATGAGCACGAGCTTCATCTAGCCAGAATACGGCTGGAGCGCCTGTCGCACGAGCACGAGTAACCGCAAGTTTCACCCAATCTTGGATTGGCGCGTCTTTCACCTGACACATACGGAAGATATCGCCTTCTTCTACTGCTTGCTCTAGAAGCACCGCACCAGAAGCATCTACAACACGTACAGTACCCGCTTTATCTAGGATGAACGTCTTGTCGTGTGAACCGTACTCTTCCGCTTTTTGAGCCATTAGACCCACGTTTGGCACACTACCCATTGTTGTTGGATCAAATGCACCATGTTCTTTACAGAAGTCGATAACAGCTTGGTAAATACCTGCATAGCTGCGATCTGGGATCATTGCTTTGGTATCTTTCTGCTTGCCATCAGGTCCCCACATTTGGCCAGAAGCACGTAGCATTGCCGGCATCGAAGCATCAACGATGATGTCACTTGGTACATGTAGGTTAGTAATACCGCGATCTGAATCAACCATAGCTAGTGCTGGCTGTGTTTCGTATACCGCAAGAATAGCTGCTTCGATTTCTGCTTTTTGTTCTGCAGGTAGCGCTTCAATCTTCGCATATACATCACCGATACCGTTGTTTACGTCAACGCCTAGCTCTTCAAACAGCTTACCGTATTTCGCAAATACGTCTTTGTAGTAAACCTTAACGGCGTGACCGAAGATAACTGGGTCCGATACCTTCATCATGGTCGCTTTCATATGTAGAGAAAGCAGTACGTCTTGTTGTTTTGCTTCTGCAATTTCTTGCTCGAAGAACTCAACTAGCGCCTTCTTGTTCATTACTGAACAATCGATCACTTCTTTGTCTTGTAGAGGGAATGCCGCTTTAAGCTCTTTCACTGAACCATCTGCCGCAGCGAATTCGATTTTAACGTCGGTTGCACCAGATACGGTTGTCGATTTTTCACTACCGAAGAAATCATTGTCGGCCATGCTTGAAACATGAGATTGAGAATCTGCCGACCACGCGCCCATTGAGTGTGGATTTTTCTTCGCGTAGTTTTTCACTGAAAGTGGTGCACGACGGTCTGAGTTACCTTCACGCAGAACTGGGTTAACCGCACTACCTTTGATTTTGTCGTAAGTCGCTTTGATCGCTTCTTCTTCGTAAGTGCTTGGCTCTTCTGGGTAGTTTGGTAGCTCGTAACCTTTTGCTTGTAGCTCTTTGATTGCTGCTTTTAGCTGCGGGATTGACGCTGAAATATTAGGAAGCTTGATGATGTTCGCTTCAGGCGTCTTAGCCAATTCACCCAACTCTGTTAGCGCGTCACCGATACGCTGGTCTTCTTTTAAATGCTCTGGGAAGTTAGCGATGATTCGACCCGCTAACGAAATATCACGTGTATCTACATTAATGCCAGACGATGCAGTAAACGATTGAATGATTGGTAGTAGTGAATAGGTTGCTAACGCCGGGGCTTCATCAGTGATGGTGTAGATAATTGTAGGTTTTTCTGTAGGCATGAAATTTCCCTATTTTTTACTCAACTAAGCTGAACAACTCAGCAACTGAGTTCGTTGAATTTACGCATTGCTTAACGTTAGTAGTGCATTCCTCCTCACCAACGCGACATGCGGTTTGCACTCTTTTTTATAGTTTGGAGCTCTTAGGCTCTCTATCCATGAGTGCACTTTGTGCCAAGTTTGCTTTCATGTGGTTCTTTTGCAAAAACACCGTACTAAAAGCAACTTGGCTATATCATTAAACAAATAACACGAAATAGTCTATTATTCTGTGCGCTTTTGTTAGTTTTAGGCGCGCAAATGATAGCCGATTAAAAGAAAACATAAAACTTTCAAACACAGTTCATTTACATTTTTGCAAGGTAGTTAACATGTCATCTCGCACGGGTCATGAAAAAGGTCGCCGTAGTAACCAATCAAAACCAAGCCATTTTAAACGCTCCGGTAAGCCAAACCATTCAAATGGCCAGGCGAAAAATCGACCTAGTCGCCCTACTCGCTCTTCAAAGCCAACTAAGCCTCGCATTGCACCAGAAGATCGTAAAGTGATCATTTTTAATAAGCCTTATGACACGTTAAGCCAATTTACCGATGGCGATGGCCGTAAAACGCTTGCTGACTACATCCCAGTAAAAGACGTATACGCAGCAGGTCGATTAGATAGAGACAGCGAAGGTCTAATGGTGCTAACAAATGATGGCATCTTGCAGGCAAAGTTAACGCAGCCCCAATCAAAGTCACCGAAGACTTACTGGGTACAGGTTGACGGTGCTCCGACTGAAGAAGACTTAGAGAAGCTACGTAAAGGCGTTGAGTTGAAAGATGGCATGACATTACCTGCAAAAGTCGAAGTAATGCCAGAGCCAGAGATCTGGGATAGAACCCCACCAGTTCGCTTTCGAGCTAACATTCCAACAACTTGGTTGGCAATCACTATTATAGAGGGGAGAAACCGTCAGGTAAGGCGCATGACCGCACACATCGGCTTCCCAACACTGCGTTTGGTTCGCTACTCGATGGGCGGTATTGTGCTTGACGATTTAAAGCCGGGAGAGTGGCGAGAAATCAAACTCTCGTTTTAAACATCAAAAGATGCTCACCTCAAAAAATATAAAAAGCAGGTCTAGGCCTGCTTTTTTAGTTTTTGTCGTCACTAATAACGATTATTGTTGAGCAACCCACTTCTTAAAGGTTTCTTTTTCTTGTGGTGTCGCTTTTTGGTACATCGTCTTAAGTAGATCAACCATTTGGCTGTCTTGTGCTGTTGATGACTGTGCGTCAGTTTTAGCAACTACTTTAGGCTCGACGCCAGTAACCGCTTGGCTGTGTTGGTTTACTGTCACAACTGTCACAGCAACTCCAGCTACCCCACCAGCAATATTATAGTTACGAGCTTCCTGAGCGTAGTTACGACCAATTTGAACGCCATCGGACTCAAGAACGTCTTCAACAAGATCGATAGGCTGACCTTTAGAATCAAGCAATTGCCATTCTAGAGGGGAAATGTTTGTTTGTGCTTGGCGGTAAGTTTTGAATTCTGGCAGCTCGAATTTTAGTTCTTCATTCTTCACATCGAACTTAGCAATAATAGCGTCGCCATAAACCCCTTTGATATCATCGCCAATTTCAAATTCTGGTTGGTATTTGAAGACAATTTGGTTTGTACCGTCAGGAATCTCTATTGTTTTCTCATCGGAAAACAAACCACCCTCCAACTTTGGCTTCTCCATATTTACCGCAAGTAGTTTTACGTCTTCAGGAACCACCAAGGTCGTTGCAGCATATAAGTTTGTACTGGCTAGAACAGAAAGTGTGATTGCCACTTTTAATGATAACTGCATAGAAATTAAATCCTTATCTCCAATAGTAAAAGACCCAGCATATAGCTGGGTCTTACAATATCAAACTGGGTTTTGATTACCAGTAGAAACGTGCACCAACACCGAAGTCAGTTTTGCTGTCTGTCTTCACGTTGTCAGTTGAAGTTTCTTCAAATACGTATGCGCCTTCAACGAATACGCGAGCCCATTTAGAGAACTTGTACTCAACACCAGCGTAGAAACGTGAATCATCACCGTCTACAGTACCAGCTTGGTCAGAAGAAGACATTACTAGCTCGTAACCAGAGTAAAGAGTTGTCTTAGGAGCTACTGCAAACATACCTGCTAGAGAGATACCGTGAGAATCAACAGTCTCGTCTGAGATCTTGTTCTCGTCTTCGTTGTAGTAGTATGTTGCACCTAGAGTGTGCTCACCTAGAGCGTATTCACCAGTTACTTCGAAAGATAGGTTTTCTGAGTCGTGAGCAACCTTGTTTACTGCAATTTTGTTTACAGAAGAAAGGATACCAGCGTGCATTGATAGGTCGCCGAAAGACTTACCTACGAATACTTCACGAACTTCTTCGTTCTTGTCTTTCTCGCCTAGAGCGTAACCCGCTTTTAGCCAGAAAGCATCGTTTTCGAATGCGTATTTAATTTGAGAATCGTTGTTCCACTCGTGTCCGTAAAGAAGTGCAGAACCACCGAAGAAGTATGAGTAGTCAGCGCCGTAAACGTCATCAGCGAAAGTACCTTCTTTACCGAAGCGGATAGTACCCATTTCACCCATGTCGAAACCGAAGATGTGGCGACGAACGAATACAGTGTCGTCAGTACGCTCACTTGAATCAGCACCAGCGCCGTAGTTATCACCTAGAGCTACACCGATTTCAACTTCACCTAGAACTTTTAGGCTATCGTTTACAACGTAAACACCGTTTACACCCATACGAGAAGAGCTAGTGTTTAGCTCTGCAGTGTGGTCTGTGCTGTCTAGGAATAGAAGAGTTGGACGTAGCTGACCGTAGAAATCTACAGAACCTTCGTCAGATTTGAATACTTCAGCTGCATTCACAGTAGTTGCTGTTGCAGCAACTGCTAGTGCTAATAGAGTCTTTTTCATAATTAATCCACTGCCTTTTCTTAGTTCGGGATATCCTTGTCCGATTCCCTTTTTTTATATTTTTGAAACCGCTTGTTATCGAAACGTAACAATGATTGGTCTGCAAAATCTGGGCACTAGAGTGCAAAAGATTATTCTGCCTGTCAAATTTTCTAAACCACAACATCAAAAAATAAAAATAACCTTTAAATACATACACTTGAGATTTTATATTTAAATTATTCGATGAAGTTCTAAACTAGCAACTTGATTTTTCGTAATTTAGTGATTCATTAATAACAAATAGAAAACACCATTCAATTGTATTAAATAGAGATTAATTAGAATAAAAAACTACTAGAATGGCATTTTTGAAGTTTTATATTTTTCACCTAATGAAATTATTTTCATTTAGTTTAGGTTCAATATTTTTTTGTGAACAAGATCTACATTCCGCACAAAAGCATTCCGTTTTGTGAACTACTGTAGAACCAGTGATGTGTGCTACTATGCGCCACCAACGCATTTGAGGCCCGTATGCTAACCAGTAACATCCAAAAATCGATTCGAACCAGTTATCAAAACTTGCAAGCTCAACTGGATAACTTTGTTCCGAGACGAGCACAAAACTACCTCGTCGCCGAGATCGCTAAAACGCTATGCGGGCAATACCACAAATCAAATCGTATGCTGGTTGCCGAAGCAGGTACTGGCATCGGTAAATCACTCTCTTATCTGATGGCCGCGATTCCTGTGGCGGTTTACAACAATCGCAAAGTGGTGATTTCAACGGCCACCGTGGCATTGCAAGAACAGTTAGTGAATAAAGACCTCCCTCTTTTCCGCCGAATTACGGATCGAGAGTTCTCCTTTATTCTGGCGAAAGGTCGTCAGCGCTACTGCTGCGCAGAGAAACTTGCAACAGCGAGCGGCGTTGATGGTGGCCAACTCGCCATGTTCGAGACTAAACCAAAGAAGAAAGACATCGAGCTTCTGGAAACCATGTACCGTTCTCTTGCTCAAGGTAAATGGGATGGAGACAGAGACTCATGGCCAAAACCGATTGATGACCATATTTGGCAGTTGATAGTCAGCGATAAGCACAGCTGTAACAATAGCTTGCCCGCTCACCGCAACTGCCCTTTCCAAAAGGCCCGTGCAGAGCTAGATAAAAATGATGTCATCATTGCGAATCACTCATTGGTTATGGCGGATGCCGATTTAGGTGGCGGAGTCATTCTCCCAGAACCTGAAAACACGATTTACGTATTTGATGAGGCACATCACCTGCCTCATGTCGCGCGAGACCATGCTTCAGCTTCAGCAAGCTTGAAAGGGGCTGCGGCATGGCTTGAAAAGCTCAACCAATCCATTACTAAGTTTTCTTCATTAACCGATGAAAAACGTGTTGGTCGATTCCGTAATGATCTACAAGAGTCGGTACAGGAACTGATCCCTGCGTTAAACCAATTAACTAAACAGTTTGACCCTGCGCAGTTTGAAGAGAACGTTTATCGTTTTGAACATGGCGAGCTGCCAACTTGGTTAGAAAACCAGTCTAAAGATCTAAAACAACTGAGTAAGAAAGCGAATCAAAGTGTGGCTAAGATCGCCGATTTGATTGCTGAACGCGTTAAAGATGGTGAATTATCGTCAAGACTAGCGGAGCCTGCTTTAGCTGAATTAGGCTTTTACATTCAGCGCTTGGAAAACCTAGCGCAAGTATGGAACCTAATGGCAGAGCCTACTCGTGACAAAGGTGCACCTTTAGCTCGATGGTTAGAGAAACACCCAGATCGAGAAGGCGATTACATTGTTAGTGTTTCACCGCTAGAAATTGGATGGCAACTCGACCAACAAATCTGGAGCCGATGCATTGGAGCAGTGTTAGTTTCAGCGACGATGCGCGCGCTAAACTCGTTCACCTACTTCTGCCACCAAGTTGGGGTCGATGCAAAACCGGAGTCTGGCACTCAATTTTTGGCTTTGGCTTCTCCGTTTGACTATCAGAATCAAGCAGAGCTTTTAATCCCTGCAATGAAGTACGAACCCCAAGCGCCGCAGTTTACCGAATATCTTATTGAAATTTTGCCTAAGTATTTAGAAGACAACAAAGCGAACTTGGTATTATTCTCCTCTTATTGGCAAATGAACCAAGTAGCGGATGCATTAAGCTCAGATTTCATCAAACGAGGCTGGGCACTGCAGGTACAAGGCGAAAGTTCACGCGCAGAAATTCTAAAAAAACATAAAAAGCTCGTAGATCAACAAAAAACCAGCGTTCTTTTTGGTACGGGAAGTTTCTCTGAAGGCCTTGATTTGCCAGGAGAACTGCTAGAAAACCTTGTCATCACCAAGATTCCATTTGGTGTGCCAACCTCTCCAGTAGAGCAAGCGCATTCAGAATACATTGAGAAAAAAGGTGGCAATCCGTTTATGCAGATTACTGTGCCAGATGCGAGTAAAAAGCTCATCCAAAGTGTCGGTCGTTTACTGCGCAAAGAGCGGGATTCTGGTAGAGTGACCATCCTTGATAGACGTTTGGTAACAAAACGCTACGGGCAATCATTAATTGATTCGCTTCCTCCGTTTAAACGCAAGATCGAATATTAGAAGAATAACTATTTATGGAAATGATTGAGCCAACCATGTTGTTGGTGTTGGCGCTAGTCGCTTTTGTTGCTGGATTCATTGATGCCGTAGCCGGCGGCGGTGGCATGCTAACCGTGCCTGCACTGTTGTCGTTAGGGCTTCCACCGCATATTGCATTGGGCACAAATAAGCTTGCAGCCTCTTTTGCGTCTTCTACTGCGGCATTTACCTACTACAAAAAGCGCCTATTTAAACCTCAATGTTGGGGGAGAGCATTTGTTGCAACCCTAATTGGCGCAACACTAGGAACATTGTTTGTCGATGCCATCAGCACACAGTGGTTAGAAAAAGTATTACCTCTGATTATTCTTGCTGCTGCAATGTACACAGTGTTCCACAAAACGCCTCAGTCAACGCATCAGAGCCCTACACCTGAACCCTGCCCAATGCTAAACAAAAAGCAATACATGCAAGGTTTCACCATCGGCTTCTATGATGGACTGGCTGGCCCCGGGACAGGGGCGTTTTGGACAGTAAGCTCGATGGCTCTTTATCGACTCAACATCTTATTGGCGTCGGGCTTAGCCAAAGCCATGAACTTCACCAGCAACTTCACTTCTCTTATCACTTTTGCTGTTTTAGGTCATATCAACTGGGTGCTAGGCTTAACCATGGGGGTTTGTTTAATGGCAGGAGCCTTTGTCGGAGCCCATTCTGCGATTCGATTTGGCTCTAAATTTATTCGCCCTGTGTTTGTAACGGTCGTGAGCGTGCTAGCAATTAAGCTTGCTTATGATGCGTGGTTTGTGGGATTAACATGAACATTAAGCAACTTTCTGAAAACTTAGAGCAGATGTCGAAGCAAGCCGCGATGCTTGATCGTCAACGCGGTGAACACCATGTCCACCTATTTGATGAACGTTTATTTCACTGTCGCTCACGTTTACTGACGCCATGTGTAAAAGAAGCCAAAGCCACACTTGATGCAATCATACGTGAGCAAAACGAAGGCAAACTTACCGCTTTACGTGCAGAGTATTTAACTGAAAGGCTATTGGCACAAATCACAGCGATTCAACGTGAGATATCCACTACGAAGATTCGCAAGGGTGAAATCAAGCACAGCAGTCACTTTAGAAAGCCGATCAACGTATTGTATCAAGAGTTGGCGCAGCACCAAGAATGGGCGCGCCGCCTACGTGAAATGGTATTAGAGAAGCAAAGAGCGGTAGAGATGGCTCCGAGCTTTGCGCGCGCAGAAGCGCAAAAAGTACTGTTGGCAACAGAACAACGACTAGAACGTTGTGAAGCCGCTTTGCTGAAGTTAGAAAACCAAATTACTCATAGGGAAAAGAACCAGTAATGTCAGAACAGCAAAACTCTCCTTTAGATGACGCACCAGCAGAGATCAAACTTGCTGTGGATTTGATTTACTTACTAGAAACCAATGAGATCGATCCAGAAACCGCGTTGAAAGCGATTAAGATTGTGCAAAGCGATCTGGAAAATAAGCTCAAAGCTGAATAAAGCGTTATCTATAAACAAACACTTAAACACAATAAAGGGGAGCATCAATGCTCCCCTTTTGTATTACGCGGACAAGAGTGGCTCAAAAGTCATTAGACTTTGAACTGCGCCATCAACGCTTGTTGTTGGTCAGATAACGATTCCATCTCTGAACCAGCACTCTCTGATGATTGAGCTTGATTGAGGATCTCGCTGCTAAGATCTCGGATATTCGCCACACTTTGATTCACTTCATTTGATACCGATTGCTGCTCTTCGGCCGCTCTGACGATCTGACTGTTCATGTCATTGATCGCAGCAATAGACTCAAAAATACTTTGCAACTCTTCTACTGCCATATTGACTTGTTCAGCTGAAGATTGTGCTTTTTGGTTACCCTCTGTAATAGCTCCCACTACCGCCTGAGTGCCAGTTTGTACACTAGCGATCACATCTCGAATTTCCCCTACAGAGCTTTGAGTACGACTTGCTAAATTTCGAACCTCATCCGCAACCACGGCAAAACCACGACCTTGCTCACCAGCTCTTGCGGCTTCGATAGCAGCATTAAGCGCTAATAAATTAGTTTGCTCAGAGATGCCCTCAATAACTGTCAGAATTTCTGTAATGCTCGCATTGTTATTTGCCAACTCTTCCACCACAGGAACCGCTTTCATCATAGTAGAAAGAAGCGCTTGCATTTGTTGCTCAGACGCTTGAATCACTTGCTGCCCTTTCTCGGCTGATTTGCTCGCTGCTGAAGCTGCATGCACCGCAACCTCCGCATTTTGCACCACCAGCGCCGCGGTTTGCGTCATCTCTTCAGCGGCAGTGGCAACGAGATCAACTTCTTTGAATTGTGCATCACTGCTGCTTCTTGTCGCCGCAACCACCAGCTTCGCATGTTCGGTTTTGTCCGCCATTTGCCGTGACGTGTCCACCACTTCTTTTATCGTGCTCTGTAATCGCGCTAAAAATTGGTTAAATGCGTTTGATAACTGGCCAATTTCATCCTGTGATTTCACATCCAAACGTTGGGTTAGATCCCCTTCTCCCGTTGCAATGTCTTCCAAGCGAAGTACGACCTCTCGAATTGGCCTTACAATGGTTTTTGCCAATAACGCTGTCGTGGCTAACCCAATTAGCACTAGAACAACACCGACACTAACCTCGATGATGATGCCCTCTTCCATGTTCGTCGTGATCAAGGTATCTAGCATGTCTGCATCAGCCAATACGGCGGAACGCGGCATTTCAAAGGTCACCCCCCAAGTCTGGTTGGCAACTTGAATAGGAGAGAAAACCGTCATCCACTCACCTGAAGCGTTCCATTCCACTGCCGCTTCTCCCCCAAACAAGAAATCGGTTAGCTTATCGTTGGACAGGTTTGAACTAACAAAAGGTTGACCAATGGTATTCGCTGAATCATCCGACGCGAGTAACGTGCCATCAAGGCTGATCATTGATACGTTTCCAGCTCCTGCAAACAAACTTTGGTCAGAATTGGTCGCAATCTTCGCCAACTGATCCAAACGAAGTTCGATCCCTAAGAAGCCGATAGGAACGCTTTCCACGATTAAAGGAATAGAAATGGAAGTCGTGAGGAAACTGCCAGTGTCATTGCTGTTCAATCGAGGTGAAGCAATACACGTTTGGCCAGAAGAAATAGGGCAATAAAAACGTTCAGCGTTCTCATTCTGATTCAGCACTTTCTCACTGAGTGTCTTGGCGAGTACATTTTCGCCGTTGTTTGCCTTTGACCAATAAGTTGCGAATCGACCCGCTTCATTAGAACCTACATAGTCGGCACTTTTGTAGTTTGAGTCTTCACTATCTAGCATGTCCGGATTAAACACCAAGTACGCAGCTTGTATCGCATCAAAACGCAAAACTGCCTGTCGAATCATTTCATTCAAAGCAGACCGAAGATCTTCACTCGCACCAAAATTCTCCTCTGAGTTAGATTTGAAGAATAACGCGTTCGCAGCCAACATTTCGGCTCTATATGTCGCTTCGTTGAGGTACTCAGACACTTCCGTCGCATTTAATAGCGCACGGGTTTGTAAAAGTTGTTCCGACTTTTCAACAACAGACGCACTGCTCTCTTGTTGCAACAATTTTTGGTTGCTGAGCGCGTTGTAAACTGAAAAGCCTATTAAAGATAAAGAAGTAACAAGCAGGCAAAGCCCGGAAAGTAACGTGATTTTCCACTGCACAGATAGGGTTCGCATACAACATCCTTATTCAAGCAAACTCATTTTTGAGACTCATTAAACCATACGCAGGCACAATAGCAATTACATATTTAACAATTCTTTAAACTCAATTTGATTACATGAGAACCGTTTTCAGCTCACCTTTGCGATGGTAACATCATACTCAAACACGCCCTCTCAGAAGGATAAAAAATGAAAGTAATTAGCTTTAACATCAATGGACTTCGTGCGCGTCTGCATCAACTACAAGCGCTTATCGACAAGCACCAGCCAGACGTAATTGGCCTTCAAGAAATCAAAGTACACGACGAAGCTTTTCCAATCGAAGATGTCGAAGCGATGGGTTACAAAGTTTACTTTCACGGCCAAAAAGCGCACTACGGCGTGGCAATGCTATGTAAACAAGAGCCAATCAGCGTTCAAAAAGGTTTCCCAACCGACAATGAAGAACATCAAAAGCGTATGATCATGGCGACGTTTGAAGATGAGAACGGAGAGAAGGTAACGGTTCTAAATGGTTACTTCCCTCAAGGTGACAACATTGCTCACGAAACCAAGTACCCATACAAACGTCAGTTCTACAAAGATTTGATGACTTATTTGAACGATCACCACTCTAACGATGAACAATTGATTGTCATGGGCGACATTAACATCAGTCCAATTGACGCAGATATCGGCATTGGTGAACCAAACCGTAAACGCTGGTTGAAAACAGGCAAATGTTCATTCCAACCAGAAGAGCGCGAATGGTTGCAAACCCTTCTAGATTGGGGCTTCGAAGATACTTTCCGTAACTTGCACCCAGAAGTCGACGATCGTTTCTCGTGGTTTGATTACCGCTCTCGCGGCTTCGATGACAACCGCGGCCTTCGTATTGATGTGATTTTAGCAACGCCATCGTTAGCAAAGAAATGTATCGAATCAGATATTGATTACGAACTACGTGGGATCGAAAAACCGTCAGATCACGCCCCTATTTGGTCTACTTTCAAATAGATAATGACAAGAGCTAATCGCAGCACATTTTCGCAGCGATTAGCTCTACTCTTCCTCTCTCAAAAACGAAACCTCGCTTTCCCTCCGCGTCTCACTTTTGAGGCACTTCTTAAGCTTTCACTTTCTATACTGATTACTACTTCTTTAGTTCATGGAGAGAGGGAAGTATGGTTCAAAATAGTTGGAACAGCTTGTCACCTTTTACATTTAAAGCATTAGGTCCCATGACATTAGTCAGCGCGGCGATTAATGCGCTAATGTTAGTGGTTCCAATATACAGCCTCCAACTTTTCGACCGCGTGTTATCGAGCAGAAGTACAGACACGCTGTTCCTACTCACAGCAATCGCGCTTTTCTTACTCATCTCACAGGCCTTACTCGACACTCTGAGACAAAAGTACACCCAACGAAAAGCACTTCAGTTCGAATCAGAAAGTTCACAGTGGCTCTATCAGATTTGTGGGACGAGGTCAGAAGCAAAAGCTCGCTATGTTTTTAATGATATTAACGAGATCCGCTCGCTCCTCACCTCTCCGAGCTTTTTTGTTGCCTTCGACCTTCCTTGGACTCCCCTTTTTTTACTCGTCATGTTCATGCTCCATCCTATCATTGGGTTAGTCGGTTTGATTGCTGTAATTTGCGTGCTGTTTATTGCGCTAGTCTCCTTCTATGCCAAGAAGAAATCTTTTGAAGCGACTTATGCGACTCAAATAGCCACAAACAGAAAAGTCGATGAGTTGTTCAACAAACAAGAAACCCTGCTTTCTCAACAATCTTACAAAGGAACGTTTGATAAGTTTCAATCGGTACTAGCTGAGAAACTTTGGTTCAGAAACAAAATTGACCTAGCATCTATCAACCTAACTTCGCTGGCGAAACTCGTTCGCATGACCCTGCAAATTGGCATTATGGGCACGGGGGCTTTTCTGGTTATCGAGAACGCAATGAGTGCAGGTGGCATGATCGCAGGCTCGATTCTAATGGCTCGCGCGCTTCAGCCGATTGAACAACTGACCGCCGGATTTCAAGGCTGGAAAACAGGACTAGCTGCAGCCGATCGCATCAAGCAAGTCGTCAACAAAAGTCAAACAGAGCCTGAACGAATCACGTTACCAGAAGTTTCAGGAGAGCTTCGTTTTGATCAAGTGGTTTGGTCGCCAGAGCACCATAAAGGTGAACCTGTTCTTAAACAGCTCAAACTCAGGTTAGAGGCAGGAAATCGTGTTGCAATCATTGGGGCCAGTGGTTCAGGAAAAACCAGCTTATGTAAACTCGTTACTGGCATACATAAACCAACCTCGGGCAAAGTGTGCATTGATGGTTTAGACGTTACCCACTGGGATCGAGACCAGTTCAAACACACGGTCGGTTACCTGCCGCAAAACATCCAGTTCTTACAAGGCTCCGTTAAAGAGAATATCGCTCACTTCGATATTGAAGTAACCGACTCGCAGATCATCAGAGCAGCTATGCGCGCTGGTGTCCATGAAACC
Organism: Vibrio sp. B172a; assembly: GCF_030248355.1. Classification (NCBI taxonomy): domain Bacteria; kingdom Pseudomonadati; phylum Pseudomonadota; class Gammaproteobacteria; order Vibrionales; family Vibrionaceae; genus Vibrio; species Vibrio sp. B172a. The sequence goes on along the minus strand of NZ_JAHGAC010000011.1, from coordinate 89,904 downwards.
ATTCTTCAATTACCGAATAGTTACGAGACCATCATCGGAGATGGCGGCCACCAACTATCTGGCGGGCAAGCACAAAAACTCGCTCTGGCAAGAGCTATTTGTTTCAAACCCAAGTTGTTGGTCTTAGACGAGCCCAATTCACACATGGACAAAGAGGGAGAAGAATACCTCACTTCATTATTGGCTTCTTGCCGCGAAGAAGGCACATCCGTCGTCATGATTACGCACCAACCTCACCTACTACGCCATGTCGATTGGGTAGTAGAACTCAACCAAGGTCAAATCACCAAAGCGGGTGAAGCAAGCAAAGTTTTACGATCCATGATGGATGAACGTTCTCGAACACAACCAAAGTCGGAGGCTTCGAATGAGTAAAACGACATTACAACGCTCCGGCATTGAATTCGAAGATGGACGTAAGCTCTCTTTCACTACCAAACCCGTGGTTCTCATCTCGATGCTGGTTCTATTTATCATGGTGGGTGGATTCATTACCTGGGCTAGCCTCTCTCCTCTTAGCTCGGCCGCTATTGCCCCTGGAGTGGTGATTGTGGAATCCAAGCGAAAACCAGTCCAACACTTAGAAGGCGGAATTATTGAGAAAGTGCACGTCAAAGATGGGGATTGGGTAACCAAAGATGATTTGCTCATAACGTTAAGTGCGACGCAAGCTCAGGCCAACCTAAACCGACTGAGAGCACAATGGCAGAGCGATTTGGCACGTTTAAATCGCTTGCAATCAGAACTTGCCGATCATCCTGAAATTCAATTCGATAGTCGTTTGCTCTCTCGAAGTGACTCCGCCGATATTCAATCCATCATTCGCACACAACAAGCTTTATATGAAAAACGACGCTCACTGCGCGTTGGTGAGAGCAATATTTTAATTGAGAAGATAGAGCAAGCTCGCCTCGATATGGTGGGTTTACAAAAACGCTACCAAGCAGGAAAAGAGAGTATTCGCTATCTTTCTGAGCAAGTTGCCATGCACAAAAAGCTGCTGACATCGGGCAACACATCTAAGTCTCGGTACTTAGATTTGCAACGTGAGCATTCGCAATTAGAAGGCCAAATTGCTGATCTTAGCGCTCAGATAGGTCGAGCCAAAGGCTTTGTTGCCGAGGCAAAAATGGAGCTAGCAAACGCAGATTTTAACTACGCAAAAACACTCGGTGAAGAGGTTCAAGAGCTTGAACGTAAACTAAACGAAACTCGAGAAGCGATGGTGAATGCGAGTGATGTCTTGGAACGCGTCGAGATCAGAGCTCCCCAAGGTGGAGTCGTTGTTGGGCTGAATGTTGTGGGTGAGCATGCGATTATCGCCCCTGGCGACACATTAATGGAAATCGTGCCACAAGAAGATGAGCTCATTGTGGAGGCACTTGTAAAACCAGAAGATATCGAAGTCCTTCATATTGGTCAGGCAACACAAGTACGCCTTACCGCCTTTAGTTTTCGGAAAACACCGCCAATTGAGGGTAAGCTGATTCACGTTTCTGCCGACCGGATTAGCGATCAAGCAACAGGTTCGTCCGCTTATCTAGCGCGAGTGTCACTCGATGCCGACATGTTAAATCAACTCGGAGAGTCGATCTCTTTGTACCCCGGAATGCCCGCAGAGGTCATGATCCTAATAGAAGATCAAACCCCGTTGGACTATTTGCTCAACCCTCTCGCCGTCGCTTCATATAAAGCGATGCGAGAGATGTAAGACTTATTCAAAAAATCATAATCCCTCGACGTTACTGGCTAATTTAATTGATAAACAAAAGGATGATAAAGCCAAACCCACTGCGAGGTGGGGACGGAAAGCTACAGATCTCAAATGGTATTGAGATGGCTGAGCTGCCTCTATGTATCTTGCGATATATGAGGACAAAGCAATGGCGGAAGAAGTTTCTGTAACAGACACCAATGCAAAAGTTGGCAATCTAGTAGACGGGCCAACTCAAGATGGAGTGTCAAGGGATGTAGATAATCACCTTGAAGACAATTCAGGCGCGGATCTAGAAGTTCGCGCTGGTAAAGGTGACGATATCGTTAAGACAGGCGATGGTGATGATTTTATTGCCGGAGGCCGAGGATCTGAAGCGATTAAATCCGGAGACGGTAACGATGTTATCGAATCATGGAACCACAGTATTGATGCAAAAGACGAAGCTGGCGTAAATCCCAACATCGACTTGGCTCGTGATAAGGATGTAGAGCATGTGGGGTGTGTCGATGACATCATTGTTGCTGGCTCTGGTAACGACTATGTCGAAGGCGGTGGTAACAACGACATTATTTATGGTGATCGTCGAGCTAAAACGGATGACAATAACTTACTAGCCAATGGTGATTTTGATGATGGCGTAGGCGATACTCCTGTTGTCGATCATGGCGGCTGGCAAACCTACTCTAACTATGGTGGTTGGGAAGCAACCGAAGGTTTAATCGAAATCCAAAACGATGGTGGCTATGGGCCTAACAAAGATCCAGCAAGAGAAAACGTATTAGAGCTTGATTCTCATAAAGATGGTGATAATACCGTAACCAACTCAACCGTCAGTCAAACCTTCACGGTTGATACCGCAGGCACATTCAAACTCTCATTTGATCACACCAACCGCACCTCTAATGCAGACACAAACGGTCTGAAGGTTCTCATTGATGGCGAAGTTGTCGGAACATACAACAACTATGGCTGGGAAACGGTCAATCTAGATCTAGATCTAGGCGCTGGCGAACATACCATTTCATTTATGGCCGATGGTAACGAAGATTCTCTTGGTTCCCTACTCGATAATGTCGCTCTTCACCAATACCAAGCTAACGATGTATTGATTGGTGATGGCACTCCTAGAGACGGAGACAATATCGATGAAAGCTCGAAACCCGGTGATGACTTAATCCGAGGTAACAAAGGCGCAGACGTACTCATTGGTGACAATTTTGATGCCCTTTCTTTCAATGAGCAGTCTGGTAAGTTTGAGTTAGATTTAGACTCCGCTGAGGCACCAGAGGGTGACGGTTTGGGGCTTGATAACGCGACAGCTTACAATCCTGATGGTTCAGAGGGCATGCTTGTCACCAAAGGGGCTGCAAACGGTGAAACCGGATACGGTGTAAAAGGCAACTCGGAAAGCGGTGTTAACTCACAGATCGGCTACTCGTACATCGACAGTGACGGTGCTGGACCAGACACAATAGGGTCAGAGATTCTGTCTGTATGTCTAGAAGAACATACGATGGCAGTCAAAGTGGGCATTTCGAATCTCTACCTCGATGAAGGTAATGATGGCGTTGATGAAACTGGTCATTGGGCAGCTTACCGAGAAGGTATTCTTGTCGCTGAAGGAGACTTCACGGCTGCTGATTTGAAAGATGGCAACAACCACAGCGGCTACTTAGAAATAACACCTGAAGACACGGGCTTCAAAGCTTTTGATGAAATTCAGTTTTCTGCTGTTGGACCTGAATTTGACAAAGGCAATGGGCAGGACGCGAGTGATTTCTTCGTTACATCGGTAGAAGCGGTTGGTCTCACTGGTGATGGTACAGATAAGCTACACGGTGGACGCGGTGATGATGTTCTACTTGGTGGTGATAACCAAGAAACCTTGCCTACGCCAGAAAACGGCATGTATGACATCAGCGAGTTTAATGGCACTTTTGATGTCGAACTCATAGGATCAGACGCTGGATTCAACAATTCTCTTGGGTTCTATACTGCAGATTCCAATGGGGATGTAGTAAATGTAGGCATCTTGTGGTCTGACGTTAAGAACGTCGAAAGCTCATCGACTTCTATTTCAAAAGAAATGATGGGCGGCGAAGCCTGTAAGCTGGGCTTCTTCATTGTTCCAGACGGTGCAGATAAAGGTATTGTTGATGGCGTTGTCGAACTAACTGACTTCGATCTAAATCTACAGACTCTTAATGAAGTAGCGTTCGAACTGGGTCTACCTATTCATGCGCAAGTATCTCCGAACGGTGAAGGAACATCCTTGTTCCAATGGAACGACAATACTGACTTATCAGGTAATGATAACGACTTTAATGATGTTGAGCATAATGTCACAACAGTTGCGGAACCGGAACTACTGAAAGGTGGCCGAGGTGACGACTGGCTAGATGGCGGTGCCGGTGTCGATGTACTTAAAGGCGGCAAAGGCGATGACGTGATCATTGGCGGTAGTGGTGCTGACGAAGTTCGTGGTGGCAAAGGCAACGATACTATTGCTTACGACGCGGACGATACGTTAATCCGAGGAGGTAAAGGATTCGACGTTCTTGTCGCCAACGATAAAGATGGCCCTATCGATATCGACATGTCTAAAGGCGGAGACAATATTAAAGGCATTGAAGCTGTCATTGGTACCAATAGTGATAGTGACTCTGTAACCCTAACTCTAGGCAAAGCCTACCACCAAGGTGGAGCGAGCGATAACACCAAGAGTAAAGACGATGGCCAATCAGAATTCTTTGCACTTGGTGTAGAAGATATCAAGCTCGATGAAAGCAATGGTTGGAGCCTAGAAAGCGATACTCAAGGCGATCCCGATGATGGTGTTACTATGACGGTGGCGGACCTTATGGCGTCATCAGATTACAAGCTAGACCAAGGCATGATTGATTCCTTAGGCCTATCAGGCTCAGATGTATTAACAGCCTACACCTTTACCAAAGGTGGTAAAGAAGTCGTCATTTATACCGACGCAGCCTTTGACGGTGATTTCCAATTTGTATAGGTAAACTCACTCGCCCTTCATCTACCTAAAAAGAGCGCCAATTGGCGCTCTTTCTTTTACGTATCCGAACAATAGGCATGTACTAGCTCAATGGTCTTAGATACGCCAAGAAACGTTTCTCGGCAATTTTAAAGCACCAAAGAATAATAAATGTCAACGCCATATAGAACAGGCCTGCCGTCAAGAAGGACTCAAACGGAGCGTAGTATCTTGAGTTCACCAATCGTGCGGCACCAGTTAGGTCCATGATGGTGATGATACCTGCAACCGCACTGCCGTGAAGCATAAAGATGACTTCGTTCGAATAAGCAGGTAACGCTCTGCGAAGCGCACTTGGCAAGATGATACGACGGTAAGTCATAAACTTGCTCATGCCGTATGCTTTTGCGGCTTCTACTTCGCCCTTTGGCAAACCATTGATCGCACCACGAATGATTTCCGCCGTGTAAGCCGAAGTGTTAAGAACAAAAGCCACCAAGGCACAGAACCAAGCATGCTCCCAAAGCGTGTCTTTCACTGGGAAGAATTGGTCCATACCGTAGTAAATGAGATAAAGCTGCACCAGCAATGGCGTCCCGCGGAAAAAGTAAATAAACGCCCATGACGGCAAACTTAGCGCGTAATTCGTGCTGTTACGTGCGATAGCTAATGGAATTGATACACATAGACCAATCACAAGCGCTAAAGCAACTAACCATACTGTCGTCCACAATCCATCTAGGTAGACCGGGAAACTTTCAATTATCAATGAAAAATCCATGGCTTACCTCGCGTGAATACTGAATTTACGTTCCACCAGCTTAAGCAAACCGGTCGAAACGCTGGTAAAGAACAAAAAGATGATCGCGACTGCCATATAGAAGGTAAACGGCATTTTGGTTGTACCTGCTGCCAATGAGCTCATACGAACCATGTCTTCTAAACCGATGATAGAAACCAAAGCCGTCGTCTTGAGCAACACTAACCAGTTATTACCAAAGCCGGGTAAGGCATGACGAATCATTTGTGGTAAGAGAATTCTTCGAAAAGACATTACAGGGCTCATGCCATAAGCTTTTGCCGCCTCCAACTCGCCTTTGTCTACCGCCATGATTGCTCCGCGGAATGTCTCCGCCATATAAGCGCCAAAGATAAAGCCAATGGTCAATACACCGGCAATAAACGGGCTGACATCAATGTAATCTGGCAAGTAAGACGTCCACTCATGATCAGGGTTACTTGAGGTAAACCATTCATTGAGCGTCTCATTGATAGAGTAAAGGCTGTTGTTTAACAGAATTTGACCACCAAAGAAGATCAACATCATCAGAACCAAATCTGGGATACCGCGAATGATGGTAGTGTATAACGTCGCGATTGCTCTCGCCCACTTGTAAGGTGCAAGCTTTGCTAAGGCGCCAAGCATGCCAAGAACAACGGCTAAAATCAGAGAAAGTACGGCGACTTCGATGGTTACTAGCGCCCCTTTTAAAATCGAGGCTTCATATCCTTGTAGATCCAGCATAGGTGAGTTCCTAATCCCTAAAACTCAAAAATCGACCGTTAGCGACTTCTAGGAACAAGCTAACGGTCGCTTAGCTACGGCTTAGTCGCCGTAAACATCGTAGTTGAAGTATTTACCAGCGATTTCTTGGTAAACACCTTTTTCACGTAGCGCGTTAATCGCTGCGTCTAGCTTTTTCGTCAAATCTTTATCTTGTTTACGAACGGCAATCCCCATACCTTCACCAAACCATTTAGGGTCAGTTAAAGAAGGACCAACAAACTCATACGCTTCGCCGCCTGCTTTGTTTAGTACGCCTTCTTCTAGTGCCGACGCATCACCCAATACAGCAGCAATACGACCGTTAGCCAGGTCTAGATACGCTTCGTCGAATGAACCGTAGCGAACGATTTCGACATCGTCACCGTAGTTATCCGTCAAGTACTTGTCGTGTGTCGTCGCACGTTGAACACCAACTTTTACATCTTTCAGATTATCAAAATCTAAACCTGCGCCTTTCTTAGCGATGAATTTGTTTGGAATTTGAGCGTACTTACCAGTGAAGTCGACTTTCTTTTTACGTTCTTCAGTGATCGACATTGCCGCGATGATCGCATCGTATTTACGGGCAAGTAGAGAAGGAATGATGCCATCCCAATCCTGAGCAACGATCTGACACTTCACTTGCATCTCTTCACAAAGTGCATTTGCCATGTCTACGTCAAAGCCTTTGATTGAGCCATCGGTTTCTGTCCAGCTAAACGGAGGGTAAGCGCCCTCAATACCAAAGCGAACGGTTTTCCATTCTTTCGCTTGAGCCATACCAGACACTGCCGTCGCAGCAAGCGTTGCTGCTAATAACCACTTTTTCATTTCCATACTCCTGTGATTGCTTTTATTTGGTTTTGATTGTTGTGCTTAATAGGTGGCAAAAGACTGCCACCCAAGAAATATTAGTAGATTGATGAGATAAATTGCTGTAATCGTTCCGAATCTGGGTTTGTAAATAGCTTAGCTGGATCTCCCTGTTCTTCCACTAAGCCTTGATGCAAAAACATCACATGGTTAGATACGTCACGCGCAAAAGCCATTTCATGCGTCACAACCAACATGGTTCGGCCCTCATCTGCCAAGTCTCGCATTACCCCCAAAACTTCACCAACTAGCTCAGGATCGAGTGCGGAGGTTGGCTCATCGAACAACATCACTTCAGGGTCTACTGCAAGAGCACGAGCAATAGCGGCACGTTGTTGCTGGCCTCCAGAAAGATGCCCTGGGTAGTAATCTTTGCGCTCATATAGCCCAACTTTTTTCAAAAGCAGCTCTGCGTTTTCAATCGCTTGTGCTTTCGGCACGCCAAGAACATGAACCGGTGCTTCAATCACGTTTTCTAGAACGGTTAGATGTGACCAAAGGTTAAAGCCTTGAAATACCATGGCTAAACGAGAGCGAATACGCTGTACTTGCTTTTCGTTGGCAGGAACGGATTCCCCAGCTCGGTTATTTTTCATTTGGATAAGCTCGCCGTTTACCCAAATTTCGCCGGCACTTGGGGTTTCAAGAAGGTTGATACATCTTAGGAAGGTACTCTTACCAGAACCGGAAGAGCCAATGATGGAGATAACATCTCCTTTATGAGCGGCAAGTGAAATGCCTTTAAGAACTTCATTCTGTCCAAATGTTTTGTGCAGGTCTTTGATATCTAGCGCTGGTACGTCATTCATTGCGCCTTACTCCCTGTGTTTTAATCACTGCAATAAGGGACTCCGCCCTCTTTGAATTGGAACAAACTATCACCACACCAGAGAAGTTGCAACAAATTATTAACCTAAATAATTCGAATAGATAGATACAACAATCAAATGAATATGCAATATTTAGCGTTATATTCTTTTATTGTTGAATAATTGACATAAAAAAGCCCCTCAAGCGAGGGGCTTTTTTTAACAACTTAAAAGATCTTAATTTTTACCATTTTCTACGATAGTCACATTTTCCGACATCAACTTTAACCAACGCTTTTTAATATCACTAGCGTTAGATACTGAACCATTTACATCAGCAAAGTCAGGAACAGATGTGGTAATAACACTTTGAATGTCTAAACTATTCTCTAAGAAGTACATAACTGAGTTGCTATCACTAGGATCTAATGAAGCAATACTTACTTCTAGTCGGTCTCTACTATTGTCTGGCATTAATACTTCTTCGGAGCTCTCCATCATAACCTGATTGCGATCAGGCTTAGCAAAAATCGTTTGGTAGAAGTTTCGGCTACTATTAGTTGTTGTTGAACGTAAGTGAGTTCGTTGAATATCGTAGTCCTCAGGTCCAAAACCATTACCGCTCAAGCAATAACTAGCACTATTACAGCTGGATGAAATCGACGACGACCCAAAACTGCTCACAATAGGCGCGTCAATGGCAATATCATTTCCATCATACGGATTTAATGAATAATATTTCCAATCTCCTGAATCAACAATACCACTTAATTCCACGGACCAACCATTGGCACTTAAGTTTGAGCTGGTATACGACAACAAACTGGTTGAGTCAAAAATAGGCTGCCATTGATAAAGCTCACTATTGAAACCAACAACAATTGAACTATCACTATTAATGCTAATTCCGCTTACGTTGAAGTTAACATCACTTCGGTCTGCCGTTTCCATGAAGATGCTAGGAACGCTACTCGGAGGGTTCGAAATATCGTAAATAGAGGAACCGTCGGCAAAAACAAAATATTTCAAATCCCCGGGTTTACCTGAAGAGTACGAGTCAAATGCTGTAACTAGAACTTTTTCATTAGTTTTTAGTGGAGCACGTACTGGGATGTTCGACGCAACTTCATGTCCTGCGACTGCAGAATTGATAAAACTACTCTGATAGTAACTAGTCGAAGCGCTGCTTTGAGCAACGGTTATTGCAGCATCCTCAGACACTTCAACATCGTTTTGCTCCCCCTTGAAACATGAATTGGAAGAGCTTTGTGATTGTCTTACATTGATAACCAGATTTCTTAGAAAGTTTTTTTGAACAGAAAACATGTAAACGTCTTGAGTCCCACCAATAGTGCCATCAAGCTCTTCGACTGAAACATATCCATCAGTCGGAACTTTACCGGAATCAATAGTAACTTTACCGTTCGACGGTATCGCATCAATTGTGTCCTCAGAAATAACCGAGCCGTCAGCGTTGTGGTAAAGAACTTTAAAACCGGCGTTTGCTACTTTCGCAGCTATAACTCTGTCCGTCTGTCCTTCTTGTACGTCATAGATAACACAACCGGCACCAACATCCGCACGCTCCGCTGAGTATAAATTAACCATCTGCCATGTATACTTTGGTGGGGGAGTTGAACCACCGCCGCCACCGCCGCCACAACCGACCATTAATCCCGAAATAATTGCCACTAGCGGCAGTACTTTAAGCTGTTTCATGTCTTCTTCCTAAACTGAGCGGCAATGATTAGCCAAAAAATCGTCTCTACTCGGTACCAAGCAAGAATGAAGCCAGCTTTTTATACAACCTATGAATGACATCAATAAATATTATTGAGCACTATTTCTGCAAAACAAAGTCTAATTTTATGCAACTTGTGTAATCGAATTACACACGAAATAACCATGTTGTTCGCATGCCAGACACTTTCTGTAGTTTTCTTTCACATCTATTCTTAAAGTGATCTAAATCAATCACCCCAAAGGGCTATCTTGCTAGACTCCGCCCCAATGATGAGGAATTTTTTGTGCCTCAACACAACAAGTTATTAGCTATGCTTAGGCACGAGTTGTTCGTGCAACAAAATCTAATAATAGCTAGCATAGGAAGTGCCGCAGGAAGCGGAAAAACACAATTCAATTTAGAATTCATAACTTTTAAATATATGAGGAATCTATGTCAGACGCAGTGAATAAAGCGCACTCTGATTCGGATATCGAGACTAAAAGCTACCGCGAGCTTCACCGTCCATCATCTGAGTTCGCAAGCCGTTCAGACTACCTAGACCACGAACTACAGATCATGAAGCCACGTCGCTATGGTTTGAACTTACCAGGTCGTGACTTCCGCTTTGAGCTTGAAGACCTTGTTCCAGCACTTGCTGGTACTATCGGTATTATCGCAATGTACTCTGCGGTAATGATGTCTTGGGCTGAAGGTCTTACTGCTGCATGGGACCACGTTAACTTAGGCAAAGATTTTGCTATCGAAGTTGCTCGTGTAGAAATGCTTATCCCTGCACTCCTTTTCTGTGTACTTGCTTCTGGTTTTGTTAACCCTAAAGCCAACCTTGCAGGTAACCACGGTCCAATGATCCCTCTTATTGGTACCATCGCTCTAGCTGGTGCCCACCCTCTTGCATTGGCAATTCTAATCGGTGTATTCGGCCTTCTACTCAGTGCCTTGAAAGGCGGCTCCAAACTGGTGAACCTCACCTCAGAAGGTACAGCCGGCGGCTTGCTTATCTTCTTGGGCTTAACAGGTACAATGAGCCAAATTACTTCGATTCAAGAATGGGCGGTTGGTCTACAATCTTCTACTGTTGAAGCGGGCAGCATGGGTTACGTTGGTCTTATCGTACTTGCAGTGACTATCGCGCTGTACGCGTTCCTTGCAAAAGTGAACAAGCGTTGGCTAGCAATTCCAGTATGTGCTTTCACAGGCCTTGCAATCGCGCTTGTACTAGGTGCAGGTTTCGATATTAAATTCGTAACTGAAACAGGTCTTCCTAACCTAAACCCAGTTTACTGGTGGGGCAGCACAGAAGAAGGTTGGATGCTAGGTCTTCCTAACATGGAGCACTTCATCGCATCACTACCGTTTGCAATCCTAGCAGTAGCGATGTGGTCTCCTGACTTCCTTGGTCACCGTATCTTCCAAGAACTGAACTACCCTAGAAAGACTGAAAAAGTACTAATGGACGTGGATGACACAATGACTATGTGTTCTATCCGTCAGATGGTAGGTACAGCAGTGGGTGGTGGTAACATCACTTCATCTTGGGGTACGTACATGATCCCAGCAGCGATCGCGAAGCGCCCTATCCCTGGTGGTGCTATCCTTCTAGGTCTTCTAGTAATGATCATCGCAATCCTTGGTTTCCCAATGGACATCGCGGTATGGCCACCAGTAATGCGTGTTGCTCTTCTTGTAGGTGTATCTCTACCTCTACTTGAAGCGGGTATGCAAATGGTGAAAGACTCGAAAGACTCTCAAGCAGCAGGTATCTGTATCTTTGGTTCAGCAGTTGTTAACCCAGTTCTAGCTTGGGCACTAACGATGCTTCTAGACAACAACGGTCTAATTGGTGATAAAGAGCGTGCATCTCGCCTATCATTTGTAGACAAGATTGTGATCCCTGTAGGTGTACTTGTTATCTGTTTAGTCGCTATGCTTGCAGTAGGTATGCTAGAAGGACAATATGGCATTAAAGCTTGGCTATAATGACATTCGTTCAAAAATTGTGTGGGTAGCGCTTGTCGCTACCCAATTTTTATTGAGTTTTTTTAGTATTTATTGATTTAGTTTAAGGTTTGCAAAATTTTTTTAGTGTAGCCTTGAATTGTGGTTGGGAAGAACCCACATTGTTAGCAGTGACAATATTTATAGTTTTATGAACCAAACTTTCTTATTTAAGACTATAAATATTGTTATTCATTAAGAGTGTACTGTTCTCCATTTGAAAGTGGAGATAGCTGGCTCAACGGCGAACCAGTACGTATTTTTTTCTACTACAAAGGTAGGTATGTCATGGCAGAGCAATTTGCTAAAGCTTGGGAAGGTTTTGCTGCAGGCGACTGGCAAAACGAAGTAAACGTTCGTGATTTCATTCAGAAGAACTACACTCCGTACGAAGGCGACGAATCTTTCCTAGTTTCTGAAGGTACTGAAGCGACTAACAAGCTTTGGGCTAAGGTAATGGAAGGTATCAAACAAGAGAACGCGACTCACGCTCCTGTTGATTTCGATACTTCAGTTATCTCTACCATCACTGCTCACGATGCAGGCTACATCGAAAAAGACCTAGAAACTATCGTAGGTCTACAAACTGAAGCTCCTCTTAAGCGTGCAATCATCCCTAACGGTGGTATCCGTATGGTTGAAGGTTCTTGCAAAGCTTACGATCGCGAGCTTGATCCACAAGTTAAGAAAATCTTCACAGAATACCGTAAAACGCACAACGCTGGCGTATTCGATATCTACACTCCAGATATCCTAGCATGTCGTAAATCAGGCGTTCTAACTGGTCTTCCAGATGCTTACGGCCGTGGTCGTATCATCGGTGACTACCGTCGTGTTGCTCTATACGGTATCGACCGTCTAATGCAAGACAAGCTAGCTCAATTCAAGTCTCTACAAGAGCGTTTTGAGAACGGTGAAGATCTACAGATGACTATGCAGCTTCGCGAAGAGATCGCTGAGCAGCACCGTGCACTTGGTCAAATGAAAGTTATGGCTGCGAAATACGGCTGTGACATCTCTCGTCCAGCTGAAACTGCACAAGAAGCTATCCAGTGGACTTACTTCGGTTACCTAGCAGCTGTTAAATCTCAAAACGGCGCAGCTATGTCTCTAGGTCGTACTTCTACTTTCCTAGATATCTACATCGAGCGTGATATCGCTGAAGGTAAGATCACTGAAGTTGACGCACAGGAAATGATCGACCACTTCGTAATGAAACTACGTATGGTTCGTTTCCTACGTACTCCTGAGTACGATGATCTATTCTCTGGCGACCCAATCTGGGCAACAGAGTCTATGGGTGGTATGGGCCTTGACGGTCGTACGCTAGTTACGCGTTCAAACTTCCGTTTCCTAAACTCTCTATACACAATGGGTCCTTCTCCAGAGCCAAACATCACTGTTCTTTGGTCTGAGCAACTACCTGAAGGCTTCAAGAAGTTCTGTGCGAAAGTATCTATCGATACTTCATCAATCCAGTACGAGAACGATGACCTAATGCGTCCAGACTTCGAGTCTGATGACTACGCAATCGCATGTTGTGTATCTCCAATGATCATTGGTAAACACATGCAGTTCTTCGGCGCTCGCGCTAACCTAGCTAAGACTCTTCTATACGTTATCAACGGCGGTGTGGATGAGAAACTGAAGATCCAAGTTGGTCCTCAAATGCCTAAGATCACTGACGAAGTTCTAGACTTCGACGATGTATGGGGCAAACTAGACCACTTCATGGATTGGCTAGCTAAGCAGTACGTGACTGCACTAAACAGCATCCACTTCATGCACGACAAGTACAGCTACGAAGCTGCACTAATGGCTCTACATGACCGTGACGTTCGTCGTACTATGGCTTGTGGTATCGCTGGTCTATCTGTTGCAGCTGACTCACTATCTGCAATCAAATTCGCGAAAGTTAAACCAGTTCGTGACGAAGATGGCGTAGCAATCGACTTCGAAATCGAAGGCGACTACCCTAAATTCGGTAACAACGATGCTCGCGTAGATGACATCGCTTGTGAACTTGTTGAAGTATTCATGAACAAGATTCGTCAGCTTAAGACTTACCGTGACGCAATCCCTACTCAGTCTATCCTAACTATCACTTCAAACGTGGTATACGGTAAGAAGACTGGTAACACACCTGACGGTCGTCGCGCAGGTGCTCCTTTCGCACCAGGTGCTAACCCAATGCACGGCCGTGACGAAAAAGGTGCTGTAGCGTCTCTAACGTCTGTAGGTAAACTACCGTTTGCTCACGCTAAAGATGGTATCTCTTACACGTTCTCTATCGTACCTAACGCTCTAGGTAAAGATGAAGGTTCACAACGTGCTAACCTTGCTGGTCTAATGGATGGTTACTTCCACCACGAAGCTGGCGTTGAAGGTGGTCAACACCTAAACGTGAACGTTCTTAACCGCGAAACTCTAGAAGACGCTGTTAAGCACCCAGAGAAATACCCTCAGCTAACAATCCGTGTATCTGGTTACGCTGTACGCTTCAACTCTCTAACTGCAGAGCAACAAGCTGACGTAATCGCACGCACATTCACTGAGTCTCTATAAGACTGATTGAATTAGCACTTTGAGTGATAGAACAGAGGCCGATGCTGTAAAGCGTCGGCCTTTTTTTGTGTCTTGAACTAAAGTTGTGACATTGCCTAAGATTTTGTTCTCGATCTTCCGTATGATGCGCAAAAAGCTTGCAAACATCCTATATGAAACTTAGTAAATTAATCGTCCTTGCCTTGGTGTCTCCAGCGGCACTTGCAACCACAAAATCCACAGTCTCTTTCACTTTAGATAACGATGGCATCTTCGGCGTAGACCAAGATTACACCAACGGTATTTTCCTTTCTTACGCAACCGACAAATTGCGTGAAGACTCTGAGTGGAAATGGTTTACCTTAAACGGTAACGGCCAAAGCAACGTAGATAAAATTGAGTTGGTACTGGGCCACAAGATGTACACACCTAGTGACATTGAAGCCGACTACCCTCTTGTTAACGACCGCCCTTATGCCGGCTACCTTCATACCGAAATCAACTATATCTCACTGACGCCTGACCAAGCAGTACGTTACAACTTCACCATCGGTGCGACTGGTGAGAGCTCGCTGTCAGAAAAAGCACAGGAATTAGTTCATAGCATTACGGGTTCAACCGATCCTCAAGGCTGGGACTACCAAATTGATGATGAGATCGCATTCAGCGTAGGTTACCGTGCATTCAACAAACTGATGCGCAGCGAAGGCGAAAGTACACAGTGGGAAATCACCAACGTAAACGACATCAACGCAGGTAACTTCCGTAGTGACGTTTCACAAGGCGTGATGTTCCGTTGGGGTACCAACTTAGCAAACAGTATTGGCGCGGCAAACATCAGCGTCGAGAGTCCATTCCACGCGAGTATGCTGGCTAAAAGCACTTCGAGTTGGTTCTTGTTTACCGGATTCGAGGGGCGTTACCGCTTTAACGACATCACTATCGAAGGCGATCGTTCTGGTCTTCCTGAACCATCAGACCAATACGATGTGACGCTACAAAACTGGCAAGCAAGTGCGGTTGCTGGTGCGACTTGGTACAACCAAAATTATGGCGCAAGCTTAACCTTCACAGTAAAAACACCGGACTATAAAGAAGCACAAACCGATGTTTACGGCACTGGCTCTCTTTCTTTCTTCGCCTTCTTCTAATTAAATGCCCCTATGCGGCGTGTGAGTTTTCATTCGCCGCTTTCTTTGCTCACTATCTCACCAACGAAAGCCCTCTTAGACTGTTTTAACCCTGCAATTTGTAATAAAATAACGGTCAGAATTTATTAAAAAATGAGAGCAAAAGATGTCAACAACTGGTCGTATTCACTCATTTGAGTCATGTGGTACCGTAGACGGACCTGGTATCCGTTTTATCGTCTTCTTGCAAGGTTGCCTAATGCGTTGTAAGTATTGCCATAACCGTGATACTTGGGACACGCATGATGGCAAAGAAGTTACGGTTGAAGAGATTATTGCAGAAGCAAAAACTTACCGTCACTTTATGAATGCATCTGGCGGCGGTGTAACGTGTTCTGGCGGCGAAGCAATGCTTCAACCTGAGTTCGTTCGTGACTTCTTCCGCGCTGCTCAAGTGGAAGGCATTCACACTTGCCTAGACACCAACGGCTACATCCGTAAACACACTGACGTGATCGATGAAGTGTTGGATGCGACTGACCTAGTCATGCTTGACTTAAAACACATGAAAGACGAAATTCACCAAGACTTCATTGGTGTGTCTAACCGCCGTGTTTTAGACTTTGCTCGTTACCTGCATAAGATTGGTCAAAAGACTTGGATTCGTTACGTGGTAGTACCTGGTTACACTGATGAACCAGAAGCTGCACACATGCTTGGTGAGTTCATCAAAGATATGGACAACATCGAGAAGGTAGAGCTTCTTCCTTACCACAAACTTGGTGCACACAAGTGGGAAGCGCTGGGTCTTGAGTACCCGCTTGATGGCGTTAACCCTCCGTCAAAAGAGACAATGGACGAAATCCAATCGATCCTTTCTCAATACCACTCAAATGTGAAATACTAAGCCTCGCTAGGCTATTGAATATTTTGAAGATACCAGCAGCTCGTTGGTATTTTTTTTGTCTACACATTGCCAATTACACCAAACAAACTACCACTTTCGATGCCCTGTTAAAGCCGTATCGGACGTATATCAAGGTAGGAAACAAGAAGTAAACTCGCAGGAATCAGAGTTGGGATAGTACACATGGATTGGTTTAATTTTGTCTCGATCATCATTGTTGGTTGGGTTTTTATCGCTTATTGCTTGCCAGATTGGCGCAAAGTCGTATGGCCAAAGATGGCACAAGAGAAACCTTTCCAACATTTGGTCTTCGCCACACTCTTTCTGCTCTGTATTTTGTGGTCTGCGCAGGCTGGTGTGAAAGATGGTCTTCAGATTCACTTTCTTGCGTTAACAACACTGACCATGATGTATGGCTGGCGAATCGCGTTTCTACTTAGTATCCCAGCCATGCTCGTCAACCATTTGCTGCATGGTATTCCACTGTCTATGTTGCCTTCAGCATGGGTGCTTTCTGCACTAGTGCCAATACTCATCAGCTATTTGATTTTTTTGCTCAGCTACCGTTACCTTCCACGTAATATTTTTGTTTTCATTTTTGTGGCCGGGTTCTTCAATGGAGCACTCACCGGTAGCCTGCATTTACTCATCAACTCGTTTTATCATCTTTCTGTGGGTCACTACGACTGGCAAACTATCCAACACAATTACTTTGTTTTCGTTCCGCTACTCGCCTTCCCTGAAGGCCTACTTAATGGGATGTCCCTAGCCGTATTGACCGTATTCAAACCAGAATGGCTGCGAGTATTTTCAGACCGAGACTATATATACAATCACTACCATAAATAAGCTGTCATCACCCATTAACACGGTGTTTGTAAACTGGCTAAATTCGACAATTCTTGCCATTTTTCATATTAAATATGTGTTGAGATCATGTTTCACCTTCGTCCGAAACGTTAACCTAAGCACATTAAAAATGTATTAGATTATTTAGTGAGGTCATCATGGAAATGTCAAACGCTCAACGTTTGATCCTATCAAACCAGTACAACCTAATGTCTCAACTTGACCCTAGCAACTCGGCAAAATACAAGCGTCTACAAACCATTGTAGAACGTGGTTACGAGCTGCAAATGCGCGAGTTGAACAAAGATTTTGGCTGCATCACTGAAACAGAATGTCGTGAAATTATCGACATCATGGAGATGTACCATGCTATGCAAGAATCCAACAAAATGCTGGATGATGAAGAGCGTAGTAAAGTTGATCAGCGTCGCCTTCAGTTCCTTGGCTTCGACATCGCAACAGAAGCACAGCAAGTGCATTACGTGCGCTTCCTGGTGGATTCAGAAGGTCTTTACCCTCAATTTGATAAAGCAGACCACCACTTCAACAGCCAAATGCCAACGCTAGAGAAATACCGTCGCATGCTAAAAACGTGGCGCAACTGCCCTCGTCAGTACCATCTATGTGCGAACGAGTTAGCGCAAATCTTTAGTGCATAACACAGCAAGTATTTGAAAAGGAGAGCAAAGGCTCTCCTTTTTTCTTTTGCCCTGTCACAATTAACCTCATTCCTACCAACGCACTTTTGCCTATCTTTCTCCCTACTTACGTACGAATCACTCATTCCCGTGATTCAAAGCCAAATATCTGATTTCTCAACCTCCTATTCACAGCACAAATTTTTATCTCTTCAAACAGTGATTCAAATGTCACTTTTGCAATAAATTCATAATTGTTAAGCAAAATTGGAAATCCCCGACTAGGCTTAGAATGAGAAAGGGAGTGATTGAAAGGTACCTATCCATCGTTCTCCGTTGCAGTGAAAAAATGTCCATAAAGCAAAGTCTTTGGTGTTGTCTAGCTTGCATTCAGTACAAACCAAACGAGATAACAGGACGTATAAGTTCATACAACGAAGGGCATATCAAGGATGGATAAGCCTGCGTCAACGTTCGTCGGTAGACTGACTAGTTAAAGGGGAAAGCGACATGAGTATTTTCGACCACTATCAATCAAGATATGAAGCTGCAAAAGATGAAGAGATGTCGTTACAGGAGTTTTTGGCCCTGTGTAAGGATGACAAAAGCGCTTATGCCAACGCGGCAGAACGACTACTGATGGCTATCGGAGAGCCGGAAGTCATTGATACTGCTCAAGACCCAAGATTGAGCCGCATCTTCTCAAACCGAGTTATCTCACGATATGAAACCTTCAAAGACTTCTATGGCATGGAAGATGCGATCGAACAGATTGTTTCTTATCTCAAGCATGCTGCGCAAGGTTTGGAAGAGCGCAAACAAATTCTGTACTTACTCGGCCCTGTGGGTGGTGGTAAATCATCGCTTGCCGAGAAGCTAAAAGCATTGATGGAAAAAATGCCCGTTTATGTATTGAGCGCAAACGGTGAACGAAGCCCAGTAAACGACCATCCATTCTGTCTGTTCAATCCGACAGAAGACGGTGAGATCTTGAAGAAAGAGTACGGCATTGAACATCGTTACTTACGCTCGATCATGTCACCTTGGGCTGCGAAGCGTCTGCACGAGTTTGGTGGTGATATTACCAAATTTAAAGTGCTGAAAGTTCGCCCATCTATCCTCGACCAAGTAGGTATCGCAAAAACTGAACCAGGTGATGAAAACAACCAAGATATTTCATCGCTGGTTGGTAAAGTCGATATCCGCCAACTTGAGCATTTCTCACAAGACGACCCAGATGCCTACAGCTACTCTGGTGCACTGTGTAAAGCTAACCAAGGCTTGATGGAATTCGTTGAGATGTTTAAAGCGCCAATCAAGGTGCTACACCCACTCTTAACGGCAACTCAAGAAGGTAACTTTAACGGTACTGAAGGTCTATCGGCGATTCCATTTGACGGTATGATTTTAGCTCACTCGAACGAATCCGAGTGGCAAACCTTCCGTAACAACAAGAACAACGAAGCGTTCTTGGACCGTGTATACATCGTGAAAGTCCCATACTGTTTGCGCGTATCGGAAGAAGTGAAGATTTACCAGAAACTGCTTGAAAACAGTGAGCTGTCTAAAGCGCCTTGTTCACCAAGCACACTCGAAACTCTGGCTCAATTCAGTATTCTTTCACGACTCAAAGAGCCTGAAAACTCGTCCATTTTCTCGAAGATGCGAGTGTATGACGGTGAAACCCTGAAAGACACCGATCCGAAAGCGAAGAGTTACCAAGAGTACCGCGATTACGCTGGCGTTGATGAAGGCATGAACGGCCTATCAACACGTTTTGCGTTCAAGATCCTGTCTCGCGTATTCAACTTCGACCAAACCGAAGTGGCTGCAAACCCAGTTCACCTATTCTATGTGATTGAACAGCAAGTGGAACGTGAACAGTTCCCTTCTGAAGTGGCAGAAAAATACCTTGAGTTCTTGAAAGGTTACCTAGTGCCTCGCTATGTCGAGTTCATTGGTAAAGAAGTTCAGACTGCTTACCTAGAGTCTTACTCTGAGTACGGTCAAAACATCTTCGACCGCTACGTCACATACGCAGACTTCTGGATTCAAGACCAAGAGTATCGTGACCCAGAAACAGGCCAACTGTTCGACCGCGCTTCTCTCAACGCTGAGCTAGAGAAGATCGAGAAAACAGCAGGCATCTCTAACCCGAAAGATTTCCGAAACGAAATCGTCAACTTTGTGCTTCGTGCGAAAGCCAATAACAATGGTCAGAACCCAGTTTGGACCAGCTACGAAAAACTGCGCACGGTAATCGAGAAGAAAATGTTCTCCAATACCGAAGAGCTACTTCCGGTTATCTCGTTCAATGCGAAAACCTCTTCTGAAGATCAGAAGAAACACGACGACTTTGTCGCTCGCATGATGGAAAAAGGCTATACCGAGAAACAGGTTCGCCTACTTTCTGAGTGGTACCTACGAGTACGTAAGTCATCCTAACCAGTTTGAGTTAGGTCGCTTGTGAAACATGAAGAGGGCTATTTCATGGCGCAATTTATAGACCGAAGGCTCAATGGCAAGAACAAGAGCGCTGTTAATCGACAGCGCTTCTTGAAACGCCATAAAGAGCAGATTAAAGAGTCGGTAGCTGACGCAGTGAATCGACGCTCGATCACGAACACGGAAACGGGCGAAGACGTCGCTATACCGCACAAAGACATCAACGAACCTATGTTTCATCAGGGTAAAGGGGGCGTGCGTGACCGCGTGCATCCTGGCAACGACCAATTTATCACTGGTGATAAGATCGAACGCCCGAAAGGTGGCGGCCAAGGCGGAGGTGCTGGTGAAGGCAATGCGAGCCCTGACGGTGAAGGCCAAGACGAGTTCGTTTTCCAAATTTCAAAAGATGAGTACCTCGATATCTTGTTTGAAGATTTAGAGTTACCGAATCTTGAGAAGAACCAAATTGCCAAAATCACAGAGTGGAAAACTCACCGTGCGGGGTATCAAACCGCAGGTATTCCATCCAACATTGCTGTCGTTCGTTCGCTACAACAATCTTTGGCACGACGCACCGCAATGACAGCAGGTAAGAAACGTCTGCTAAACGAGTTAGAGGATGAACTTACTCGCATCAAAAACATCGAGCCCGCTCAACAGCTCGAAGAAAATCGTCTGAAGAAGGAAATAGAAGAGCTACGCAAGAAAATTGGAAGCGTACCCTTTATTGATACTTTCGATTTACGTTTCAAGAACTATGAGAAGCGCCCAGTGCCTTCAAGCCAAGCAGTCATGTTTTGTCTGATGGATGTCTCTGGTTCTATGGACCAAGCCACCAAAGACATTGCAAAACGCTTCTATGTACTGCTTTATCTGTTCTTAACGCGTACCTACGAGAACGTGGAAGTGGTCTTCATTCGTCACCATACCCAAGCGAAAGAAGTCGACGAACATGAGTTTTTCTATTCGCAAGAAACGGGCGGCACGATTGTTTCGAGCGCGCTGAAGTTGATGAACGAAATAGTCCAAGACCGTTACCCTGTGGGTCAATGGAACATCTACGCTGCACAGGCATCCGATGGTGATAACTGGGCTGACGACTCGCCTCGCTGTCGTGAGTTACTCGTCAATAAGTTACTGCCTAACTGCCAGTACTATTCATACATTGAGATCACGCGTCGCTCACACCAAACACTGTGGCACGAGTATGAGAAACTGAGCGAATCGTTTCCAAACTTCGCCATGAAGAACATCCGCTCCGTGGAGGATATCTTCCCAGTCTTCCGTGAACTATTCCAAAAAGAAACGGCGTAAAGGAGGCTAGCGATGAATACCGCAACGACAAACCTTTCGGGGGAAGCCTCGAAGAAGCGCAGAGAAAATATGCTTCCAGATGGTCCAGATTGGACATTCGAATTGCTGGAGCGTTACCACAAAGAAATCAAGCGTGTGGCGGAGCATTATCGTCTCGACACCTACCCTAACCAAATTGAGGTCATCACCTCAGAGCAAATGATGGATGCATACTCAAGCATCGGTATGCCCATCAACTACAATCACTGGTCATTTGGTAAAAAGTTCATCCAAACGGAGCAGAACTATAAGCATGGTCAAATGGGCTTGGCTTACGAAATCGTGATCAACTCAAACCCATGTATCGCTTACCTGATGGAAGAGAACACCATCACCATGCAAGCGCTGGTTATTGCTCACGCTTGTTATGGACATAACTCGTTCTTCAAGGGCAATTATCTGTTCCAAACTTGGACCGACGCCAGCTCGATCATTGACTACCTCTTGTTTGCGAAGAACTACATTGCTGAGTGTGAGGAGCGTTATGGCGTACATGAAGTCGAACAACTACTCGACTCTTGCCATGCTTTAATGAACTTCGGCGTGGACCGTTACAAGCGCCCTGAGAAGATTTCCATCAATGAGG
The DNA here is from genome assembly GCF_030248355.1 of Vibrio sp. B172a. Lineage (NCBI taxonomy): Bacteria > Pseudomonadati > Pseudomonadota > Gammaproteobacteria > Vibrionales > Vibrionaceae > Vibrio > Vibrio sp. B172a. Next base: position 67,767 of record NZ_JAHGAC010000011.1, on the reverse strand, counting down.
AGAAAGCCCGTCAGGAAGAGCGTGAAGCTTATCTGCAATCGCAAGTGAATGAGCTTTGGCGAACCGTTCCACAATCGAAAACCAAAGAAGAAGACATCAAAGTGCGCTTCCCGAGCGAACCACAAGAGAACCTGCTCTACTTCTTTGAAAAACATGCTCCTCTGCTTGAGCCATGGCAGCGCGAGATTGTGCGTATCGTGCGTAAGGTAAGCCAGTACTTCTATCCACAGAAGCAAACTCAAGTCATGAACGAAGGTTGGGCAACCTTCTGGCACTACACCATCCTTAATCACCTTTACGATGAAGGTTTAGTGTCTGAAAAATTCATTCTCGAGTTTCTGCACAGTCACACAAGCGTGGTTGCACAACCGCCTTACAACAGCCCTTACTTTAGCGGCATTAACCCGTATGCGCTTGGCTTTGCGATGTTCCGTGACATCAAACGCATCTGTGAAGAGCCAACCGATGAGGACAAAGAGTGGTTCCCTGAGTTAGCAGGAACAGACTGGCTAGATGCGGTTCACTTTGCCATGCATAACTTCAAAGATGAGAGCTTTATAAGCCAATACTTGTCACCGAAGCTCATGCGTGATTTCAAGTTGTTTGCTATTAACGATGATGATCGTAAGAACTTCGTCGAAGTTGCAGCCATTCATGATGAAATGGGTTACCGACGCATTCGTGAAACGTTAGCAGCGCAGTATAACTTGGCGAATCTAGAGCCGAACATTCAAGTCTTTAACGTGGATGTACGAGGCGACCGCTCTCTAACGCTTCAGTATGTTCCTCATAATCGCATTCCTTTGGATAACAGTTATGAAGAAGTCTTGAAACACGTTTACCGCTTATGGGGTTTTGATGTGATTCTTGAAGAAGTGAAAGACACCGGCCACAGAGAGATTCTCTCAACATGTCCAAAACGCAATCAGTACGACACCAATATCTAGCCGATACAGCATCTAACCTATCGCAAATACAAAAAGGCTCCTCAATGAGGAGCCTTTCTAATTCTAAAATCAATGCTCACTTATTGTGCTTGGCTAGCGACAATGGCTCGTACTGCTTCTAAATCTTCTGGTGTATCCACACCTGCTGCTGGCGCTTCTTTTGCCACTTCAACATGAATCTTTTCACCGTACCAAAGCACGCGAAGTTGCTCCAGACACTCGATTTGCTCAAGTGCGCTTGGCTGCCAATTCACATAAGTGTTGATGAAGCCAGCACGGTAAGCGTAGATACCGATGTGGCGCATCAATGGGTGAGCAATGGTTTTGCCTTGCTTGGCAAAGTTGTCACGATCCCAAGGGATCGTCGCACGACTAAAGTACATAGCGTAACCACGCTCGTCCGCAACCACTTTCACCGCATTCGGGTTGAAGACTTCTTCTTCCGATTCAATCTCAACCGCAAGCGTTGCCATTGGTGCATCGCAACCTGCTAGGTTGTAAGCAACTTGGCGAATAATAGACGGCGGAATCAATGGTTCATCACCCTGAACGTTCACCACGATGTGGTCTGCAGGGATTGCCATTTTTTCTACCACTTCTGCTAGTCGCTCAGTGCCAGACTCGTGGTTTGGCGAGGTCATACAAACCTTGCCACCAAACTGCTCTGCCGCCGCCGATACGCGCTCATCGTCAGTTGCGATAATCACGTCTTCAGCGCCCGCTTGTAACGCTTGCTCATAAACCCATTGGATCATTGGTTTACCACCAATGTCTGCCAACGGTTTACCCGGTAAGCGGCTTGACGCGTAACGCGCAGGAATGACAACCGTAAAAGACATTAGCGTCCCTCGTCCATGCTCATAGTTCGTGCTTCTGGCTCAAGCAGAACAGGAATACCCTCTTTGATTGGGTAAGCAAGGCGATCCAGTTTGCAGATCAACTCTTGATTATCTTTATCGTACGTCAGCTTACCTTTGCACACAGGGCAAGCTACAATCTCAAGCAGACGGTGATCCATAAGTCGCTTTAACCTCTTTTATTCGATTTAAAATTCGCTCTGCATCGTTTGATTCAAACTGTGCAGAAACGGGCAGATACCACCAATTGTCTTGCGCATAACTGTCGCATTTGACGGCATCCTTTTCTGTCATAATCACATTCGCCCCTTGTTGAGCCAATGCGTGTAATTCTTGCTGGTCAAAGTCTTGATGATCGGCAAAGCCTTTCGTCACTTTGACATCCGCATTCATTGTGTTAAGTGTATTAAAAAATCGTGGTGGATGCCCAATCCCCGCAAACGCAACGAGATCACGTAATTCACCAACCTCGACCTGTTGCTTAGTCTTCAGGTTTATCGCCTTTGATGGCGCTAAAGACATTGGCATTTCGCCATGCTGAGCTTGACCACCATTAGTGATGATAAAATCGACTTCAGCAAGACGCTCTACCCCTTCACGTAGCGGGCCAAGTGGAATAAGGCTTTCATTGCCAAAGCGGCGATTACCATCAACGATAACAAACTCGATATCTCGCTCTAGAGCGTAATGCTGGAGGCCATCGTCAGTAATAATGATGTCAACGCCAGTTTCAAGCAATGCTTTCACCGCATTGGAACGAACCGGATCTACAGCGACAGGCGCACCAGTACGACGATAAATCAGTTTCGGCTCGTCACCACAGTGTTTCGCTGGTGTATTGTCATCCAAAACAAGCGGATACTGCGGCGCTTTCGCCCCATAACCACGAGACACAACGCCTGGTTTGTAGCCAAGCTGCTGTAATTGTTCCACCAGCCAAACAACAACAGGTGTTTTACCATTTCCCCCAGCCGTGATGTTACCCACTACAACTACAGGCACTGGCGCTTTGTAAGCTTGTTTTTTACCTGATTGATATTGTTGACGCTTAGACTTACTGATCGCACCAAACAACAAGCTCAGTGGCCACAAAAGCGGCCACAGCAGGTATTTGAGAGGATGGTTTTCGAACCAGATTTTTTCAACCACAGTTCTTAGGCACCAAATTGAATTCGATGAAGTTGAGCGTACGCACCGTCTTTCTTGGCAATCAGCTCCGCGTGGTTACCACGTTCAACGATCGAGCCCTCATCTACCACTAGAATTTCATCTGCATTCTCGATAGTCGATAGTCGGTGTGCAATCACCAGTACCGTCTTGTCTTTTTGCAGTTCATCCAGCGCCGATTGAATAGCACGCTCAGATTCCGTATCCAGAGCTGATGTCGCTTCATCAAGGACCAAAACAGGGGCATCGCGAAGAAGTGCACGAGCAATGGCGACACGTTGACGTTGACCGCCAGATAGACTCGCACCATTCTCACCAATCATCGTATCAAGGCCGTCTTCCATCTTGCTAACGAACTCAGTGACGTGAGCAAGTTTAGCGGCACGTTCGATGTCTTCACGTGTGTATTGATCTTCTGTCGCGTAAGCAATGTTGTTTGCAATCGTATCGTTAAACAAGTGCACGTTTTGCGATACAAGCGCGAACTGCTCACGTAAGTTTTTCAGCTCGTAATCGCGAATATCGTGACCATCAAGCGTAATCGAACCGCTGCTCACGTCGTAGAAGCGGTTGAATAAGTTCGCGATGGTACTCTTACCTGAACCTGAACGCCCAACCAACGCAACCGTCTTGCCTTTTGGAATATCAAAGCTCACGTTCTCAAGTGCTGGTTTCTCTGCACCTTCGTAGGTAAAGCTGACTTCTTTCACTGCAACATCACCATTTGCACGTTCTACAGTGAACTTACCTTCGTTCTTCTCTGGCTCTAGATCTACCAGTGCGAACAAGGTTTGGCTTGCTGCCATACCACGTTGGAATTGTGACGTTACGTTGGTCAGCGCTTTAAGCGGACGCATCAAACCAAACATTGCAGAGAACACAACGGTAAATGTACCCGGCGTTAATTGATCTTTGATTGAGTCGATACTTGCTAGGTAAAGCACAACAACAATCGCAATAGACGCGATCATTTGAATGATTGGGTTTGCTGCGGCTTGAGCTGTCACCAACTTCATGCTTTGTTGACGCATTTGGTTGCTGACTTTTTCGAAGCGTTTGCCTTCGATATCTTGACCGCCGTAGCTTAGTACGACTTTGTGACCTTTCAGCATTTGCTCAGCAGAAGCCGTCACATTCCCCATCATGGTCTGCATGTTCTTCGAAATCTTACGGAATCGCTTAGAAACGATACCAATGCCCCATGCCACCACTGGTGCAACAGCAAATAGTACTAGAGAGAGCTGCCAGCTGTTGTAGAACATCAGCACAAGGAGACCGATGATGCTCGCACCTTCACGTACAATGCTCACCAGCGCTTGGCTAGTTGCTGCAGAGACTTGTTCTGAATCGTAAGTAATACGGGATAGCAAGTTACCTGTTTTTTCTTTGTCAAAGTAAGACACAGGCATGTGCATAAAGTGGTTGAACACCATTCTACGAATTTGCATTACCACGTTGCCGGATACCCAGCTTAAACAGTATGTGGAAACAAATCCGCTCACACCACGAATAAACATCATGGCGAAAACAATCAGTGGAAGCGTGCGTAGAAAATCAGATTCCGCATTACCAAAACCTTCATCAAGAAGCGGTTTTAGCAACGAAATCATATAGGTATCTGAAAGTGCATTAATGACTAACGCAATGACGGCAACGATAATGCCTGACTTATAAAGGCGAATAAATTGCCATAGACGCTTAAACGTCTGCCAGGTCGTTTCATCAGTATTTATCGACATAGAAGTGCTTTATTTTCTTACATTAAGACTCTTATTCTACTCCCTTACGCAGCATCTGCCTATACCAAGGCTCAATTGTCTCACTACGTTTGGTTTCAAAATGCCAATTGTCTTGATCTATGAACACCGACACTTGACCGCTTGCTCCCGTATCCAGCCAGTGTGCGTTTGCATTCTCATAAGCATGAATGACCTTGTCTGCAGGCATTCCCCACTGATTGGCTTTAGCTAAAGACGCGATGGCAAGTTGGGGAGAAACTGCTTTCACAAACTTAGGGTTGGATGAACTTTTGCTGCCATGATGAGGCACAAGCATCACATCACTCTCTAGCTTTTCGGGTTCACGAACTAATATCCACTCGCTGATGGCTTCGATGTCTCCCGTTAGAAGCAATTTAAAATCAGATTCTGTATCGACGACTCGAATAACACACGAATGAGGATTGTAAGCACGGTTTACCTGCTTAGGCGGCCACAACACTTCAAATTTAAGCGCCTGCCAAGTCCATTGCTCTCCTGCAATACATCGCTGGTAATTAAAGTATTGCTGACTGCTGAATTTTGTTTTTGGCGAAAAATGTTGCTCTATGTAGTCTCGACCACCAGCGTGGTCTGAGTCTGCATGACTCACAATCAATACATCGATGGAACGAAAGCCTCTGCGATGCAAAACGGGCGAAACAACCTGTTGAGCGATACTGCCCGTGTTCCACGCTTTCCCAGTATCATAAAGAAGAACCTCCCCCTCCTTCTCTATCAAAACGGCCAGACCATGCCCTACATCCAACACATCGATACGCCAACGTCCAAATTGACGTTCATGAAACAGTGCAGCAGAAACAATAACAAGCAGCAAAATAGCCATCACGCCTTCGGTTAGAAATCTCGTCCCGATGGAAGCGCAAGTTATCGCAATAACCAGTAGCGTCATCTCAAGACTCATTGAATACCAACTGCCTTCAGCGAACTGCAATGACCAACTAAGGGGCAAAAGCACCCAATCTAAACATTGCCAAAGCAGAGCAGCGATATCGTCAAACAAAGGAGTAGCAATGAGCGCGATAAACATCAAAGGAACGACAATGAAACCAAACCAAGGAATAAAAATGAGGTTATAAACGATGGAAGACAAACTGGTTCCTGAGAAAAACACACCACTGATGGGAACAATCAACATAGTAAGTACTAACTGTACTTTCAGTAGTGCTGTTAACTTAGCAATCCAATGCCCTTGAGCCTGTTGTACGACATTAACCGCAAACAATACCGCAACAACGGAAAGGTAAGACAACCAGAAGCTTATATTTAGAGGTGCAAACGGCTCTAAGCAAAGCTGTATTGAGACCGCAAGTAGAAGCACACGCCATGGGCTCCAATAAACCAAGCTAAATTTCAACAGCAAGTAAATGGCGCAGACAGAAAACGCACGAGTGGTAGGTAAAGAGAAGTTGGCTAACCACGCATAAGTTAGAGCAGTGATAAGTCCAAATAATGGCGGGAGGAAGACGTAGCTGGGCAGCCCATACCTAACAGCAAAGCCGACACTCATTCCAAACGCAAAAGCCATGCCTATGTGCAAACCCGATATCGAGACCAAATGCAGTAAGCCGCTATCTCTCAGAGCATCCCAATCTGATTGAGTAAGCAATGAGCGGTCACTAAAAGCAAGCGCACTGATCAAAGGAAAATGTTCAAGCTCTGAGATATGTTCTTTGGTGGTCGCGATGATTTGCTGACGAATAGAAGTTTGTGTGCGAATTACCCACGTCGCATCAGAAATGACTACCGCTCTTGCAACAATACCTTTTCCAGCGGCTTGTTTCTCTGCATCATACCCAGCTTCATTCTTCAGACCAAAAATGGGTTTCATCGTGACTTGAGTGGTGAATTCGCTGTTAACAGTCAGAGGGAATGCGGTTATCAATCGGATTTTTGGTTTAAGAAAAGGTAACAGCTTTTGAGAATTAACCTGATCAATCCGCGCAATTCCTTCATATCCGTGACTTATTTGCGTAAAAGGGCTGTCAACTTTACCATTTATGGTAATATTCACCCCTGCTTGAAACAGGGCTTGTCTTTGATGCTCCATAACATTGCCGTGGATAATGACAACCATAAAGCCCCAAATTGCGCCTATGCTCAATAAGCCACGCCGTAATTTGATTATCGAGCCAATGGCAATTATTCCCAGCAGCAACCATCGCCAATCTGGCATCGTCGGCCACCACGCAGACGAAATAACGCTTGCTACAAATAACGCCAAGGTCAAACTTTTTTCTAAGAGAGTCATGTCGTCCTATGCCTAGAAAGCTGATTAAACGCTTCATGCCAGATCATGAAATGATCAAACGCCAAAAAGCACTGAAGGTCTTCGGCAACGTTTTATACAACCCAAACCTGTGGTGTCTAAATCGTCGCTCTGCGTCTGGTGCTTTTGCTGTTGGTCTTTTTATGGCGTTTGTTCCGCTTCCGAGTCAGATGATCATGGCTGCAGGTCTTGCCATCATGCTTGGCGTAAACTTGCCTCTCTCTGTTGCCCTTGTTTGGATCAGTAACCCAATCACCATGCCAGTGTTGTTCTACTTTGCGTACAAACTTGGCGCACTCGTGATGCATGTACCACCACAACCTTTCCACTTTGAGTTGTCGTGGGAATTCATCATGCAGCAAATGAACACCATTGGGCCTCCGTTCTTGTTAGGCTGCGCGATTTGTGGTGTTGCTTCGGCAATCATTGGCTACTTCGGTATTCGTGGACTCTGGCGATATTCAGTAGTGAGAAGCTGGCAAAAACGCAAAATACGATAAGTACTTATTGAAAAAATGGCAGGTTACAGCGCGTTGATTGGAAAAGAGTTAACGTTTGAAATGAAAGAAGATGTAGCCTAGGTATGAAAAATACTGAGCCAGTACAGACTTAAAAATAAAGGACCGAAATTCGGTCCTTTATTTTTTGTGTTTCGTTTATTTGGCTTGTTATTTCGAGCTCAAAACTGCAGCGGGATTAAGCTTCGCAGCTCTAGAAGCTGGGTACCAAGTCGCAAGCAAGCTCAAAATAATCGCCGTGCTTGATACCAAAGCAACATCTGGCCAATGCAGTTGTGATGGCAGGAAGTCGACAAAGTAAATGTCCCCTGATAAGAACTGGTGCCCTATCAAGCTCTCTAAGGCTTTGATGATTGGTGTTAAGTTTAATGCGACAAACACACCGACAATACTGCCAGCAATACTGCCGAATACCCCTGAGAACACACCTTGCCAAACGAAAATGCGCTTAATCAGCCCGTCTTTCGCACCCATGGTTCGAAGAATCGCGATTTCTGCCGCGCGGTCTTTTACCGCCATCATTAGTGTCGAAACAATATTAAAGCTCGCTACACCAATCACTAGTACCATTACCAAGTACATAATGGTGCGGACTAACTGGATATCGCGATACAAGAAGCCAAACTGTTGTTGCCAGCTTTTTAGATACACATACACATCAATCAGATTACCTACTTCTCTCACAATCGAAGGGGCGTTCAGCACATCATCGGTTTTAAGAGAGATCCCGGTAACGCCATCACCCAAGCGCGCATACGCTTGAGCATCCTTCAGTGGGACCAAAGCGAGCGAATGATCGATTTGACCATTTAGTGTTAAAAAGCCCGCGACCTTAACTCGAACACGCTTCGGTGCTTGAACTTTATTGGTGCTGCCTGTTTGTGGAATCATCAACGTAATGTAGTCACCTACATCGACGTTCAGTTCGTTCGCAACACCACGACCCAAAATCACTTGTTTTTGACCTGGATAGAAGTTTTGCCAAGCTTCTGGGTCAATGAATTCAGACATGCTCGAGACGGCCTGTTCAAAAGCAGGGTCGACACCGCGAACCTCTATCGCTTTTAACTTGGAGCCTTTTTCGGCCAAACCCGTAAACCGAACATAAGGTGCTGCCGCAACAACGTGTTCGTGGTTTAGCGCTTGATTCATGGTTTTGGTGTAATTGTGCAGCGGGCCATTCACCCCTTCCAATTCACCGTGCGGAATAACCGACAGCACGCGCGATTGCAACTCACGCTCGAAACCATTCATAGCAGAAAGGCCAATGATGATCACTGCGACGCCGACAGCAATACCGATGGTTGAAGAAAGTGAAATGAACGACACCATCTTGTTACGCTTTTTAGCGCGACTGAAACGGCCGCCGATCATCAATGCTAAAGATGAAAACAAAATTAGCCCTCCGCAACCGCTGTTTCAGTGATAAAGCGATCCACCAGCAAGCCATCTTGCATATGCATTTGACGGTCCATTTTCGCCGCTAACTCGTTATCATGAGTCACGACCAAAAAGGCAATATTCGACTCTTGGTTTAACTCACGCATCAAATCATAAATTGCCAGTGCCGTGTTGTGGTCGAGGTTACCCGTTGGTTCATCTGCTAATACCAGATCAGGTTTATTCACCAGTGCTCTTGCGATGGCAACACGTTGGCGCTCACCACCAGACAGTTCGGATGGGCGGTGATCCATGCGATGACCTAAACCCACTTTTTCTAGTAATGCTTGTGCTGCTTCTTTCGCTTCAGAGACCTTTGTTCCGCCGATCAACAAAGGCATTGCCACGTTCTCTACCGCAGTGAAGTCAGCCAGCAAATGGTGGAACTGATACACAAAGCCAAGGTGTTTATTACGTAATGCGGCTTGCTTATTCGAGCTTAACGCGGACAAATCCTGACCTAGAAAATCGACCTCACCTTCGGTCGCATCATCCAATGCGCCAAGAATATGAAGTAACGTACTTTTACCTGAGCCTGATGAGCCAACAATTGAAACCAACTCCCCTTTGTCGATATCAAAACTCACGCCTTTCAGCACTTCAGTATCTAGCGAGCCTTCTCGGTAGACTTTACGAATATCACGACATTCTAATAGTTTATTCATAGCGAAGTGCCTCAGCAGGTTTAACAGAAGATGCTCGGTAAGACGGGTAAACAGTTGCAGCTAGACTCAGAGCAATCGCCAGCACTACCACTAATAAGATTTGGAATGAATCAATCACGATTGGCAGATGACCACCGAAGCTAAACAAGGCAACGCCTGCGGCTTCCAAAATCGCATTGAGGTTGAGCGATAAAGCCACACCGACAGCACCGCCAACAATCGCGCCAATCACACCGCTACTTGCACCTTGCACCATGAAAATCGCCATCACTTGAGATTGCTTCATCCCTTGGGTTTTGAGAATCGCGACTTCTGATTGCTTCTCCATCACCACCATGATCAAAGCAGAAATGATGTTAAACGCCGCAACGCCAACAATCAGGCCAAGCATCAAGCCCATCATGTTCTTTTCCATTTTCACTGCTTGAAAAAGCTCACCACGTTGCTCACGCCAATCACTCCATTTCCAATCGTCTGGCAATGGCTTGTCTGCAAATTCAGTCACCATAAACGGGTCAGAGAAATACACGCGCCAACCCGAGACGGTGTCTTTCGGCAAACGCATTAGCTTTGAAGCATCCGTCATGTTAACGATCATGAGCTGACCGTCGACATCAGAGCCGGTATTAAAAATGCCCGCAACAGTGAAGTTACGTTGACTTGGAATACGTCCTAGAGGCGTAAATTGGGTGGCATTGGTCACCATCAAACGCACTTTGTCACCCATAGAAACTTTCAGGGAGCGCGCTAAACTGTGACCAAGAAAAACTTTATACTCACCCGGTTTTAGTGACGATAAACGGCCAGCAATAAGGTGATTAGAGATAGGATCGCCCAATTTAGGTTCAATACCAATTAGGTAGCCAGCCGTCAACTGAGCAGAACTTTGGATCACCGCTTCACCACGAACGATAGGTTCCGGTTTCGCGCTTGTCGACATATCTTGAATGAACTGAGGGGCATTTTCACTGATAGGAGTTTTACCATCATGTTGTGAAACGACCGCATGAGGAAGCACACCTAAAATGCGTTCTTTAAGCTGGGCTTCAAAGCCATTCATAACGGAAAGTACGGTCACTAACGCCATCACACCGATCGTGATACCCGCTGTCGACATATAAGAAACAAATCGACTAAACCTATCTCCGGAGCGTCCCCGAAGATACCTCAAGCCGATAAACAGAGAGATAGGATGATACATATAAGGCAAACCAACTGGTTTTTTAATAATGGAGCTATTACTTAGCTAATTAATATTCGTTATCTTACCTTACTCTTACTATGAAGAAGACAAGATAATCGCCAAATTTGTCAACGACATGCAATAAGTCCCTATTTACAGCAAAAAGTTCAGCCAGAAAAACAGGTAAACTTGATAACTTAAACTGATTAGCGATAATCATTGCCCTATCCTACTCATTCTTCAATGAAATGAGAGCGCTCGTTGGCAGAAAAGGACCAAATTATGACAGAGCAAGAATACTTCACCGTACACCACAATCTGACGATCAACGTCGAAACGTTAGAGACGGGCTTTGCTCTGCCAGATGAAGAGACTTTTGTATCAGAAATCCCAGCACCTTTCATTGTTGCGAGTGAATTCAGTCATCTCGATATGTTGGCTGATAACGCGAGGCTAGAGCTGCAAAGCAAAGAGCTCAAACACGTCATCTATTTGCTGGATACACAGAACTCAAAATTAAACCTGCTACTGAGTTTTATGCTTTCTCAACAAGATGATGCCAAATTACGTTTTCAAACAACTCAATTCGGCGCTAGCCAGTTGAGCTATCGCAGTGATTCAGAAGTAGAAACAGGAAAACTGGTTCGCGTAAAACTCTTCTTAGATCATCCAGCTGCAGCAATTTACTGCTACGCTCAGATAGTAGAATGCGAATCTGCCGAGCAAGGCTATGTGATCACACTCAAGTACAAATTACTTAGAGAAGCTGACCAAGATTTATTAATTAAAGCCGCGCTATACCAACAGCAAAAATTACTCCGTCAGCGCTCACTAGAGCGAGATAACAAATAATTACCATGACAAAAGCAACGATTCTCTCCGTCACGAATCCGTCTGAGCGTGGCGACAAAAAACAGCTTGGCAACCTACCTGGTGCCGCATTGCCAATGGCGATTGCAGAACTGGCTAAACAGCATTCAAGCCACTCTCTGCTTGTGGTTCCCGATCCGCAAATGGCGCTTAAGCTCCAAGCAGAAATAGAACAGTTTACTACTCAATCGGTCAGCCTATTCCCTGATTGGGAAACACTGCCTTACGATAACTTCTCTCCGCACCAAGAGATCATCTCAGACCGTATTGCGCGTTTATATCAACTACCAAACCAAGCCAGTGGCGTAACGATTGTGCCAGTAAGCACCGTATTACAGCGCCAGTCTCCACGTGACTTCTTGTTGCAACACACCTTGATGGTAAAAACAGGCGATCAGTTCTCGCTAGAGAAGCTTCGCGTTCAACTTGAAAACTCAGGTTATCGCCATGTCGATCAAGTGTTTGGTCCTGGTGAGTACGCGAGCCGTGGTTCGATCCTTGATTTGTTCCCGATGGGCAGTTCGGATCCATACCGTATTGATTTCTTCGATGATGAGATCGACACGATCCGAACGTTCGATCCAGAGAACCAACGTTCTATCGAAGACATTCAGCAAATCCAGTTATTACCTGCTCACGAGTTCCCGACCACAAAAGCGGCGATTGAAGATTTTCGTACTCGTTGGCGCTCTCAGTTCGAAGCGCGACGCGAACCTGAATCGATTTACATGCAAGTCACCAAAGGCACGTGGCCAGCAGGTATCGAATACTGGCAACCACTGTTCTTCGATCATACAGAAACGTTATTTGACTACTTACCTGAAGACTCTCAACTGATCATGGTGGGTGATATTGAAGCCGCAGTTGATACCTTCTTAAATGACGTCGACTACCGCTATGATCAAAAGAAAATCGATCCACTGCGTCCGCTATTGGCGCCACACGAATTGTGGCTCAAGAAAGACGAACTCTTTGCCCAGTTTAAACAACTGCCACAAGCACAGTTAAGCTTAGAGAAAATCGTTAAGCGCGCAGGCCGCCAAAACCTTGCGGTGCAATCTCTTGCCGAGCTTGGCGTTCAACAGCAGAACAAAGAGCCGCTCGCACGTTTACGTCAATTCAGTGAGCAGTTCGTAGGCAAAATCGTCTTCTCAGTCGAGTCGGAAGGTCGCCGTGAGGCACTAACCGAGCTTCTCCAAGGCATCAAAGTTCGCCCTGTCGTGCATGGTTCACTCTATCAAGCGCTCGAATCTGACGATCGCTTCAGCTTGATTCTAGGTGCCGCAGAACACGGTTTTATCCATGATGAGCTCAACTTTGCACTGATTTGCGAAAGTGACTTATTGGGCGATCGCGTTATCCAACGCCGCCGTAAAGACAAGAAAACCGTTAACAGTGACACGGTTATTCGTCACCTAGCGGAGCTTAAACCGAGTCAGCCTGTTGTCCACATCGATCACGGTATCGGCCGCTACATTGGCTTGCAAACGCTTGAAGCTGGCGGAATGAAAACTGAGTACGTGACTCTTGAGTATCAAAACGATGCCAAGCTTTACGTACCAGTGTCTTCATTAAACCTAATCAGTCGCTATTCAGGTGGCGCAGAAGACAGTGCGCCGCTGCACAAGCTGGGTGGTGAAGCATGGGCGAAAGCTCGTCGTAAAGCTGCAGAGAAAGTGCGTGATGTTGCCGCTGAGCTTCTGGATGTTTACGCGAAACGAGAATTGAAACCGGGCTACAAGTTTGAGCTAGACCGTGGCCAATACGCGACCTTCAAAGCGACTTTCCCGTTTGAAGAGACCGATGATCAATCAATGGCCATCAATGCGGTTCTGTCCGATATGTGCCAAGCAAAAGCCATGGACCGCCTTGTGTGTGGTGATGTGGGCTTTGGTAAAACAGAAGTTGCGATGCGCGCGGCATTTGTTGCCACAGACAATAGTAAACAAGTGGCCGTCTTAGTTCCGACGACCCTACTTGCACAACAGCACTTTGAAAACTTCCGTGACCGATTTGCAAACTTACCAATTCGCGTAGAAGTGCTTTCTCGCTTTAAATCGGCAAAAGAGCAAAAAGTGATTCTCCAAGATGTTGCCGATGGCAAAGTCGACATCGTAGTAGGCACTCACAAACTGCTCTCAAGCGACATCAAATTCAAAGACCTTGGTTTGTTGATCGTCGATGAAGAACATCGCTTTGGTGTGCGCCAAAAAGAGAAAGTGAAAGCGATGCGTGCTGATGTCGACATCCTAACGCTTACCGCGACACCAATTCCGCGAACGTTGAACATGGCGATGAGTGGCATGCGCGACTTGTCGATCATCGCAACTCCGCCAGCACGCCGTTTGGCAATCAAAACGTTTGTGCGTCAACGTGAAGACTCCGTGGTTCGTGAAGCGGCACTGCGTGAAATCATGCGTGGTGGTCAGGTTTACTTCCTACATAACCAAGTCGAAACCATCGAGAAAACAGCCGAAGATCTACAGAAACTCATCCCAGAAGCACGTGTGACCGTTGCCCATGGCCAGATGCGTGAGCGCGAACTAGAACGCATCATGAATGACTTCTATCATCAGCGTTTCAACCTTTTGGTGTGTACCACTATCATAGAAACCGGTATCGACGTTCCGACCGCCAACACCATTATCATGGACCGAGCAGATAACCTTGGTCTTGCACAGCTACACCAATTACGTGGCCGTGTTGGTCGTTCGCATCACCAAGCATACGCTTACTTACTGACGCCACATCCAAAAGCGATAACAAAAGATGCGATTAAGCGTCTTGATGCGATCGCTTCGCTGGAAGATCTAGGCGCAGGCTTCACCCTTGCAACGCACGACCTCGAAATTCGTGGTGCGGGTGAGTTATTAGGTGACGAACAAAGTGGTCAAATTCAATCGGTTGGTTTTACACTGTATATGGAGATGCTTGAACAAGCGGTTGAAGCATTGAAAGAAGGTAAAGAGCCATCGCTGGATGACCTACTTCGCGAGCAAACCGAAATCGAGATGCGTATTCCTGCCCTACTGCCGGATGATTACATCCCGGATGTGAACACGCGTTTATCGATGTACAAACGAATTGCAAGTGTGAGCGATAATGAGGGCTTATCCGAGCTTAAGGTTGAACTGATTGACCGATTTGGTCTGTTGCCAGATGCAACTAAGAATCTCCTATCTGTCTCAGAGCTGAAAATTGGGGCAGGAAGTCTCAAAGCGAAGAAGATTGAGGCGCATGACAAGGGAGGATTCATTGAGTTTTACCCTGATGCTGACATAAACCCAGCGTATTTAGTTAAACTCCTGCAATCACAGCCGCAAAAATTTGCAATGGAAGGTCCAACTAAGTTCAAGTTTAGCGTACCATTAACGGACCGACGTAAACGCATTCAGTTTGTTCAAGACTTACTGAATGATTTTAAACAGAATTTATTACCAACGAGCTAATAGTCGAATGAGAATACTGATCCCATTATTGCTTCTTTGTGTCTCAATGCCATCTTGGGCTGCGCGTCAATTTGATATTGAAGTAATTATTTTCAAGCGAGCAGTCGACGCTGAAAGCACCAGTGAATCATGGCCAAATGAACTGCCTAAGATCGAAATGAGCAATGTCGGCAGTTTAGACAGCGAATCTTACCGCCGTTCAAAAGGCGTAACCTTGCTACCACGTTCTTCTTTCCGTTTGAACGCCCAAGAATCTGCATTAAATAATCATGCTGGTTTCAAAGTGCTTAAACACGTGGCATGGCGCCAAGGTGACCGAGGTAAAGCAAGCGCTCCTATTTTCCGCATCGTTGGTGGTCGTGATTTCTCAGGCTCTTACAATGCTGATGGTAGCCCAATCGGTAGTAGCTCTTCGCTAACAAGCGATGGTTACAGCGAAGAGAACGTGAGCGGTCCACTCTATGAGCTAGACGGCAAGCTACAGATTTACGTTCAGCACTACTTGTTCGCTGAAACGACCATGGATTTACGTGAACCGAGTGTTCGTGAAATCCACATCGAATCACAGCCATCAGATCAGCTGACAAATGAGTTGGGTGAAGTAGACGGTGATGTACAAGTCGGTAACTTGGCAGAAGTGTCGCCAACAGTGACCGAAGAGAAGTTCTTGAAGAGCTTCCGAATGGATCAAAAGCGCCGTATGCGCAGTAGTGAAACGCACTACTTAGACAACCCACTGATGGGGATGATCATTCAAGTTCGTCGCGTTCAATAAGGCACGAATTCAACAGAAAAGCGCAGCACTGGCTGCGCTTTGTTTTATCTAGAATCTCACACGGAAGTTGTATCGATTCATGGCACCAGATTTTGAAATCATAACACCACGCTTGGCGCTCAAACTGATTCCATCAGAGCAAGCACACTCATTGCAACGTTTACTCGTCGAATCCCCTTCTCTGCATCAATGGTTAGATTGGTGTGACGAGGACGTCACTCTAAAAGACGCCCAAGATTTTTTACTAGCAACCCGTTTAAACTGGGTAAAAACCGAAGCTTTCGGCTTTGGGGTCTATGAACGAGAACACAACAACCTCGTTGGAATGGCAGCAGTTAATGAGCTCTACCACACCTTCAACATGGCGAGCATTGGTTATTGGATTGCTGATCGCTATCAGCGCAATGGTTATGCTCACGAGGCAATTAGAGCACTAGCAGAGTTCTGCTTTGCAAAACTGAATTTAACGCGAGTAGAGATCGTCTGCGATTTAGACAACACAGCGAGTCAGGCGTTGATTGAGTCGGTTGGAGCCCAAAAAGAGACCATTGCGAGAAATCGCTTTATCTTTCACGGAAAGCCAAAAGACGGCGTAGTGTATTCGCTGCTTCCTAGCGACTTAGAATAGAAAAAGCCACCGACATGCGGTGGCTTTTGTTTTATTTATCATTCGGTTCTTTCATCGAACACTCGACACAGGACTCAATCTTCAAATTAGTGCAGCTTCAAGTTTGGACGTAGTACGCGGTTGATACGGCCAACCAACATCATTAGGCCAGTCTTAATCACACCGTGCAGCGCCATTTGGTGCATGCGGTATAGCGAGATGTAAACCACGCGAGCAATACGACCTTCAACCATCATGGAGCCTTTAGTTAGGTTACCCATCAAGCTACCTACTGTAGAGAAGCGGCTTAGAGAAACCAAAGAACCGTGGTCTTTGTATTCGTACTCTTTTAGCTCACGACCGTTAAGCTTAGCAACGATGTTAGTGAAAGCTTGGCTCGCCATTTGGTGTGCAGCTTGAGCACGTGGCGGTACAAATGAACCATCTGGTTGAGTACATTGTGCCAAATCACCGATAACAAAGATGTCGTCATCACGAGTGGTTTGTAGTGTATTTTTCACAACAAGTTGGTTGATACGGTTCGTTTCTAGACCCGCGATATCTTTGATGAAATCTGGAGCCTTGATGCCCGCTGCCCATACCATGATTTGAGCAGGGATCTTCTCGCCGTCTTTCGTTGTCAGACCATCTTTATCTGCTTGTGTCACCATCGTCGCTGTGCGTACGTTTACACCCAGCTTAACCAACTCTTGGTGTGCCGCAGAAGATATACGTGGTGGAAGTGCAGGAAGAATACGCTCACCCGCTTCAACAAGGTTTACGTTTAGCTTGCTAGAATCTAGGTCGCCAAAACCGTATGTACGTAACTCTTTCACCGCGTTGTGAAGCTCAGCAGATAGCTCAACACCCGTTGCACCCGCACCAACAATAGCGATATCGACTGTGCCGTTACCGTTTTTCGCGTGTAGCTTTAGGAACTCGTTGTTCATTTCACTACGGAAACGGTGTGCCTGTTCTGGGCTATCTAGGAAGATACAGTTTTCACGAACACCAGGAGTGTTGAAGTCGTTTGATGTAGAACCAATTGCCATCACTAGAATGTCGTACTCTAGTTCGCGGCTTGGCATAAGAAGTTCGCCGTGATCGTCTTTAAGCTCACTAAGAATGATCACTTTACGCTCGCGGTCGATGTCTTGAAGGCTGCCCATTTGGAAGTCAAAGCTGTGGTTTTTCGCATGAGCACGGTAGCTCAGTGCATCCACACCTTCATCCAATGAACCTGTTGCTACTTCGTGCAATAGCGGTTTCCACAAGTGGCTCGCTTTACGGTCTACCAGTGTAATTTGCGCACGGTTCTTACGACCCAGAGTGCGGCCCAGTTTGGTTGCCAACTCAAGGCCACCAGCACCGCCGCCTACAACGATAATGCGTGTCACAATGTTATCCTCTACAAAAATGAATATATGGGTTCAGCTCGATGCTGACTCACAGTAGTCTGCGGTCATACATCCAACCGATGAATTCTTTGGTCTCTAGAGGTGAGCTCACTTTTGGATAAACACCGATACCATCTTATTTTTTGCTTATTCTTATTAGCTTATTGATGTGCATCGGTTTCTTGATCTGAAATACACGATCTCAGACAAAAAATGGGCAAGTTTCTTACTCGCTCTCAATTTTTTTTGATATTTATCAAATTATTTTTACTGAGTTCATTATATAGGGCAATCTTTTGATGGCAACAAAAATCCTTACTCGAGATACGGATTGGCTAATTTTCGTCTGTTTGACGGTAACGTTTTCGTGCCACAAAAGGTTAAATCGATAAATCAAGCCGATAAATCGATACAAAATGTAAAATCTTGAGGAATCAATGCCGCTCGTTTGAGCACCAGTAGAAACAAAAACAGCACTTCGAAAAGTGCTGTTTAAACAAAATAAGTTTGTTCGCTCTAAGACAAGTTAGGCGCTTTTGAATGCCTTCATCGCTTGCAGATGATGAGAGATCTTCTTGAACTTATGGGTTTGGGTTTCATCCCAAATGATTTCGTAGTGTTTATCCAGTTCTGCTGCGGTTTTTGAGTTGTCGTGGATTTCATCTTCTTTCGACAAGATCACCAAACAGCGCTCTTTGTTTTTCGCACGGAATTGCTCCACACATTTGGTCGCAATATCTTCGTACTCTTCAGGACGGTCAATACGCCCTGCCATCGTCTTCTCTGGATGCAAGTTCGGGTTGAACATCACTTGCTTAATGCCGCAAAGAAAACCGATTCGCTCTGACCAGTATGCGCCAAGGCCAACACCACAAATCAGTGGGTTTGGATCGTCCGCTTGGTCAATAACCTTAGACACTTCTTTCAATAAGTGCTGCATGTCATGCTTAGGATGAAGTGTACTGTAGTTGATGAAACGAACGTCATCATCGATGAATTGCAATTGAAGAACTTTTTCGTGGTTACCCGGGCTTGTACTATCAAAGCCGTGCAAGTAAATAATCATGTGTACCTCTCCCTGTGACTTGCTGGTACTTCACTTTAAACTACCACTATTTCTTTATGGTTAAAGAGGAAAAAGTCATGAGTTATCAAAACAGTGATCTTCCATACATAATAAGTCTTTAAACTCACGAGCACTGTCTAAGTATTGTTCATCATCCCACAATTTGTAGGCCAATAAATACCAAAGCATCGCCATCATTCGAGTTCTTGGCATCCACGCTTGCACGCCTTCCAACCATAAAGCAACGTCTTCAATGCCACGAATCTGGCAATATTGTTCTACACCCAGTTCAATAGGCACATCAGCGAGTTGCAGAATCAGCGTCAAGTCGAGTCTTGGGTCCGCTAAGCCAGCGTACTCCCAATCGATCACTTTCACGCCCTCTTCGCCACGAACTAAGTTGTAACACCCAAGGTCAAAATGGCACAGTGCTGCAGGGACTTGCGCCACGCTTGGCTCAGAACGCCACTTTTGATAAAGCGCTTCGTACTCAGTGCCGACGTACTGGCCAGCCAGTTCCAACCAATAATGATCGATGCGCGAAAGATACGAGAACGGAACTAAAGGAACCGCCGTTGCAGGATATTCATGAACCCTAGCAGCAATCGGTAATAGCTCTTCAATATCAATACCTGGCTTCGTCAGCGTTTCACCCGGCACCCACTCCACTAACAAACCTTGCTCATGTATAAAGACGGGCTTTGGACCTAGGTTGAGAGGGGTAATCGCATTGAGTACTTGATATTCGTTGTGACGAGAAATAGCAAAGGCTTTGCACACGTTACTGGTCGGTCGCCAGACGTAAGCAAGACCTTGTGAGGATTCCAACCGCCAGCAGCGATTGGTAAGCCCGCCAGTGACGGTTTGAACCTTCACCGGCGGTGATGCAAAGAAGCCATCAAGCGCATTTAAACTCGGGTCTAATTGTTTCGCTTGTTGCCAAGAAAACCACGCCATGAATGACTTCTCCACTTAGGTCATAAGACCAAACTGAATCAATTAAAGACCAAATAGGCTCTTAGATTGTTCTTTACGGATTTCCGTTTCATCCGCCCATTCGATTAGACCCGTTTCTAGGTCCATTAGGCGCATAGTCATTTTGTAGTAAACGTCTTTGTCGCTGCCTGCGTTTTTCACGATGCTAGAAAGGTTACCGTAAAGCATGTATTGCGCACCGACCATTTTACCGAATTGGATTGCCGTGCTTTGGTTTACTAGCTCATCAGTGTTTTGGAAGTTAAGTTGCTCACGAACAGACTCAACACGATCCATGTCTACGAAACGGAACTTACCAGAGTTCAGCATCTTAGTAGAAATAGTGTCAGTGATAGACTCCGTATCGATGTGTTCGCTTGTCTTGTTCTTGATGCGCTCAACAAACACGATAGGACGTTGGTCACGAGTAATTGCTGCCACTGAACCTGACATCATCATGCTGTCTACCATTTCGCCAGCAATTTTTTGTAGATCCGTCGAGCCGAAGTCGATCGTTGTGGTTTCTGTCGCTTGCGCATCACCGTAAGAGACTTTGTTTGAACAACCACCCAGAATGACGGCAAGACCTAAAAGAGCAATAATACTTTTTTTCATGAGAGTTCCTTAGTTTGTGTTTCATCCCAAGGCGTCTCCACCTTGGCAAAGCAGCATAGCCGCCGAAATTGTGTTACTCGAAACGAGTTAGTTATCTTGTGCTTCGCGAATTTGTACGCGGAATTGAGTCCCGTTAGGGTTCACCGTCACTTCCGACAAAGTCACTTGTTCAAATCCACGCACGATCATTTTGCGCCATGGACCCGGTTTGGTATTCACCTCAAGACCAGTGTTGTCGTACCAGTAAAAACGGTAAAGGATCTCTTGGTCACCTTTATAGTTACTGCTCAACTGCACAACGCCACGCGGACGGTCATCCACATAAGTCGTGGTAATGTTGTCCACCAACAGGCGACTACCCATGACGTTATCGTGGAAGAAAACCTTTTGGGTTTGGCCATCGATTCGGATACCAGCGGTGTTGTCAGCACAACCCGCTAAACCAATGATCACTGCCAAGCCAATAAGCCATGCTCTCATTACAACCTCCCTAGTTGTTTATGCCAAACTGTGGAATGCGATCCCTGACGAGATACCCAAACCAACGTTGTTTGCTGTGCTGGCACTTCGAATTGATACACCTGATCGCCAACGTTTAAGCTTTGCTGCCCCGGTTTCACGACTTTCGACGCCGTTTTCACCGTACCAGGTAGCGTCTGCCAACTTCTGGTATCAGGTTGTTCGGTTAATGTATTCCACACATTGAAAAGAATGTTGCCGACATCATCGCCTTTTGCCGCTTCTTTTCGGATTCTGTCTTTTGCCCAAACACGAATCGCTTGGCGAATCACAATCGTAGTCAAACGTTCGTGCAAATCGTTTTGCGCCATCGCGTTCACATCGGCCAATGTGCTTGAAGGTAGCTTGTTGCCATTTAACGCAACATCTCCAAAACGCTGTGTTCCACGTTTCGGGTAGTAAGGCAGCGCAAGCGAATAAATCGCACCGTCGCCTCGGCTATCATAAATCGGCAAATCAATGCGCCAACCTTGCAGCGCTTCCACCACGCCTTGCTCGTCTATCACGATCACGCGGCCTTGTGACTTACTCAGTCCTGAAGGCGCTTTGCCGTAACGCTTTTCTAGCATACGAAGATCTTGACGCATGCCGAGTTTTTTCGCGGCATACATTGTACTTTCAATCACTTGCTTGTTATCTGGCATCACAGCAAGCGCTCGACGATAGTCTACATACGCACTGTTCAAATCTCGTGACGCTTCATAAAGCAAACCAGAAAGGTAGAACAAGTAACCGTTTTGCACTGAGCTAAGCTTCTTGCCTGCGTCTGGGTAGTTAGCTAACACGCTACCTAGGTTCGCTGACATACCTTGCTTCTTAAGATCCTTCTCTGCCTGCTTTAGTTCCTTTTCACGTGCTTTCTTTGCCGCTTCTTGCACTTGGTTTGCACGACGCATTTCAACCAATGCCCCTTCAAGGTCATTCTTTTGTAGGTAGTTCAGACCGAGGTACAAATGCAAAAAGCCGAGTTCATAGTCGGCAGGTTGGTATTCGTTTAGGTTGTCGTTAACGGCAAGAGACCCAACACTGGTCGCCGTTTCCGTTACAGAAATGGTTGCGCGATCTTGTTGTTTACGCACTGCACGATCGCTGTCTTCAAGTGAACTCAGGCTTTTTGGGTAATCTTGGGCAAGAAACGAGATTCGACCTTGCTCAAAGTTGCCAAGTATATCGCCACCAACATCACTCGATTGCAGTTGCTCAGCTTTGGCATATTCACCCGCAACCACTGCCTGATAGACTTGTTTATTTTGGTCGCTGTAATGACTGAAGAGATTGCCAGCGGACAAGTTTGCACATCCTGTAGCAAGCAGGACCCAGCTCATTAATCCGAATAGCTTCACACCATGTTTCACATTTATCTCCACAAATGTGTTGTTCGTCAGGAATAAAGAAGTGGATGAATCACTTCACCCACTTCTAATAGATTAGCTCAATACCATAGGACCTAAAGGACGACCGCCCACTAGGTGCATATGAATATGATAGACTTCCTGGCCGCCATGTGAGTTACAGTTTACGATCAAACGGTAACCGTCTTCTGCAATGCCTTCTTCTTTAGCAAGCTTCTTCGCTACCGTGAACATACGTCCCATCATCGCTTCGTCTTCCGCTTCCACGTCATTTACTGTCGGGATCAGCTTATTTGGAATGATAAGGATATGGCTTGGCGCACGCGGATTGATGTCACGAAATGCCGTTACTAAGTCATCTTGGTAAAGGACATCTGCTGGGATTTCTTTGCGAATAATTTTGCTAAAGATGGTTTCTTCCGCCATGGGTACTCCATTTTATAAGGTGTGTAACCTATTTAGTATGCGCTAAGCCAAAAGCGAGCTCAATAAAAAACAGTGTTCACTTAACATTATCAATATAAGTCGTGACGTTGAAGCTTTTTTTGTCGTGTGCGTCATAAAACGTGCGTCGCAAACTCAATACAATCCAGTGAATTTTGTTACTTTTTTAAGACAATTCTTATTTATATTGTCTATTTTTGGGAGAGGAAGCTCACTTATGCGAGGTTCAGTTATTAAACGGATGTATGCAGGCTTCGCACTGATCATCGTCCTGTTTGCTGTCACGATTGCCATTATGATGGGGGGCATGAATGATATTCACGGTAAGTTTGAGACGGTATCTAAGTCTTCATTACCACTTGTTTCATTATCTAACCAAACCAGTGTTGAACTGCTTTCTGCAGACAAATCTTTTAAAGACTTCCTGACCACAGAGAATAAACAACGCATGGACGAGATGCGTCAGGAATTTGCCAAATCTCAACAAACCTTTGAAGCGACCTTGATCCAACTTGAAGTCGCGAGCCAAATCTACCCTTCTCTTGCCGAACCTTTTTCTCAGCTTAAAGAACTTGAGCAGAGCTATTTTACTGAAGCAAAAGAAGCCATGGATAACTACGAAGCCATGTTCGCTGCGCAAGAAGAAGTGCAAAAGTCTTCTCGTCGCTTCCAACAACTTAACACTGAGCTTTCTGTTGGCCTGAAAGAGTACGTGGCTGACCAAAGCAGTATCTCTGTAAAAGTGATGGCAAAGAGCTACTTCATCAAATTGAAAGATGCCGAAGTCATTACGTCCGATGCCTTAGCAAGCTCGAACCCTGAGTTTGTAACTGAAGCCGTAGCGAAAAACCGCAAGGCCGTCACACACCTAAACTACGCATTCCGTGGTTTGGTAACTCAACTTCCTGAACTTCAAAAAGCTTTTGGTGAATCAGTAGAACAATTCACACGTGATGTCGGTATGCGTGGTGGTGTGTTAGACCAACACAACAACTACCTTTCGGCTCGTGCGGCGCTTTACAACAACATTGCGAACCTTGCCACCAAAGTTGACTCAAGCATGTCGATTCTTGAGCAATTCACAACAACCGCAACAGATAAGCTCAACGAATCTTTAGCAGATGCAGGAGACATTTACTCTGCGGGCGTGACGAAAGCAATTGTGATTGCAGTGATTGTTGTTCTGTTTGCAACCGCCATCGGTTACCACATCGCACAAAGTGTTCGTGAGCCACTAACACGCATCTTGAAAGTGCTAGAAAGCCTAACAGAAGGCGACATGACACAGCGTATTGAAAATCGTCACAACAACGAATTTAGCCGCGTAAGTGGGCATATCAATACCCTTGCGGACAGTTTGCACAACATTCTTGTGAAGCTTAACGACGCTTCAGAGAACCTTGCTTCGACCGCTTCAACGAATGAGCAAACCTCTTCTCAAGCGCAAGGTCAATTGAACTCACAGCGTGAGCAAACTGCAAATGTGGCGACAGCGATGACAGAGATGTCTCACTCGGTTCAAGAGGTCGCACAAAGTGCACAAGGCTCACTAGAAATGGTTCAGCGTGTAGAAACGGCTTCTGACCAAGGTCGCAACGTTATGAACAGTAACATCTCGACCATTAACCAGTTGGAAACGCGTTTGAATGAGTCTGTGTCAGCCGTCTCTGAGCTACAGAGAATGAGCGGCCAAATCGGTTCGATTCTCGACGTGATTCGTAACATCGCCGAGCAAACTAACTTGTTGGCACTCAACGCTGCCATTGAGGCTGCTCGTGCGGGTGAACAAGGTCGTGGTTTTGCGGTTGTTGCGGATGAAGTTCGCGTGCTGGCTTCCAAGACCACACAATCGACAACTGAGATTGAAGCAATGATCAGTAACCTTCAATCGAGTTCGCAGTCTGCTAGCCAAGTTATTCAGAGCTGTATGAGTGATATGGAAATGTCCGTTGAGCAAGCTTCAAAAGCAAATAGCTCTATGGAAGAAATTCAAGCGCTTATTATCGAAATCAGCCAGATGAGTACCCATATATCTCAAGCGGCAGCAGAGCAGAGCGAGACTTCAGCGGATATTGCGCGCAGCATTGAAGACATCAATAGCATTGCCGATCAAAGCTACCATGCGATGTCGAGCATTGCTCAAACTAGCGAATCTTTGACGCAATTAGCGCATCAGCAAAACGAACTGGTTCATCGATTTAAGCTATAAAATCCGCGGCCAAATTTAACGGATTTATTGCAACCAACTGTATAAGGGTGACTTTTTATTGAAGTCGCCCTTGTTTTTTATGAGCTGTGTCTACATATGGTTTATATGGCTTGCTCATCCCTTTTCTTTTCTCTTTTCGAGCAAGCCAAATAAGAAGGAAAACCTATGGCTGTTCATGTTGGTATTATCGACCAAGATCCAGTGAGATTAGTCACTCCTCTTTTGGATAATCGCACTGTAAGTACACATATCGTCTTCATCGGCGACAAGAGCCAATCCGATATGTACGAGCGACTGAGCGCAGTATTAGAGCAGCGAGAAATTACGTCTGAATTCTTTGAAATTCCTTCTGCAGTAAACACTTCTCTGATCAAACAATCTGTCCACAAATTGGCAAAAGACCTCCACGACCGAGGTGAAGAAGTTAAACTCAATGCAAGTTGTGGCCTACGTCACCGCCTGCTTTCCGTGTACGAAGTCTTCCGTACTTACCGTTGGCCTATCTTCGTAGTAGAACCAAACAGTGACAAACTGTGCTGGCTTTACCCAGATGGCAAAGAAGATACACAAGTAGAAGACCACATTACCATCTCTGATTACCTCACGATTTTCGGCGCACGCGGTGAATTCCACCACGTAGACCTTCCTCCTCAACTTGACCAAAAGCTTTACGAACTGGGCGAACGCTGGGCATCTAACGCACTTGAACTGGGCCCTGGTCTAGCTACGCTAAACTACCTTGCAACCACTTGTCGTAAAGAGCAGAAGCTGGATGTTGAGCTTTCTGAGAAGCAACAAGGCTACCGCGAACTGAACATGCTGCTGACCGATTTGGTCGAGGCACAAATCGCGACATACGAAAATGGCGTGCTGACGTTTGCGGATGAAGACGCTCGTCGCTTCTCTAACGGAGAATGGTTAGAAACGCTAGTGCACAGCACTGTGAAACAGATTCAAGACACCATGCCGACGATCCAAGACCGTTCATTGAACGTGCAGGTTTATCGCAAACTTGGTGAAAGTGAAGTTCGCAATGAACTTGATGTCGCAACGGTGGTGAACAACAAACTTCACATCATCGAATGTAAAACCAAAGGCATGCGCGATGATGGTGATGACACCTTGTACAAGCTTGAATCTTTGCGTGATCTGCTAGGTGGCCTACAAGCTCGTGCCATGCTGGTCAGCTTCCGCCCGCTGCGTCATAACGACATCACACGTGCTGAAGACTTAGGATTAGCACTTATCGGCCCAGACGAGCTGAAAGATCTCAAAACTCACCTAAGTGCTTGGTTTGAAGCCGCAGGTGGTTCTGACGAAATCTAATCGTCGATATCGTTCAAACATCAAAAAAGCAGCCTCGAGCTGCTTTTTTATTGCGTCAGATTTGTTGTTTGAATACTCAGACAAAACTGCCAGATAGAAAAAACCAGAGGCGAACCTCTGGTTTTTCCCGTTTGTTTAAATGCCAACTAAATGTTGTGCTTAAAGCATCTTACGCGCTGCTTCTACTACAACTTTAATTGAGCGAGCTTCCGTTTCTTTCAGCGTTGAATGATCTGGAATCTCTTTTTGTGTACGGTTGATGATTACACCCGCCACACAACCTGCTTTCAGGCCAGAGCTTGCACACATAGTTAGCAGTGTTGCTGACTCCATTTCGAAGTTCAGAACGCCCATGTCTTGCCACTCTTGCATAGAACCTTGGAAACGCTTAACAACACGGCCAGAGAATGTATCGTAACGCTCTTGACCTGGGTAGAAAGTGTCACTTGAAGCAGTCACACCCATATGAACAGTTGCACCAGACTCTTCAACAGCTGCTTTCATTGCTGTTGCGATTTCGAAGTCTGCTACTGCTGGGAACTCCATTGGAGCAAAGTGTAGGCTCGCACCGTCTAGACGAACAGAACCTGTAGTAACGATCATGTCACCTACGTTTACGTGCGGCTGGATTGCACCAGTAGTACCAACACGTAGGAAAGTGCGAACGCCAAGCTGCGCTAGTTCTTCTACTGCGATAGAAGTAGATGGACCGCCGATACCTGTAGAACAAACCACAACAGGTTTACCGTCTAGCTCTGCACGGTATAGCGTGTATTCACGGTGACTTGCTAGAAATACTGGGTTTTCCATTTCTTCTGCGATTTTTTGTACGCGCGCTGGATCGCCTGGAATGATTGCTAGAGTAGCACCATTAAGATCCGCTTCAGTAACACCTAAATGGAATACAGCTTGAGACATAAGTCGCTCCTTGTTGTGGCTTATTTTGTAAACAATAAGCTCATTAATAAGTTGTTGGGTACAGATGCACTGTAGCGAACCTTTCACCAACATTGAGTGATCACAGTCACAATGAAACAATGTAATAAATCTACACTTTCAAATAAAAACGGTTTAGATCACATTTTAATAGCCAAAAGATCATTTCGTTGCATACCAATGAGTGATTTGCCAAACGAATTATTCAGCATGTTGATTACCGTTTTATGGACACAAAAAAGCCCAAGACAGGATTGCCTCAGGCTTCTTATTCATCGCTCAGCTGTTAACTGATTTATTTCACTTGTTTTGATTCAAAGCGAAGCAGACGCAGAGCATTCAGTGTGACTAATGCTGTCGCACCACTGTCGGCAAGTACCGCAACCCACAAGCCGGTAATGCCCAGTAAGCTCGTTACCAAGAACACACCTTTTAGACCCAGCGCAAGCGCCACGTTCTGACGGATGTTATTCAGCGTCGCACGTGATAGCTCGATCATACCTGCTAGCTCGATCAAACGGTTGTGAGTCAGTGCAGCATCAGCCGTTTCAAGTGCAACGTCAGTACCACCGCCCATCGCAATACCAATGCTTGACGCTTTCATTGCTGGCGCATCATTAATGCCGTCACCCACCATCGCGACAGTGTGCTGCGCAGAAATCTCTTCCACGTAGTGCACTTTGTCTGCTGGTAGCAAGCTTGCTTTGTAATCAAGGCCAATTTGATTCGCAATAGCTTCGGCACTGCGAGGGTTATCACCAGTTAACATCACTGATGAAATACCCAGTTTTTTCAGCGCAGCAACCGCTTGTTGAGCATCTTGGCGAAGTGTGTCTTGCCAAGCAATCAAACCAATCACTTGTTCATCGTGACGAGCGATAACCACCGTCTTACCTTGGTCTTCCAACACCACGACTTGCTGTTCGATGTCAGACGCGATGGCAAAATCGGCTTTCGATGGCGCAATCACTTGAACCAATTTGCCTTCAACAAGCCCTGTCACACCAGAACCAACCTGCGCCGTTTTGTCTGCCGCTTCAGGAATGTTGATGCCCTGCTCTTGTGCTTTGTTCACCAAAGAAATTGCTAGCGGATGGCTTGAGCCAATCTCAATCGAAGCGGTCAAGCTCAGCAGTTGTTCTTCCGTCACACCAAAAGGTACCACATCAGTTACTTGCGGTTTGCCTTGTGTCAGTGTACCCGTTTTATCAAATGCTACAGATTCAACACGACCCAGTAGCTCAAGCGCTGCACCACCTTTGATCAGTGCGCCTCGTTTTGCCGCTGCCGCCAAGCCAGAAGTGATCGCTGCTGGCGTAGAGATGACGAGCGCACATGGACATGCGATCAACAGCAATGCTAAGCCACGGTATACCCACGTTTCCCAAGGTTGAGCAAACAACAATGGCGGTGTGATGATGACTAATAGAGAGACAAGCATCATCAATGGTGTGTACCAACGGCTGAACTTATCTAGGAAACGTTCAAGTGGTGCTTTGCGTGATTCCGCTTCTTCAATCAAATGTAGGATGCGGTCAATCGCGTTCTCACCTTGGCGAGACGTCACTTTCACTTGCACGACTTTATCGACAACCACGGCACCTGCCATGATTTTACCGCCTTCGTTGTGCTCTACCGGAACAGACTCGCCCGTTAACGCACTTTCGTCAAAGCTTGCCGCTTGAGTCATCAGTACGCCATCAGCTGGCATACGACCACCCGGCGCTACTTCAATCACGTCACCCGGCTGTAGTTGTGACGCAGGCACTTCTTGACGTTCGCCATCCACTATCAGAGTGGTATTTTCTGGAACGAGATCCATCAATGCTTGAACGCCGCTACGCGCACGAGATGATGCGTATGCTTCTAACTTTTCACCAATAAGGAAAAGCAATAGCACCATCGCCGCTTCAGCGGTTTCACCTAGGTATAAAGCACCCAGCGCCGCGACACTCATCAGCGTTTCAATCGCAAATGGTGTACCACTACGAGCCAAC
Source organism: Vibrio sp. B172a (assembly GCF_030248355.1). Classification (NCBI taxonomy): domain Bacteria; kingdom Pseudomonadati; phylum Pseudomonadota; class Gammaproteobacteria; order Vibrionales; family Vibrionaceae; genus Vibrio; species Vibrio sp. B172a. Next base: position 38,406 of record NZ_JAHGAC010000011.1, on the reverse strand, counting down.
TTGACCGCTTTCATCGCAACCGGATACAGACCAAGCAAACAGGTCAACGTAAAGAGCCACGTGCTGAAGGTTGGGTGTAAATCAGAGATAAGACCGGCTAACGCCATCGCACCTGCGATAGAAAGGATTTGAACATTGTCTTTGATAACGCCTAACCAACCTTTTTTCTCGGCTTTTGGTTTTGGCGCATCTGTCGAAGTCAGTGGGAAACCGGTTTGTTGAGAAACTTGCTCAATGACAGGCGCAAGTGCACGGTTATCAAAATCCACCACCAGTTTTTCAGTCGCGAATAGGACTTTGGCGTTCGTGACACCTTCAACAGAAGAAATGGCTTTTTCAAGTTTTTGAGCGCAGGCAGGACAATCCATGCCTGACACTAACCAGCTATGGCGAATGGAAGATTCAAGGGGTTCGGCAGGGCCTTCATCTTCAAGAGAATCCGAGTTGCAGCTTCCGCCACTGCAACAAGAATCCTCTGAAGTAATTACGTTTGCTTGCGTAATATTAAGAGCAGGTTTTGCCGGTGCGCAGCAAGAGTCGTTTGCACCTAGCGCCACCGCAGAGTTGATTTTGCCTGATTGGCAACCTTGATGTTTCGTACACATAATTCACTTTCCTTATTGGTGATAAGTCTCTATCTACCGCTAAGAATAAACCTTAGAGCTAACTCCAAGGTCAAGCGTATTTATGTGAAATTAGGAAAATTTACGCTTTTTCCTCTTCAAGAGCGGTGGCGACCTCATCAATCAATACCGCATCGTGAGAACAGAAAGGCTGAGTATTAACGCAAGTGATGGCAGGATCGTCTTCCACCAAGTCTTCACCAAAGTTCTGCATCAGGTCTTTGATGTGTTTATTCAGCACAACCAACGCCAGTAGACCAAAAACAATCGTACCCACTGCTTGGCCATAAAGCACACCAAGCGCGCCATACCACTGCGAACCGAAGTAAACAAAAGGCAACGTACCGATGGTCGCTTTACCCAAATTTAATGCCGTTGAGTACAGCGGTTTACCAAGGTTATTGAAGGAAGTGTTGGCGACAAACAAAGTACCATTGAACACAAACGTAATCGCCACATAGGTACAGAAAGCAGCAACAATAATCGCAGCGTCACCCGTCAGGCTGAACATGGCAACAATATAATCTTGCAGAACGTAAAGCAGAGCACATACGGCGAGAGTATAAATGGTAGTCACCAGTAAAGAATCAGTCAGAGTTCGCTTCACGCGATCCATCCGCTCCGCACCAAAGTTCTGACCAATTATTGGGCCGACCGCACCAGACAAAGCAAAAATCACAGCAAAACACACTGGAGTTAAACGCCCTATCACGGCAAAACCTGCCACAAAATCCTCACCAAATTGGGCAATGTGAGTGGTCACAATCGCATTACCAATCGGCGTAGCAGTGTTCGTAATAATGGCGGGCACGGCAATCGCCAAAATCGGCTTGAGGTTAATTTTAACGATATCGAGATTAGGGAATGAAACCAACTTGTGCACTTTTACTAGTGGGTAAAGGGAGAAAGCCAATACTGTGAAACGCGCAATAACAGACGCCGCCGCTGCTCCTTCCACGTTCCATTTGAAGACGAAGATAAACAGCGGATCGAGAATCGCATTAACAATACCACCCGCCAAAGTCGCCCACATAGATCGCTTCGCATCTCCCGCAGCACGCAGTCCAGCACCGGCTGACATACCCAATGCAAGTATCGGTGCACTTGGTAATAGAATATTGAGATAAGCTTCTGCACGCTCGGCAGCGACCCCTTCTGCACCTATAGCGGCCAATAACTCTGGGATGTGGATGAACATACTAATGGTAATGACCAAACTGATCATAAAGGCCACCAGCATGATACTGCCACTCATCAACCTTGCTCGTTCAAAATCCTTTGCGCCAATCGCTTTAGAGACCAAAGCCCCCATAGCAATCGAAGTACCGATAGATGCAGAGGTTGAGAAGAAAATCAGCGTTCCAGCAAAACCGACAGCCGCAGCAAGCTCTACCTGCCCTAGCATACTGATGAATAACATATCGAGCAGATCGACGACAAACAGCGCCATCAAACCGACAGAGCCTGCGCCAGACATCACTAAGATGTGGCGCATGGTAGAACCTTGGACAAACTTCGCGTCTTGCGTGGACATATTCTTCCTCAACGACAAAAAGACGCCGAGGCGTCTTTCGTCTTAATACTTATTGTTTTGTTCTTAAACGGGATGTTTGAAACATTCGTTCAGTGTTTTGCCGATGGCTCTTAAAACATCGCGTCTTGTGATCACACCAACGAGCTTATCTTTGTCATCCACCACCGGATACATCTTAGGTTTACCGACTTTCATCATGTCAGCCAATTCGATGATCGACATTTCAGGCGATACCGATAGCGCGTCTAAGTGCATGCACTCTTCTACTGTGTGTGTGTCCTGACAGTGGTAACTGGCTTTAACGAGTTTGTCTAAAAGGTCTTGTTCAGAAAGGAATCCGATGACTTTCTCGTTTTCGTCGATAACAGGCCCACCTAGAGTAACACTTTGCATCACCTTGTCCAAAGCCGCCGTCAACGACATGTTCTTGGTGAAAGTCACTGCCTGTAACGTCATGTAATCTTTAACTTTAAGTGAATGCATTCTTATCTCCTTAGCGGCACGTTTTTGCTGCCTTTAAGATAAGTGTCGTCTAATTTCTTGATTTTACTAAATGGAAATTAGCAATTTTATTTATAGGTGTAGTCTATTGATCTTTATCTGAATTGATACATAACACAAAGCAATGAATACTGAGTTGCATATTTATTTAAAGTTACATCGACCATCTGCTTGGCTGTGAGCAAAGAATATACAAAGCTTGGACGTGATTCGAGTCAGGAGTGAGTCAATATAAGAAGGGCGAAAAGAAATAACTAGCTATGCAGCAGAAACAAAAAAGCCAGCCTTAGATTTAGGCTGGCTTTCGATGTTATATCACGCGATTAAATTATGCGTTTTCCATTGAAGCGACGATATCACGAGCCACCGCTTCTGCCACTTTAATGCCATCGATACCCGCAGAAAGGATACCACCCGCGTAGCCAGCACCCTCACCCGCAGGGAAGAAACCTTTCAAGTTGATGCTCTGGAAGTCTTTACCACGCTTGATACAAACTGGAGAAGACGTACGCGTCTCAACGCCAGTCAGTAGACCATCTTCTGACGCAAAGCCTTTGATCTTACGATCGAATGCTGGGATTGCTTCACGAATCGCTTCGATAGCAAACGCAGGTAGCGCTTTTGACAGGTCAGTCAGTTTGATACCCGGAGTGAATGATGGCTCAACATCACCCAGTGCACTTGGATCGCGACCTTTCAGGAAGTCACCGATTTTCTGTGCTGGTGCGTCGTAGTTCTCACCGCCGAGTGTGTAAGCGCCCGATTCTAGTTCACGTTGGAAACGGATACCCGCTAGAGGGTCACCTGGGTAATCAACTTCTGGTGAGATGCCCACTACGATTGCGCTGTTCGCGTTACGTTCTGCACGAGAGTATTGGCTCATACCGTTGGTTACTACGCGACCTTCTTCAGAAGTTGCCGCAACAACAGTACCACCAGGACACATACAGAAGCTGTAAACCGTACGGCCATTCTTACAGTGGTGAACCAGTTTGTAGTCTGCTGCACCAAGAATTGGGTGACCTGCGTTTGGACCAAAACGTGCTTCGTCGATCATCGACTGTTTGTGCTCAATACGGAAACCAACTGAGAACGGCTTCGCTTCCATGTAAACGCCACGGTCGTGCAGCATTTCAAAGGTATCACGAGCACTATGACCTACCGCTAGTACTACATGACGAGATTTGATCTCTTCACCGTTTGATAGCGTTACGCCTGTGATTTGGCCATCTTCCATATGCAGATCGTCAACACGAGTGCTAAAGCGGATCTCACCACCTAGCTCGATGATTTTCGCGCGCATCTTCTCAATCATGGTAACCAGTTTAAAGGTACCGATGTGCGGCTTACTTACGTATAGAATTTCTTCTGGTGCGCCTGCTGCTACAAACTCAGTGATCACTTTACGACCGTAGAAGTTTGGATCTTTCACTTGGCTGTAAAGCTTACCATCAGAGAAAGTACCCGCGCCGCCCTCACCAAACTGTACGTTCGATTCTGGGTTTAGTGTGCGCTTACGCCAAAAGCCGAACGTGTCTTTAGTACGCTCACGTACTTCTTTACCGCGCTCAACGATGATTGGATTAAAGCCCATTTGAGCCAAAACCAAGCCTGCAAACAGACCACAAGGACCAAAACCGATCACCACTGGGCGCTCTGTTAGGTTCTCTGGTGCTTTCGCAACAAACTTATATTCCATATCTGGTGTTTGGCGAACGTGCGGATCTTTTTCGAATTTCGCTAGCAACGCTTCTTCATCACCTTCAACGATGATGTCTAGCGTGTAGATAAGATGAATATTAGTTTTCTTACGAGCATCGTAGCCGCGTCTAAAGACATTAAAAGAGATAACTTTCTCAGCAGCAATGCCAAGCTTTTTAGTAATCGCGTCCAATAGCGCGCCTTCCTCATGATCAAGAGGAAGTTTAATTTCATTAATACGAATCATGTGATGTCTCGTTATGGTAGGTGTCTTAGCCAGAACTACTAATTTCTCCTCGTGAATATCGGGGGTGAAAAAGCAGTCAGCTCACAATGGCGCGCATTTTACGAGAAATTGATTTGTCTGTCATACTAAATCCAAGTTGCGCGGCGGAATTAACGTAGCGAATGTTGAATTTTGCCTTGGGATGAGTATTATCCCCATTCTTCAATTTTGACTAACTTAAGAGCTGATTATCATGGCGTTTGTCGTAACCGATAACTGTATCCAATGTAAATACACTGACTGTGTCGCGGTATGCCCTGCTGATGCCTTCCACGAAGGCCCAAACTTTATGGTAATCAACCCGATTGAGTGCATCGACTGTGGCTTGTGCGTGGACGAATGTGCCGCAGCCGCCATCTTCCAAGAAGACGAGCTTCCAGAAGATCAAGTGATCTACAAAGAGCTCAACGCAGAACTTGCAGAAATCTGGCCGGTACAAACTGAAGTGAAGCCAGCAATGGATGAAGCGGAAAAGTGGAACGGCGTGCCAAACAAGTTGGACATGCTAGAAAAATAAGCGCATTAAAACGAAAAAAGCGTAATGAACCTCAACTTGAAAAAGTCTGGCTCGTTACGCTTTTTGTGTATCTATGATTCGTTGCTGCGATTAGCTGTGTTGACGACGCATGTTGTCGAGAATAATACCTGTCGCCATTGCCACGTTTAGAGACTCTGCACCGCCAAATGCTGGAATGGTAATCTTGTCAGTAACAAACTTCGATGCCGCTTCACGCACACCATGAGATTCGCTGCCCATCAACAAAATACCTTCTGCTGAGAATTCAGTCTTGTGCGCACTCTCGCCTTCAAGGAAAGCGCCATATACTGGCAAGTTTGCCTCTTCTAGATAGCTTGGTAAATCCACTAGGCTCACTTGCACGCGGCCAAAGCTGCCCATAGTTGCACTGATGGTTTTTGGGTTGTATGGGTCTGCACAATCCGTGCTCGCGATGATGTGCTTAATACCGTACCAATCCGCCACGCGAATGATCGTACCTAGGTTGCCCGGGTCAGAAACGCCATCCAATGCAATCATCAAGCCTTTTGCCTGAGGCACTGTTACGTTTGGAATTTCAACCACAGCAATGGCTGCATTGTTGCTCACCAAGGTACTTGCTTTAGTTAGGTCATCTAGTGACGCTTCAATACATTCGAAGCCATTTAGTTCTTGGCGATGCTCATTCAGAAACTCGGCCGTCGCAAAAATCTGCTTTACCGTGAGTGAGCTGCTCGCCAATTCCAGTACGTTCTTTTCACCTTGAACCAGAAATAAGCCGTGCGCTTTACGCTGCTTCTTTTGACCTAAAGCACGCAGCAGTTTTAGTTGGTTTTTTGAAATCATGAAAATATCCCAGATGAAAGTTGGTGAAGTACCAGATGAAAACGGGGGGATTATAGAGTAAACCTTCGCACAGCTAAAGAGATGCCTTGCTTGAGAGAAAAGAAAAGCCCGCCAAGCTATCACTCTCGGCGGGCTTTAGGTATCTGTCGCTTCCCTATGCTGAAAGAATCGACACCACCATTCTTAAACGACTTTGGTTTTCGTCATCTCTTTAATGCCAGACAAAATGAATGTCGGCAGTGAAGACACAAGAATCACACCAAATAGGTGGCCAGCACTTAGTGCCTCTGTGTTAAAGATCAGCTGACCGAGACCAGTATAAATAACACCAAGGGACAGCGTTGCCGAGACCGCTACAGCACCCAACAGGTATTTGTTGGTGAATGGATTCTTGCGGTATAGCGAGTTAAACGTACGCGAGTCAAACAAGTGCCATAGCTGAGCAAAAATCAGCATTGCGAACGCCATTGTTTGTGCATACTGCGCGCTTTGACCACTGCTCAGTGCCCAGTTGAAGGCCAAGTAGCTCATACCGCCTAATGCCAAACCGCGTGTCACAATACGAGTGCCCAGATGGTCGCTGAAGAAGCTTTCGTTACGCTTACGCGGCTTACGCTCCATCAAATCTTTCTCTTCAGGTTCTACACCCAGTGCCAACGCAGGCAGACCGTCAGAAACTAGGTTAATCCATAGAATCATCAGCGGCGTAAGAGGCAGAATCGCTTCTGGTCCCATCATCAAGAAAGCAAACAAGATAACCGATACTTCACCCACGTTCGCCGTCAGTGCTTGGCGAATAAACTTACGCAAGTTATCGAAGATCTGACGACCTTGGCGCACGGCCTTCACGATCGTGCTGAAGTTGTCATCCAGTAGAATCAAATCGCCCGAGTCTTTGGCTACCGATGTACCGGTGATACCCATTGCAACACCGATGTCCGCACGGCGAAGAGCTGGCGCGTCGTTCACGCCGTCACCTGTCATCGCTGCCACTTCATTATTGTGCTGCTGAGCTTGAACAATGCGCAGTTTGTGTTCTGGTGTTACACGAGCAAAGACGGCAACTTCCGGACAGATTTTACGTAGTGCCTCATCATCCATTTCATCCAGTTGTGCACCCGTAATGACCAAGTCTTTTTCACTGCGGATAATGCCGATTTCCCGTGCAATTGCCGCTGCAGTAAGTGCGTGGTCACCGGTGATCATCACCGTGCGAACGCCCGCGTTGTAACAGCTCTCTACTGCGTCGCGAACTTCTGGACGTGGTGGGTCCATGATTCCGTACAAACCAAGCACGGTAACATCTTTCTCTAACTCAGCAGGATCACGCTTGAGATCATCTTCTGTCAGCTCTTTATAACCTACTGCCAAAGTGCGAAGCGCTTGCTCTGCAAAGTCCTGAATTGCCGCTTCGTAGTTCGAAATCACCTCTTCTGCAGGACTTGCCGCTAACGCTAAGCTGCCTGTCGACATCGTTGGCGCTGTAGGTAACTCACCACCGTCGACCATAAAGCCAGAGGCATTGCGTAACACCACATCTGGTGCACCTTTAATAGCAAGGAAGTGCTTACCATCCGGTCCTTTGACAATCACTGACGCCATCTTACGAGCAGAGTCAAACGGGAACTTCTCAACGATAGAGTAACCGCCTGTCGATAGCATGTCTGATTGCTCTAGGCCCGCTTTTGCCGCTGCAACAATCAATGCTCCTTCAGTTGGGTTACCACGCACAGACGAGTTATCGCCATTTTTGATGTATTCCGCATCATTACATAGGGTCGCAACTACTAAGCCTTTCATCATCTCTGGGCTTTGCTTTGCATCAACCGTGTGGCCTAGCGGCTTAAATTCACCCTCAGGGCTAAAGCCTTTGCCCGACACTTCCCAGTAACGGCCACTTGCATCGTACGCTTTCATTACCTGCATTTGGTTTTGTGTCAGCGTACCTGTTTTATCTGAACAGATAACTGTGGTTGAACCCAGTGTCTCAATTGCAGAAAGCTGTTTCGCTAATGCGTTGTTCTTCACCATGCGCGTTGAGCCCATGGTCAACACAATTGAGATAACTGTTGGCAGACCTTCTGGAATCGCCGCTACCGACAACGAAATACCCGTGTTCAGAATTTCCAGCCAAGGCATACCGTGGTAAAGACCGATACCACAAACCACAGCCACCACACCTAAAGCCGCGACCATCAAGGTTTTCGCAATGGTATCCATACGTTCTTGCATTGGTGTTTTGGTCTCTTCGGTGTTTGCCATCATGTCCGCAATATGGCCAACTTCGGTCTTCATGCCTGTGCTGACAACCACACCTAAGCCTGTGCCAGTGGTCACAATCGTGGTCATAAAGCCCATATTACGCTGATCACCAAGGCCGACGGTTTCGTCTTCAATCACCTTAACGATTTTATCAACCGGCTCAGACTCACCAGTAAGTGCGGCTTCATCTACCGCAAGACGGTTCGCTTCAATGATGCGCACGTCCGCAGCAAGGATATCGCCCGTATTAATCTTTAAAATGTCACCCGGCACAATGTCACGTGCCAACACATCAACCCACTCGCCATTGCGACGAACTTGTGCCGTTGGCGCTGCCATTTCGCGCAGCGCTTCCATGCCCTTCTGAGCTTTAAATTCTTGCCAAAATGCGATGATGGCATTGATGAAGATGATCACAGTGATGGCAATCGCATCCACAAGGTGACCAGTAAAGAAGGAAACAATCGCACCAATACCCAGAATGAAGATCAATGGGTTCTTAAATTGGTGTAGAAATAGCTCAAGAGCAGATTTGCCTTCTTGCTCTTGTAGCTCGTTTTTGCCGTGTTCAGCCTGACGCTGCTCTACTTCTTCCGAAGTCAAACCTTGCTCAGTTGATACATTAAATTGAGTCAGTGTTTCTTCAACCGACTCAGTAAACCACTTTTTAGTCATGGGGGTCTCCAAAAAGCATTCAAGCGACATCAGTACAATTTCAAACTGATAAAAAGCATTCGCTGAATAGAATTGAGTTAAATCGCCTCGCTAGACACCGTTGCACCGTTTATTTTCATTTTGAATATTTATCAAGAATCTATTCAGTGTTATGCCAGCGAGTAAAAATAACCTACCCGAACCGATGAATACTTGTAATTAACTTTCAGATAGGCAGATAGCGAATGCGGACGAATCTTTGACCCCAATCAATCTCAATTTTATTTTGTCATACAAAAGATCAATTAAGTGTAAATGAACATGAATAAGACCCCGATTAGACTGAAAAAACACTTCATTTTTCCCGAAAAGTGTAATTTTTCTACAGAATGATTTTATTAAGAGTGGCTAACAAGCGTGACAAAAATACAAACTATTCGAAAAGATCTGTAAGGGAAGATAGAAAAATTGCTAATAAAGAATGACCAATTTTAGCTAGTCGAAATGCATCACATTCGAGTTATGCAAATAGCATATTTATTCAATTTAACAACAAAGAGAAACCACAAGAGACATGGCTGAATACTGCATACAAATTTGGTTATGAGTAATGAGAAACCACCAGCCAGACGAATAGCCAGTTGAGAGAAAGGGAAAAGGTTTGAGAGAGTATTTTACAGTGCAGAAACGAAAAAGCCTCGCTGTATAAGCGAGGCTTTTAAAGTGATGCTTGCAACAACTTTTAAATTTATAGCACCCTTCATACCATTAAACTCAATAGATTGATTTTATTGACCTTTAATTGAGTATCAATTTAGTACACCGAGTTTTACCTGTACTACTTCTGGAAACGATTTACAGTCGTTCGATAGCTAGTTGCCTTTAACGGAGCGACTCCATCCTTAGCCCTTTTGATGTTGATTTTTTCTATACGAGCAACAAAGTCCTTATGAGCTTTCGTGAAGTTAACTCTGACACTAGCAAGACAGTACTCCTTTACTAACTCGTCAAGCACCTTAATGACGACAGGATCAGTTTTAAGGGCTCGATTCCCCTTATTAGCATGTGCTGGCCTCAATGCGCTTTTCTTCCAGCCAGACTCAACGAATACACTTACCCACTTCGATAAAGTTCTCCAGCATGGTGGAGAAGCATCATCGAATCGCTTACTGGCGTCAGCTAGCCATGGCTCCAATCGCTTTTGTGTATATGCAGGAACCTCGTCGAGAACAGCTCTTACATACTGATATCGTCGTTCCATTTCGCGATCATCCTCTTTTTGCCGAGCTGTCTTCTTTGCTTTCTCTTTTTTCGATACAGGATCTTCAAACAACGAGCTTGGCACATCAACTTTGGAAATCCGTTTCAAAATGCCATTTTGGATATGAGCTTCCAATTGCCTGCGTGGGAAAACAAACTGCCCACCCTGAACAATATCCTTAAGCGCAATTTCGTCCCTGCTTATCGATCCAACTTGATAGTAAGAGCGCTTTCCACCTCGAAAATGCTTTACGAAAACGAGCTCTGGGTCTCTAAAGTTCATGAGCCTTCCTTGATCTAATACGCTTTCGTAAAGCCTGTGCACTGATAGGTTTTATTTCCTCCTTTCCAACATTTCTAAGCTCTGTATTCAAATCTTCAAGCACCTCAAGATAATCCTGATAAACGGCAGGAACTTTTAGATGGTGATCTGTGCTTTCTAGAAAGTCCGTGAGCAATGCATTATGATCATCGGAGATCTTAGGTAACCTGTTTCCAGCTTTCCTGTACCCTGGGATCAAACTGCTCTCCTCACAACCACTCTGCTTGTACGCCTTGATCCAACGATATAATGTAACTGCACTGGGTGGCTTACAATCAACTAGCTCAATTGATTTAATAGAAATATAGCTTGCTAACTTATGTTGGGTTCCTGAAGGGATATCAGCATCGATTGCCCCTCTGACGTACTTCAGGCGCCTTTGTTGCTCAGTATTATCACGAATCTCTTGCGGTGATTCGGACTTAGGCAATTGATCCAAGAAAGCTGCTATTTCCAATTGGTTGGCTACTTTGAACACTCCGGACTCAAGCAACGATTCAAAATACGAGCTTTCCAAATGAAACTCCGTACCTTGTTCAATATCTGTCAAAGTTACCTTTCCCCCGACCCCATCACTCAACTTAAGGAACGACACGCCTAACTTGGATTCTCGCGTGAGGGTAAGATTATCTTTCAACAAATCTGCCATTAACCTGAGCTCATCTAGGGTATACCCTAGATGAACATCATATTACTGTATTTGAATTGTTCATTTAGGGTAGCTATCTGAATTAATTAACAGTATGTTCATAAAGTCTAGATCCTAAATGAGCATTTGCCATGACTAAAGTCGGTTACGCAAGAGTATCCACTCATGATCAATCATTGATGCTACAACTCGAAGCATTAAAACAAGCTGGCTGTATCAAAGTCTTTTCTGACACGGCATCAGGTAGTGACGCTAATCGCAAGGGGTTACTGGAATTAAAAGATTATCTTCGGTCTGGTGATACGCTCGTAGTCACACGTATAGATAGAATTGCTCGATCCGTATTAGATCTGCAACAGCTAGTCGCTTATCTAAAAAAACAAGAAATCGAGCTAACAGCAACGGAGCAGCCTATTTCAACTAGCTCCGCTGCCGGTAAAGCCTTCCTTGATATGCTGAGTGTATTTGCTGAATTTGAGCTTAATATTCGTAAAGAGAGACAGTTAGAGGGTATAGCGGCAGCAAAAGCTGCTGGAAAATACAAGGGCCGTAAACCGACCCCTAAGGCTACTCAACAGGAAATTCTGCTCATGTATCAGAAACATAAGTCTGTATCCGAGATCGCTCGACTATGTAACGTTTCGCGTAATACTGTCTACAAGACCATCCGAGAACAGTCTGAATGATTTTTGGACAGTTCCGAGTTAGGGATTGTGGTTGAATGCGGCTATATCGGATAAGTAGAGTTTGGGGAAATTCATCTTCAAACTCGGTTGCTATTCACAGATAAGCGACCTATCAAATAAGTTGCAGGGTAAACGCATAACTCGTAGTACAATACCCTGAGTTTCTTCTGGGGTAAGCACATGTTTAAAAACATAAAATCAATAAAAAACTTCGGCATTTTCAAGGATGTTAGGACCAATGGTGGCCAGCCTTTCTACCAGTTCAATCTGTTATATGGCTTTAACTATTCAGGTAAAACAACATTATCACGAATCTTCCGTGCGATGCAGTTGGGTGAAATGCCAGAGGGATTTGAAACTGGTTCGTTTGAAATTGCACAGCATGAAAGTACTTCTATCTCAAGTAACGCGATAGAAAAAGTTGAGAACTTGCGTGTTTTCAATTCAGATTACATCGCAAAGAACGTTAACTTTGATGAATCAAGCGTTAACCCTGTTTTGATTGTTGGTGAACGCAACATTGACTTAGAAAAAGAACTTATAGAGCTCGAAGCAGCCATTCCCGCAAAAGAACAAGAACGCGAGAACAATTCAAAATCAGCGAACGATAAAGAAAAAGAAAAGAAAGACCGACTTACAGCTGTTGGTCGCAATGTCACAGAGTTAAACGTTCTTGGCAAATCGACCTTCAATGCGGCAAGTGTAAAATCAATGCTTAGTGATGTAACCGTTGAACATAAACTTACACCAGAGCAATTAAGTGCGTTCATAGATACAGCAAAAGCCACTGCCATTGCTAGTGCGCCTAAAGCAATAATATCTGTACCTAATATGACAACTGTCTTCACCGAAATCAAAGATATCTTGAGTACGTCAGTTACACAGATCACCATTGCTGAATTAGATGCTGACAAGAAATTAAGGGAGTGGGTTGAAGACGGCATAGAACGTAACGAAGGCCACACAACTTGTCAGTTCTGTCAGAATCCAATCAATCCAGCACGGTTAGAAGAACTAAATAGATACTTTTCGAAAGCTTATAAGGATTTAAGTCAGCGAATTGAATCTGCTATTGCGACTGTAAAAGCAAAATCATTAACTTCCAGCATTCCTAAAACTAGCCAGTTGTATCCTGACTTGCAGGCGGGATTTGATGAGCTTAGAAATGAAATTGAACCACTGAATAAATCTTTTGATGCTGTAAAGCTATCACTAATTTATTTGCTGACTGATAAAAAAGAATACATGGCAGAAGTCGTACCCTTCTGTGCTTCAGATTATCCATTACCAGATGCAACAGAGTTACTTGAGAAATTCAATACGCCAATCGAAGCGAATAACGAAAGGGCCTCTAATCACTCAACTGAACAGCGACAAGCTATTGAAGCGATCAAGCGTCACTATGTCTACCAAGAGATGCAGAATTATGACCACCTACAAGCAGCAATAGATATCAGAACTTTTCGAGATGCAGCTAAATCGTCGCAAGATGACATCAATGCTATGAATACCCGTATCGCTGCCATCAAAGCTGATCTGAATAACACTAAGCAAGGCGCTCAAAGCCTTAATGAAAACCTAAGACAGTACTTTGGTAAGACCGATATTGAAATTAAGCCAATTGATGGCACATACAAGTTCATGCGCGAGAACCGAGAAGCTAAGCATCTATCGGATGGTGAACGTACGGCTATTGCCTTTGCGTACTTTATAACGCAGCTTGAAGATGAATCACTGAAGGATTTTAAGCCAATTGTGTATCTGGATGACCCCATCTGTAGCCTTGATTCAAACCACATTTACAACGTTCTTGGGATCATAAAAAGTAAGCTGAATCATGACTACGTAGAACAGCTTTTCATATCTACGCATAACTTTGAATTCTTCAATCTAGTGAAGATGTGGATGTCTTACTATCGTGCAAGAGAAGGTAACCAAAAACGTTCGCAGTACTTCTTGATAAACCGTAAAGGTGATCATTCGCAAATTGACCAGTTGCCTGATTTATTGAAGAACCATAGATCTGAATACGCTTACCTGATCAGTAAGGTCAAAGAAGCTGTCAACCAGTCACAAAACTGTGATGCTATTGCTGTTCAGTCGTATGTCAGAAAGATAATGGAAGTGTATTTTTCGTTCAGATTCAACTTGACTGATTTCAGAAAGCAAGGGATAGATCATATCGCCCCTAATTTGTTGAAAGGCATTGATGACGCAGAAGTGAAGTCAAACGCCTTGTATGAGTACATGAATGAGAAGTGCCATGCGAAGTCAATGGAGCTTGGTACGCAACTTCCTGAAGCCGTGCAGCCACAATTGGCGGCTATTTGGGGCATAATCTGCACTGCTATTGAAACGAATGATAAGCCACACTATGACGCTTATTTCGCTTGATTTGTTCTTCGAGTTTTGAACTCAACCTAGAGTCAGTGATTACTTCGCTGACTCCATGGTCGCATAAGAAAATCTAACGGAAACTGTCGAACTGATATTGATAGTGTTTGTTGTCTCAAACTCACTTTGGGGCAAAGGTGAGTTAGCGCTAGTCGCCTCAACACCACTTTGAACAGAAACAAATTACGAAACAAGTTGTTTCGTAATTGGGCAGCAGATTGTTGCCCAAATAAATCTCATCATTATTACGTGCGCTCACAATATGTCTGGAGGCATAGACGGGCTATACAAACATCACGTAGCCTAACCAAAAGCAGATATAACACGTTGCTTGAACGCTTGAAGGAAGAGTTCATCGAAATGTTTGCCATCTTGCTTCAACAATAAATCGCTACTGCCTGTTTTCCAATCGACAATGCCCCTTGGGTCATTTTTGCTAACTGCATTACCGGTGACCACATTAAACACCGACTCGCCAGCACCTGTACTTGCGCTAACCTCACGCTCAACCAACACACATGCTTCGGGTATATCCTGCTCAACACGCTCCGCAAACTCGACCAAGTTTCGCTCTGCAAACGTGAACAACCACGCCTCTTGCTGTGCGCTGTTATTGACGCGCAGCACTCGACCAAGCACTTGCCTAAAGTACAGCTCCGTCTTTATAGCGCTTAAATGACAGCAAACTTGCAGCCTAGGAATATCCGTACCCTCACTGATCATTCCGACACTAACGATCCACTGTTGATTGCTGTTCCTAAATCGTTCAATTTCAGCTAATGGCTGCTCATGCTTGTAAGTAACGATTGTTGTAGATTGCCCGAACTTACTGATGAGTAGCTGCTCGATTTGTAATGCGTGTTCAACAGAGGCGGCGACTACAAGACCAGCTGCATTTGAGTTATGTACTCTCAAGTGATTCAGCTTTTCACAGGCCAGTTCGAGCAAATACGCCATCGCATCCTGATTCTGAATGACACTCAGATATGAATTGCTTGTCTGCTTTAACATTTCTGCGATGGAAGTGAATGATTGAGAAGTCTCTTTGCCAACTAGCGACAGTTGATCGCTATCAACCAATACAATTTTGGGCGTTCGACATACATTATCGGTAACTGCCTGTTTTAAAGTGTATTGATAATCCACTCGCAGGGTGCCAAGCTCATTGGTGTAATCACCCATTACGATCGGTAAGGCATCGGATCGCCACGGAGTCCCTGATAATGCAATGGTATAAGATGCAAAATTTTGAATCTTCGCTAGAACTTGTTTACCCCATGCGTTCCCGTCACCGGTTTCTGAGCCTGCGCAATGATGAATTTCATCAAAAATAGCGAATACTCGATAACGCTTCATAGCAAGCATGAATTCATCATCAATAAACTGCAGTGATTGGTAGGTCATTGATTGACCAACCGAACCCAATGCGCCACTAAAGGGTCGCTGTAATATTGCTGAAAAGATTATTTTCATCCCATCAGCGATAGCTCGTGATGGAGAAAAGCAAAGAACGAGGTCAACACAATTCAGCTCCAGAAGTCTTGACGCAATGGTAGCAGCAAGCACTGTTTTACCCGCTCCAGGCGTTGCCTGACAAAAGAAATGGCGTTCACCACTGAGGTATTTATTGATGGCAGCTGTGGCGCATTCTTGTTGCCAAACCCTCAACATGTCTTTTGCTCACACGCGATCGTATCAAGGACCGTCGTCAACACATTCACCTTACCTAACAACTGCGCAGAACGCTCTCTGGCCTGATTCAGCAACACATCGAGTTTTGGTTCAAGCTCTGGGAAGCGCTGAATTAATGACTGGTATTCTCCCACCTCACCAAGTGCAATCTCCAGCTCGCCACGCGACTCATTCCGCTCAGTGGCTAATACCGACCAAGTGAGTACTTCTGCCTCAATGACCTCGACAGGTTCTGGTTTCGGTGCAAACTCATGAGCATGTAACAACTCCGTTTGAAAATAGCGTTTGTTGGTCCGTGAACCTTCGACTCTCAACCAATTGTTACGTTCAAAGCGCAGTAATTGACGATAGAGTCGCAAACGCAGATTCGCTAAATCACAAGTTTGCTGAACATAAGGCAAGGATGCATCCCGTAATTCGACGACTGAAAAACCATCTATTCTTTTTTCAATCAATAACTTGTGCATTAATGCATCAATTTTTCTAACTCGTCTCATTGATAACTCAAACAATATTTAAAACTAAGGATTGCTTAGTATACGCAAATGAGCAAAACTAAGAAAATCTTAGTTAGACAAAGACTACCAGTATGATGACTACGTGCCATTCCAAAACCCATTTCCACAGCGCCTCAAAGAGGCCCGCAAGCAAGCAAACTTGTCCCAAAAAGCCTTGGGTATCTGCATAGGCATGGATGAGAGTACGGCGAGTGCGAGAATGAACCAATACGAGAAAGGACGCCACACGCCAGATGTGCGAACTTTGAAGCTCATCGCTGATGCGCTTGATGTGCCACTGAATTACTTTTTTTGTGAGGATGAGGTCTCGGCAGAGTTAGCAATCGCAATCTCTAAGCTGTCTACCGATCAGAAGAAACAACTCGCCGAGATTATCGCCAGTCTTCCTTCTGAAGAATAACGATGTTTGATTTCTCTCTTTCTCCCCGCTATTGACTGCAATTAGTGTGCGTCAACTCATTTTCTAGTAGCATGATTTAATTATAAAATCTCAAACTATTATGTTGCCGGACAAACGTTAGCACTTGAACGCAGTCCTTATAAGAGAGAGCGGTGTGTACTTATCAAATCTAATAATTAAAAACTTCCGAAATTTTGAATACATCGATATACCATTAACAAAAAATATAGTGTTGCTTGGGGAAAATAGAGTAGGGAAAAGTAATTTGCTTCACGCAATTAGGTTAGTACTTGATTCCTCTCTACCTGATTCAGATCGGCATCTTAAACTTTCAGACTTTTGGGATGGTTGCGATCTATCGAAAGCTCCTCAAATCGAAGTACATCTGGACTTTGCAGATTTTGACAGTGACCTGTCATTAGCAGCATTGTTGACTGATTTTCGTAGATCAGATTCACCAACTGTAGCGCGCCTAAGTTATGTGTTTAGAAAGAAAGCTAGCGTATTGGGAACTGCTGGTTCAAGTGAGGACTATGAATTTATAGTTTTCGGCGGTGGTGAGGAGACCCGCTCCGTGCCAAGTAGAGTTCGGCGTCGCATATCTTTGGACATGCTACATGCTCTTCGGGATGCTGAAGGACAACTAGCATCGTGGAGGAACTCTCCACTTCGTCCATTACTTGAAGACGCCATGGCATCTGTTGAGAGCACTGACCTTGAAAGTGTAGCGAATGATCTTGAGTCGGCCAATGCTAGAATTGAATCATTTGAATCAGTTAGGAAACTTGAAGACTCTTTAAGGAGTAGAATTCACGATCTTTCGGGGAACGCTCAAGACATTGATCCTCGACTTCGTTTTTCCCCTTCAGATCCAACGCGTCTATTCCGCGCACTCTCTCTTTTTATTGACGGAGGGAAGCGCGGCATAAACGAAGCCAGTCTTGGGTCGGCTAATGTCGCCTTACTAGCTCTCAAATTAGCCGAATTTAGTTGGCTGCGACAGAAAAATGAGCGTAATTACTCGGTGCTTTGTATCGAAGAGCCAGAGGCACATCTGCATCCTCAACTTCAGCGTTCAGTTTTTGATAAGCTTTTCAATGACGTTACATCAGATCAGTCTCTTGTTGTAACAAGTCATTCACCAACCCTCGCAGCAATTGCTCCTCTGAGATCAGTAATCAACTTACGGCATCTAGGCGGGGCAACCAAAGCATTTTCACTCGCTCGCCTTCCAATTTCACCCGACGAATTGGAAGATATAGAACGCTACTTAACAGCAACTCGCTCAGAAATGCTCTTTGCGCGAGGTGTCATCTTTGTTGAAGGAGATGCGGAAGAAGCCTTACTGCCAGTGTTTGCTGATTCCCTCGGACACAACTTAGATGAGTTAGGTATTACAGTTTGTAATGTCGCTGGCGTTAATTTTAAGCCTTATGTAAAACTAGCTACTGGATTAGGGTTGCCCTTTTCAGTAGTAACAGACTGGGACCCGCTGGATGGAACTAGGCAACCTTTAGGCATTGAGCGTACACTTGGTATTTGGGATGCTTACTGCGAAGTCTCAGGAAGAGAGCTATTGAGCACTTCCGAAAGAGCATCATGGTCGAGCTGCGATTTTACTGATTTTTCCTCTAGCTGGTCACGAGCTGGTATATTTTTGAACAATCAAACCTTTGAAGTGGCAGTAGCACATACCCCAAGTCTTCAAGGTGCTCTTCTAAATATATTAGACGAACAAGGTTTTGGCTCCACACGTTCTGCAAGAATCAACGCATGGAAAACTGGCCAGAGCGTAGATCCCAGTCATCTTCTTTCTATGGTGTCTGATATAGGAAAAGGACGATTAAGTGCCAAGCTTGCTAAGAAAATTCATGGATTGATGCCGCCACCATACATCACTTCTGCAATCAAATTTGTGGTGTCCAATGTCTAAACCTAAAGCTCTTGAGTTCGCCTTAGAGGAACTCAAAAACAACCCTGAGCAGCAACAAGCTGTCTATGCTAAAGGACACTGTATCGTTCTTGCTGGGCCAGGAAGTGGTAAAACAAAAACACTCACTGTAACTATGGCGAGGATCCTTTCAGAAGAGATCAAAGAACCTCGCGGCGTTGCATGCATCACTTATAACAATGAATGCTCTCTCGAGCTAGAGTCCCGCTTGGTAGAGCTTGGTATCACTACTAATGAGCGTGTTTTCATCGGCACTGTTCATAGCTTTGCTCTAACTCAGATTATCTCGCCTTATGCGCGCTGTATGCCTGGATTTTTACCGGCAAACTATCGCATTGCAACTGCTCAAGAGTGTCGAACTGCGGTCGAGGCTGCATACGTTCGTGTATTCAATGATGGAGGAGATCCCCATCAACGCTGGAAAATAGCTGAAAAAAAACGTAGGCAAGACGTCGATAGAACTCTGCCTAACTGGCGAGGACGAAATGAAGAACTTTCATTCTTCATCGAAGCCTACGAGGCAGAATTACGTCAGAACGGACTTATTGACTTTGACGATATGCCTCTAATTGCTTTCAAAATGGTCAAGGATAATTTTTGGATTAGACGAGCTTTATTATCTCGTTTTCCTGTCTTGTTTGTTGATGAATATCAGGACTTAGGTCATGCCCTCCATGAACTAGTACTATTGCTTTGTTTTGAAGGCGGCATTCGCTTATTCGCTGTTGGGGATGCCGATCAGTCTATCTACGGCTTTACTGGTGCAAATCCGGATCTTCTAAGCGGACTGACTTCTAGAAATAATGTATCTACAATGAAGCTTCGTTTTAATTATCGTTCTGGAAGCAAAATAATTCGTGGCTCTATTGGCGTGCTTGGTGAAGAACGAGATTACTGCGGACTCGATGGCTCAGGTGAAGGAGAAATCAGCTTTTACCCAGTACCTGCTAATATCGATGGCCAAGCTCGTTATATTGCAAAAGCGATAATACCCAACTTGCTTGAAAAAGGTATAAAGGCAGATCAAGTAGCTATTCTCTACAGAGCAGCTTGGCTTGGGGATAAAGTAGCCTCAGCTCTTGACTCAACTGCTACACCATATCAGCGAACTGATGGCAACTCGCTGATAAATAGAAGCTCCAGGTTAGCTCGTTTTATAGAAGCCTGTGCACGTTGGACTACGGGAGGATGGATAGAAGCCAGCCCCTCATTTAATAGGCTACAGAAGGAAGCTTACTATTTAGTTTATGGTGGCAGTGCGACCGAAGATGAAAAAAACTTGCTCTCGCAACAGTTAATGGCTTTCCTGCATAGTGGTATTGGTATGAGTGAATTCACCCACCCATGGTTACAACGTTTTTTGAGTGAGTTGATTGAACCATGGAGACTGGTATGTCGTAACGTCCACCAAGAGTGGGACCTTTGTTTAAGGATGCTTGAGCGAACAGATCCTAAAAATAGCCGAGATATGCCTCTCAAATTTTTTGCAGGCCGAATAGAGGGCTCAGGTCGTGTAACTCTCAGTACTTTGCATAGTGCCAAGGGCCGCGAGTTTGATGCTGTAATAATGTTTGGTGTTAATCAAAATGGGTTGCCCAGTCAGCAAGACTTGCAAAATGAGAAAAGCTTTAGAGAAGCTCGTAGACTCTTTTACGTTGGAGTAACACGCCCGAGATTGCATTTATCTTTTGTATTTCAAGAGGGGTTTTGCTCCCCATGGGTACTAGACTTCTACAATAAAATTAAGTAATTACATGGCGCATTCTTTATCTCCGAGTTCAATTTCACTCTAGCTTGTTCAAGGCAAATTATCAGTTCAATCAACGACGACTTCCCCTCTGATCTTTTCAAATTTAGTAAACCACTACTTCTCAAGCAACTTGCTCAACACATGTACATAACCTCTGCGGTAGATCTCGTGCCCATCTTTGTCTTTCACCTGCCCTGTTGGCATCACAACCCATTCCATTTTCTGCATTTTTTCATCTGAAATGGCATCGCGAATAGCTTCTGCTTCTAATGGAGTCATGGCGCTATCTGGGCGCTGTCGTTCATCATTTAGATGCGCGTTGGATTGATTTTTTTGCAGTGTCCTGTCGATAACGATATCGCTGTTGGCTTTGAGTACATTGAGTTGGTCACGATATTTGTTTCGCTCTGCAATCAAAGAGCCGACTACGGCACGGATCACGGGGTCATCTATGGAATCGAGTATGTGTTGATCATTGCTGTTTAACAGTTGTTTTTGCCTTACCGAGAGGGGCTTCTTACGCGTCGTGCCACTATACGCAGCCCATGCATCTATCAATTGCTGAAAATGCTTACCTGTTCGGTTTCGAATAGTCTGAGTTGTAGGGCCTCCCTGAGCTTTAGACAACTTCCCGATTGTGGCGATGGAGAAATCCAATGGTTCAATTTGGCTCTGCTTCGCCAGTACAGCATTAAGCGTTCTCAATGCTGATTCTGTGCGCGTTGTCGCTTGCGAACACAACTCTTCAAGAACAATGTCTGGATGGATGATTTCAGTCATTATCTTCTAGCCCCTTCGCTTTTTTACTCGTTAAATCGACAAGCCTGAGAATGTTGATGCCAGTTTTGGCTTCAATACCTTTTACCCCTGCTTCAAGTAGCCCTGCATCTTTCAGATATGCCTCTGCATCTAAATAGCTGGCTATTCGAGCCATTGCTTTGTATCTATCAGGTTCACCTGTAGCGTTGAGCATTGCATTGACCATGGCATTGCCAGCCAACAACTGGGTTTCATCATCTAGCTGCAGCAAAAACGGCATATAGCCTGATTTCATTAGCATGCCGTTGAGCTTATTACTGCGGTGCGCGATGGCTGAGGTTTTCCTAAGATCGTCACGTAGATCGGTATAGATCTCAGCATCATCACAAATCTGAATCAGTTGCCGAAATTCAGACTCGGTATCCAAAAAGCTGAAGAAAGGAGAAATGTCTTCTGGTGAGCCCAGTGCCACCACTTTATCTTTGCCATCTCCAGCCTCTCGCTGCGTTTCTAGTGCTAATAGTTTGCGGATGATCTGAAAGCATGCAACGAGATCTTTCGCGTATTCATCAGCATCGCTCTGTTGCTTTTCAAGGCGGCGCTCAAGTACATGCAAATCTTGGTATTTGGTAAATGCTTGCCCATTGATTTCACAAAAGTATTCTTCATCAAGTAGTAGAGATTGCTGCTGCTCGAGCTCTGCCGCAATTTTGGCCGACTCAGAGGCGTGATAGCTGAGATTATTAAAATGCGCAGTTAAGGCACGGAGATAACTTAGATCTGTGATGAACCAGCGGCAACGAACACAGTTTTCTAGGCCATGAGGCACCGGACCATAAAGATCCGCTTGATTTCGATTGGCTCGCTTTAGCCGCTCTCCGCCATTCCAACAACCTGGAATAGGCGTGTTCTCAGCTGAGGGCTGAGTATTACCTCCGGCTAAGCAGATCCCAATGGCTTTTTCTTGCCAGCCTGCCGGATTACGAACCCGGAAAATATTCTGCAACGCTTCCAAATCTTGATACGAAGTCTGTAGTCCAATCTCTTCTATCGATTGAGTGGCAAGGAATGTTTGCAAACTCTCTTGACCTTTTTCGGTGATCTTATCCTCGGCCTGCTTCATCTTTCGAGCCATCATCACAGCACTGACTTTGGTGTAATGCAGCGTCATGATGAAACGGCTGTGTCCCACCAAAAGTTTTGACAGTACGGGCGTTGGAATTTCGCCTTCGAGGGTATAACAGGTGATGAGTGAAACGCGCAGCGAATGAAGTGGGAACAGTGCTTTACGAGGATTCTTCGGATCAACAAAATGTACTTTGCCACCATCCGTTAAGGTGTGACCGACTTTGTAAACATCCTCTTCTAGCTGACTAAGCAATTCAAGCCAGAGGGTACTAACAAACCCAGCGGTTATGGGAAGTTCTATTTCTCGCTCAATTCGAGCGGCTGCATTGCGGAAAAGAAAACAAATATTGCCAATCTCATCCCGTTGCGTTAGCGATTTGGTGCTGCCAAAGTGCTTGTAGTCTAAATCATAAATTGAAGTCTGCTTACTAATTGGATTGTACTTCTCTTGCCAGTTGCGCAATTTTTCAAGCCAATACAGTACATCTTCATTCTGCCAAGGGATGACATAACCTCGCGTGATTTCATCTTTGTTTCTATCGGCCGTTTTGTTGGTATTGATGTATAAGCCCGTCATCACATCGCCGATGTCCGGCGTAACGATCCTGTGCATTACACCTTTTTGCCATGGCCGCTTCTCATTGCCTTGAACAAAATCGTGTTTCTTGTTGTGCACCCATTGACCACGCTCATATCGCCAAGTATCCGCTTCGCCAGAATCTAACATCCGAACTTGATACGTCCTCAGAGGCAATTGCAACTTTACGTACAGCACCATTGCCCGCACTGGTGACCAAATCAGATGAAGCGATTCCCCCGCTTTGTAGTGCTTTAGCACACCGTTGACTCGAATAGAACGATCTTTATCAAGCTTGACCTCACGCCAAACACAGTCGTGATCACTTGGGTCTATCATCGCTTTATCGACAATAAACCAATCCCTCTTGTGTCTGCTATTTACCAGAAAATAACCGGATTGTTCAATTGCCCAACGCCAATCTGAAAAGTTTCCTCTTTGTGTAGGACAGATTATTTTCCGCAGTTTTTTTATGTAGTAAAAAGGTAGAGTGTTGTAGACCGTTTCTTGATTATTAATTGGATTACTTTCTTTGCGGAACGGATTTTTAAACATTGGCACTGGATCACCATTATCATCCGGTTGAGAATAATACGTTTCCAATACCCAGTCGATAAACGTGCAAACCTCATTGTTTTGCCTAACTCGGTAACGCTCTGATAAGTCGAATTTTGTTAGAAACTGATTGTAGTCCTGTGCCCCCATATCAAACAACTCGACAGGATCTGTAATGAAAAGAGGTACTAAATACTCTTCCAGAAAACGGGCTAATGCATGTCGTTTATGATCAATGCTGTATTGCTTTTCATTCAACCATGTTGCCGCCAATTCACGCCAAGTCTCCCAACCAGAGCCATTATTTCGCGTGAACCAAGTAAATTCATAATCGGTTGATTTCATCCATCACCTATCGAAATTTAGGGTATTTGCCAGCGAACAAACCATTAGGGTCGATATCTTCAAACCCCGTTTCCATGATCTCTTTCCAACTCAGTTCGACATCCTGCCGAAATATCGCGTGCTCTTGCCTATCTAGGCGAGCCATTGCCTCTTCACACGCATCTGTGACATCTCTAATGCCCGGTTGGGTGTAGACCGACTGCGATAAAAGTGAAGCATGATGAAGTGCTTTTTTGATCAGTAACGGGTCGACTTTTGCATTCGATAACCGGCGCCCATAAGCATGTCGGTGAGCGTGTGGCGTTCGACCTGTGGGTTTAGAAACGGTTTGCTGTATTCGTGCCATCGCCGCTTTATAACTTTGATTAAACGCGTTCAGCGTCAATGACTGGCCGAGATGATGTTTTGAAAAGCTAACAAACGCGTATGGATGAGTTCGCTCAAGTGGGAGTAAGTACAGCAAATATTGCCGCCACAGCTTTGCAAACAGCTCACCGTAATAAGCAGGAAACCAATGAAGATGAATGAAATTATCACTGTCATCTACCACTCTGTTTTTCCAACCAACTCGCGCCGTGCCTGTTAGCTTATTGCGTGGTTTAAGATGATATTTCTCAGCTAAATACGCCGCTCTCGTTGTTTGTCGCTTTCGACCTCGCCAATTGTTTGGTGCTTTCCCATCCTCTGGGTGATAGAGCCTGACAATCACGCTATTGCTGTTTTCAGGATCATGAAAAACGTCATCAATCCACAAGTGCAAGGCATCACTTTCTCTGACGCCTGCACCGTGCATCAATAACAAAATCAATTGGTCTCGCACTGCAACCCGCACATCTCTTGCTGAGCCAGCACCATCGATAAAAAAAGACTTAAATAAGTTTTCAGGGAAAGAAATGGCGTCACCATCAACTTTCAGTACATCTTGTTTTCCGCGCACTTTTCTGACTTTTTTGAGCATGTCTGTCAGTGCGTTATTTTTGATATGACCAAGAAAGTTATGCTGATTTCTTTTAAACCAAGCGGCGTAATTTAGACGTTCTTGATGACTTGTGGCTTGCTCAAATGGGTTAATGCTCTGGCTTTGATTGTGGAGCACCAACCAGTCAGTTAAACCGTTCAGTGATGAGAGAAGCTGATTCACGTTAGAAACCGAACGGGGCAACCAGTAAAGTTGTGATGGATCGCTTCCATCCTTACCAATGGTTCCTATCGACAGCTTTTGGACAAACGAGAGAAATAATTTACTGGGTTCAGAAAACAACCCTTTGTTTGCTTCCATATATTCGAGAAGCAACTGACAGGACAACACGACGCGATTCATCCAAGGAAGACTATTTCGATGAGATTGACTGAGGATGTAATCAAGCAGAGGTTCAAACACCCCTTGATGTGTCAACAAAACCGGGACTTCAAGAACGGCGCCTGAATGATCCGTTTTGATTTGAGCGGTGACTTTTACGATCCCAACCATAAACCTATCTTGAACAAATCAGTTTTAGTAGGTTTAGTACAGTTATAGCTATAAATCTAACAAAAAAGCCAGAGTGAGAAACTAATCTTACTCTGGCTTAGAACCGCTTATAGTATAGTTTTATCTACTATAGATATAACATATATTGCAGGCTTCATAAAGGGTGGGACCCCAGCCACATCCCGGCACACAAGTCACCCGCTGCGGCTGCTTCCTTCCGGACCTGACCGAGTTCACGAGCTATTGTTGCGAGAGGACCAGGGCCCCATAATTCTGTTTTGAGAGCGCGTCTCAAATGATGTGAGGATTATTCAGCATCGCCTCTCGGATTGCAAGGGCTAAAGCGACGATTTTGCCCATTTCATTTCTGTTTGAACAAAACTCGGTCAATTCAGCGTTTTAAAGTCAACTCATGCAAGGGTTTGGCTCAACGCTTGTGCGAGAGGCTTGCTTACTTGAGTACATGTCCTCATCCGCTAAATGCAATGCTTGCTCTAGGCTAACGCTGCGCTCGCGTTTAGTCGACACACCGACAGAGATCGTTACCTGATTCAAATCACCAAAATGTTCACCTTTTACATCAAGGGCACTTAGCTCTTCAATCGCTCTGGTTAACTGCGTTTCTGTCGGGTAACCCAGCAGGATAAACTCATCACCACCAATACGATAACTTCTACCTGCCCAAACGCGATGTATCTTTAGCGAAAGCAATTGCAGTACTTTATCCCCTGCTCTGTGCCCATAAGTATCGTTGATTTGCTTAAACTTATTGATATCGAGGTACAAGATAGCCAAGTCTTTTGGCACGCCTTGTCGATACTTCACTTGCAGCGAGCGACGATTTCTTAATCCGGTTAAGTTGTCGGTATTCGATTGGCGATACAGATACAGCGTCACACCAAGCGCAAACACCAACACAAAAATAAATACCGCTTGCGTCTGAGTTGCTAACCGAACTTCGTATTCCAATGCAGTGCGCCAGTCTGGCCTCAAATCGTATTGGGCAACAATCTTTTCCAAGTCCAACATGGATATAGCGCGGCTAAAGTAAGGGGCGAGAATCTCACCGCGCTGACTGGTTGCTAAGCCAACCGACAGTTCTGATTCGTAAAACTCTCCGATGGCATCGTCTTGCTCGATGGGAATTAGCTCACTCAAACGTAAGAAATGATTGAGCATTGCGGTATCCATCGCAATGTAATCAATCTCTCTCGCCAATAAGGCATCCAACATCAACTGCTGAGAATCAAAACGATTGAGTTCCTTTAATGGCAGCATTTGTGTGAGCATTTGATCGAAGAAGTCATCTTTCACCACACCAATACGCTCAGAAATCAGCTGAGAGACATGAGAATACACGTTTGGTTTGTAGCCAAGGCGCTTAACCATGACGGAGGTTGGGTAGTAATGAGGCTGAGGGAAGTGGCTAAACGTACGTCGCTCGCGGCTAATCGTTAAAGGAGCAAGCATATCGAACTCACCTTGGATAAACTGGTTATACATAGATTCCCAGCTCTCGTTTGGTTTGCTGATCACTTGGCAATTCAATGCCAAAATCTCACAACTCTTTAAGACGATATCCGCCGTCATTCCTTCAACAGAACCATCTTCTTTGTACACTACATAAGGAAAGATAGATTCAAACTTGATGGTAAACGGCTTTTCTAAATCGATAGGAAGTTGCTTGATAGACTCACGTAATGCGGTTTGTCTCAACTCAAATTGGTACAAAGCCACCTTCTCTCGAAGTAACTTCTGCACTGCTTCGCTATGGATAAAATCAGCAAATCGAGACAGTTCTTCAAGGTGGGTTCCCTTTTGGCTAACAATCGATACTGGCTTTATTGAGATGTGGTCATTAAGCAGCTTGGCATCAAAGCCTTCAAGTAACATTGGTTTGAGTTGATTGATGGCATCGACAACGCCATCTACTTGTCTAGAACGTAACAGCGATACCGCCTCTTCATGCCCTTGGTAAGGCACCTGAATCAACTCAGGATAATATTGTTCAAGTAACGCTTCGTAGATGGTGTCTTGTGGGACACCAACGACGGTCGCATCACTCAAAATCGTATCACTTAAACCATACAGGTAGGTGTATTCAATGTTGGTGGGACGCGAGTAACTAAACAGCTTTGCCCTTTCTGGGGTGTAGGTGATGTTGGCGGCAAAATCACTTTCACCACGGGCGACAGAATCTAAAATCGCATCAAAACTCGAGTAATTAACATACTGAATTGAGACACCAAAGTTCTCTGCCACCGCGTCAAACAGGACACGCGTAACGACATCATCCGCCTCTGTCGCCACCTTATAATGAGAGACTTGTTCTGGTTCTGCTTTGAGACTCAGACTCAATAGAAAGCAAGCAAAAACCAACAGCCTTTGAACTACTTTAACCATGACTAACGTTTCTAAAAAGGCCCACTTTATATAGGGGCTAAGATTGAATTTTTATTATTAAATGCACAATAAATATGAAAGGCCGAACATATAACATCCGGCCTATTATTTCATAAACAAATCAATAGTCTGCCGCACGGGTCACTATTTACTCAGTGCAGCTACAACTATTTTATAACTCGGCTTGCTCATCACTACTACGTAAGATGTAGTCCGTCATCCAAGCGGTGCCCAGTAAGCATATCCACACAACAAAAACAGGGTTAGGAACTTCGATATTGGGGCTAACGACCAAAGCGGCAAAGCCAACGGTTGGTAAGGTCCAACAAAGCAATTTACCCCAGCGCAATGAATTTTTAATCTTAGTCAGCGCTTCCATCGACGCCAAAATACCTGTGATGCTTAATGCTACAAGCACCGCATACGGCAAATCCGCTAGCCATAAAGGCAGTAACAACAACAAAGACCACCAAGCATGCTTTTCCGATGGTTTCCAATGATTGGCAGACCACCACATCACAATCACCGATAAGGTTTGCACAGCGGTTAGCCAAGCGGAACCTCCTAGCTTACCTCCCTCCTGCGTGACCATAATGCCTACTTGTAACGTGAGAACAATTAGACCAGCAGTCAGCAACACGCCCAACGAACTCCGACGAGAGAACACCACCATGAGTAATGGGAAAAGGATCAGGATACCGACAGACAGCGCAATCGGCTGCATCGATAAGGTGACGCCATAAACGGTCATGGCACCGAGCAGAATCAGACCTGCAAGGCCACCTTGTGGCAGTATCCACAATGCGGGAATCATTAAGGCGAGAACCGGAATCTCTCCTTCGCTCAAACTGATGGCACGAGCGCACACCACGGCAAGAAGAGTCGTAACAAGAAATTGAAGTGTCGAAAAAATCATAGCGCCTCCTGGCTTCCCCAACCAACTTGGTAACTCAACGGCATGTCAAACTGGGCATTAAAAGTCGTTGAGCGGGTCTATTTATAAACTAAGCATAAGCCTGTTTTTGTATTTCCAACTTACTCTGGTAATCAATTACAGCTCAAAAAAGGAACACGGAAAAATGGTAGGTACGGACGAGCGGCAAATGATGTTAAGGAGCAAGAACTGATAGCGAAGTACAAGTCTTGTGTATTACCATTCCTTGGTAAACAACAGTGGACACTTTCAGTATGGACCAATTTTTGATGCAAATCTTTGCTGTAATTCACCAAATTCCCACAGGGCGGGTTTCTACGTATGGTGAAATAGCAAAAATGGCGGGCTACCCTGGTTACGCAAGGCACGTAGGTAAAGCGCTAGGTAATCTGCCGGAGGGCAGTAAACTGCCTTGGTTTCGAGTCATTAACAGTCAAGGCAAGATTTCATTAAAAGGTCGAGACCTAGAAAGACAAAAGCAAAAGCTTGAAGCAGAAGGGATTGAAGTGTCTGAGATCGGAAAAGTCTCACTCAGAAAATACAAATGGCAGCCTTAAGCTGCCATTTTTAATAGGTTTACATTGCCGGTAGCAATTAACGCGTGCCAACTAGACGAATGTTTGCTTCGTGTGTTTGCTCTGCGTCCGTAATCACTGGGATGCTAGTATCATTGATAAAACGCAACTTACCATCAACCTCAATACGAGCACGCAAGCTGTAACGATGGTTAGGTTTAATGTCGTTGCTGTTGTAGCTTAGTTCAAATGCCAAAGGTACTTGCTTACCTTCAGTTTCGAATGTTTGTTTAGCAAGAACTTTAGCTGGAGCATCCGCCAGAGAAACGTCTTCAAGTGCAACCGTTACTACTGCGTGTGGAGGCAGTGCGATACGCTCACGGTAAGCCACTGTACCTGTAATTGTCTTCATAGACGCCTCAGCCGATTCCATTTCTGTGTTTTGAGAAGTTTGGCAACCCACTAGTGCAGCACCGAATAGTAAAGAAGTAACAAGTAGTAGTGTTTTTTTCATAGTTTCCTCAACGGGTGTATCATTTCGCGCTAAGTATAGAGGGAGATTATTAAACTGTCTGCTGTACGTTTAGCGATTTGACAATAGTTTGACTAAGTTAGAAATTACCAAACAGTTGATTTTGTTTCATAATTGAAGCAGCAATAAAAATAAGGTGAGGAGACATCATGAGTAAACCATTAAGAGAATTGCTCAGCCTACTACAACTCGAAAAACTAGAAGAAGGCTTGTTCCGCGGACAAAGCGAGAACCTAGGTTTACCTCAAGTTTATGGTGGTCAGGTTATTGGACAAGCACTATCTGCCGCGCGATACACGGTAGAAGACGCACGTACTGTACATTCATTTCACAGTTACTTCCTATACCCTGGCGATCCTGAAAAGCCGATCATTTACGATGTCGAAAACCTGCGTGATGGCCGTAGCTTTAGTACTCGCCGCGTGAAGGCAATTCAGAACGGTCGTCCGATTTTCTACCTGACCGCTTCTTATCATGGTGACGCTCCGGGGTTTGATCACCAAAACACCATGCCAGACATTCCTGGGCCAGAGAACTTCCCTTCTGAGACGGAACTAGCAAGCCACATTGCGGAATTTTTGCCAGAGAAACTACGTAAAACGTTCTGCGGCGAGAAGCCAATTGAAACACGTCCGGTAAACATCGTTAACCCACTGAAGCCGAAGAAAACCGAAGCGAAACAATATTTGTGGATTCGTGCCAACGGTGAGATGCCAGATAATCAGTTGATTCACCAATACCTACTCGCTTATGCGTCGGACTGGGGCTTTCTGATCACCGCATTACACCCACACGAAGTATCGTTGATGACACCAAACTTCCAAGTGGCAACCATCGACCACTCTATCTGGTTCCACCGTCCATTTAAGATGGATGAATGGTTGCTGTATGCCATCGAAAGCCCAACAGCAAGCAATACGCGTGGTTTGGTTCGTGGTGAGATTTACAACCAGCAAGGCCACCTTGTTGCGACCGCAGTTCAAGAAGGCGTGATGCGCTTTACCAAATAAGCCATCGCGATGTTCAATCAAAAAAGGAGTGCCGATGCACTCCTTTTTTGATTCGGGTTAGGCACCGTAAATAGGCAACTCAGTTGTATACTTGATTGGCTCCATCGCAAAGGTCGAAGTAACGTTGGATAGCCCTCTTACACTGTTCACCAATCGCTTGTAGAACTCGTCAAAGCACTTCATGTCTTTGACCACAACCTTCATCATGTAGTCGTACTCCCCCGCCATACGATAGAACTCCATCACTTCAGGAAAATCACTTACCGTGGTCACAAAGTGGTGATACCAACCTTCTGAATGGTCACTGGTCTTAAGTTGCACAAACGCAATAAACGACAAATCGAGCTTTTCTGCGCTCAACAACGCCACGCGCTTTTCGATATAGCCTTCATCTTCTAGCTTTTTTAAACGCTTCCAGCAGGGCGTAGTAGTCAGGTTCACTCGCTCGGCCAAGTCATTTAGAGACAAGGTTCCGTCGTTTTGGAGGAAAGAAAGTAACTGCCTGTCGATTTTATCTAAGCTCATTCCTAGCATTTTCCTAATTTAGAGAAAACTTTTCTACCATTGATGAATAACAGAACAATAATAGCAAAGTTTTTCTCTAAGGTTATAGGTAGATTATCCCTATAGACAAAAACAACTACCCTACAGATTTTCGAGGAGTCACGTTATGTGTACTGACCACAACTGGATCAACAATGCTGTACGCAAAATCGAAGCAGACTTTCAACGT
This sequence comes from Vibrio sp. B172a, assembly GCF_030248355.1. Taxonomy (NCBI): domain Bacteria; kingdom Pseudomonadati; phylum Pseudomonadota; class Gammaproteobacteria; order Vibrionales; family Vibrionaceae; genus Vibrio; species Vibrio sp. B172a. The sequence goes on along the minus strand of NZ_JAHGAC010000011.1, from coordinate 6,919 downwards.
TCAGCAGATACTCACCTATTCAAATTAGACCTACCTTCTTTGGAAGGCATCGACATCTACCTAAAAGATGAAAGCACGCATCCAACGGGCTCATTGAAGCACCGTTTAGCACGTTCGCTTTTCCTTTACGCGATTTGTAATGGTTGGGTTGGTCCAGAAACCACGGTGATCGAAGCATCATCAGGCAGTACAGCGGTTTCTGAAGCGTACTTCGCGCGTCTACTTGGCTTACCGTTTATCGCAGTAATGCCAAAAACCACAGCACGCAAGAAAATTGAACAAATCGAATTCTACGGCGGTAAAGCGCACCTTGTTGACCGTTCAGACCAAATTTACGATGAGTCTCGTCGCCTAGCGAAAGAGCTAAACGGTCACTACATGGACCAATTTACTTACGCTGAGCGCGCCACGGACTGGCGTGGTAACAACAACATTGCGAACTCTATCTTTAGCCAAATGGAGCTAGAAGATCACCCGATCCCAAGTTGGGTTGTGATGAGCCCAGGTACTGGCGGTACATCTGCAACGATTGGTCGCTTTATCCGTTACCAAAAATACGACACAAAACTGTGTGTGGTTGATCCTGATAACTCAGTATTCTACGACTACTTCCAATCTGGTAATGCAGATATCAAAGGCGAAAACGGCAGTAAGATCGAAGGCATCGGCCGCCCACGTGTGGAGCCAAGCTTCATCGCTGGTGTCGTAGACGAAATGCGCAAGATCCCTGATGCTGCGAGTGTTGCAACGGCGCATTGGTTGTCTGGTTTGATCGGTCGTAAAGTTGGCGCATCGACAGGTACTAACCTATATGGCGTACTTCAGCTAGCGTGTGAAATGAAGCAACGTGGTGAGACTGGTTCTATCGTGACACTACTTTGTGATTCAGGTGAACGTTACCTAGACACTTACTACAACACAGAGTGGGTAAAAGAGAACATCGGTGACATTCAACCTTACTTAGCACAGCTTGAAATTATTCAGTCGAAAGGCTGCGTTGAGCCAGCATGCTGCGGTCCAATCACTGAATAAAATCAGACTTCACATACAAAAACAGCCCGCTCATTCAGCGGGCTGTTTTTTATTATCTTTGCTCTGAGAAGCGTTACTTTTTCTGACGTGCCTCAAATGCAGCCAACTGCTCTGGTGTCGCTTTTGGTTGGTGGTTTTGTTTCCACTCATCGTAAGTCATGCCGTAAACACGCTCACGAGCATCATCGATGTCGATATCCACACCAAGGTCTTCCGCTTCTGCCTTGTACCATTTGCTGAAACAGTTACGACAGAAACCAGCAAGGATCATAAGATCAATGTTTTGCACGTCTTTGTTTGCATCCAAATGCGCTAACAAACGGCGAAACGTCGCTGCGTCCAGTTTGTCTTGCTCTTCTTGGGATAGATTTTTGTATTTGAATTCAGCCACTTTACTTTCCTTTTAATTATCTCGCAGTTCATAGCATAGAAATGAGTGAGCCTGATGAGTCTAAAATTTGCGCCATTACAACAAATTTCCCTCTAAAACCACGCACTCACCCAAAAGACTGATATGATAACTGCCAGTTATCTTATTGATTAAATTAATACTAATTCTAAAAACGGTCTTTCACAAAGGTTATCGCCAAGTTATGAAAAACGCCATCCTATTATTATCTGCATTGACCATGAGTCTGCCAACTTTCGCCACTCAAGAGCAAACCCACCAATCTTATTTATACCTAGGTACAGGTAATGTGGGCTTTGATACACCGAATTTTGGTTCTGATCGCGACAGTGGCTGGTCGACACCTCACATTACGGTTGGCTGGGGTTACCATGTAAACCAATACCTCGCATTTGAAGGGGTACTGCGTTATTCACAAAATGAACTTAAGAATGATGCTCTAAAAACTGACTTAGACCTTCACTATTACCAAGCTGGTATGTCTGCGGTTGTAACCAGTGATAACTTAGGTGATACGCCACTGTCACTATTTGGCCGCGTAACCGCTCTTGGCACTCAAGCTGAAATGTATGTTCCAAACGAACAAAAAGTCACAGATGATTCTGGCGCGCTATTCAACATCGGTGCAGGTATCCATTGGGATATGAGTAAAGATATCTGGCTACGTGCTGAATACATTTACAACGTCGCCGACATGGGTTTTGATGACTTCTACGACAGTTATGAAGGCGTGCAAGTGAGCTTGGGTAAACGCTTCTAATCGCACGCTTCAATTCTGGCTTTAAACCTAGAATTGAAGACAAAGAAAAGCCGAGGTCATTGCCTCGGCTTTTGTGTTTTAGAGTTCGATTAAGGGTGTGCGATACGTCCCTTAGTGTCATGGCTAAGCGCTTTATTAAGCTCCGCTTCAACATGACCAGGTGAACGCGTCTTCGCAGAAATCAATCGGTACATTGCAGGGATAACGAACAAGGTGACTAGCGTCGCGAAGCCCATACCGAAGAAGATGACCGTACCTACTGCCACACGGCTTTCATAGCCCGCGCCCGTCGACATGATCAGCGGAATCGCACCAGCCAGCGTCGTAAATGCCGTCATCATGATTGGGCGTAGACGACGTGCTGCCGCATCTGTGATCGCTTTTTCAAACTCGATACCACGGTCACGTAACTGGTTAGCAAACTCAACGATCAAGATACCATTCTTGGTTACCATACCGATCAACATGATCATGCCGATCTGGCTGTAGATGTTCATCCCTTGGCTCATCACAACCAAACCAAGGAAGCCACCAAATACGCCCATCGGTACGGTGAACATCACCACCAGCGGGTTAACGAAGCTTTCGAACTGCGCTGCGAGTACTAAGTACGCCACCAAAAGAGCTAATGCGAACACGACCGCTACGCTAGCTTGGTTCTCTTTAAAGTCTTTTGACTCACCAGAGTAGCTCACTGAAATATCACCCGGTAAGCTATCAATCGCTTCTTGATCTAGGAAATCGAGTGCATCCCCTAAGGTATAACCTTCCGATAAGTTAGCCGTAATAGTGATCGACTTTTGCTTGTTATAGTGAGACAAACGAATCGATGCCGCGACTTCTTCAATCTTGGTCACCGTGTCCAATGTCACCAGCTCACCACTTGTGGTTCGCAAGTAAATTTGGCTTAGATCTGCCGCATTATTGAAGCTGTTTTCATCACCACGCAGGTAAACGTCATATTCTTCACCACGGTCGATGTAAGTCGTTTCACTCTTACCGCCAAGCATGATTTCCAGTGTTTCAGAGATGTCTTGTACACTCACGCCAAGTTCAGCTGCACGGCGCTTATCTACTGACACCAACAGCTCAGGTGTTTTCTCGGAGTAATCGATCTCCGCGCCTTCCATCATTGGTGATTCTTCGGCCTTATTCTTAAGCATTTCTGCCCAGACCAAAAGCTCATCATAGTCCGATCCACCAAGCACGAACTGAACTGGCTCACTCGATCCACCACGGAAACCTGGCATGAATGGGAAGACACGAACGTCAGGAATACCGGCCAGTGACTTACGCACTTCATTCAACGCTTCTTGCGCGGTAACGTCACGTTCGTTCCAATCCTCCAGAATCATGATAACGAAGCCCGTTTGGTCACCTGCTTGGCCACCGAAAGCTGGGGTTTGGATACTGAACGACTTCAAAAAGCCTTGGCCCAACAACGGCATTAAACGGTCTTCTACGATGTCCATGTTTGCAGACATACGGTTGTATGACGTTGCATCTGCACCACGAACAAAGGCAAAGATAACACCACGGTCTTCTTGCGGAGTTAACTGTGCAGGTACTTGATTCATCAAGCCATAGCTGCCGCCCATACACGCAACGATAACCAAAGGTGCCGCCCAGCGAACTTTCAACGCGCCGCGCAGTGCTTTGCGGTAACCCGATTCTAACTTGGCGAACAATTTATCAACCGCTCGATTAAATCGGTTTGGTTTCACATTCGCTTTTAGAATCTGACTGCCTAGAACAGGAGTCAGTGTCAGAGCAATCAGTGAGGAGAAGATCACTGACATTGCCAGCAATACAGAGAACTCGGTAAACAGCAAGCCTACCATGCCATCCATGAAGGAAATCGGTAGGAATACCATCACAAGGACAAGCGTTGTTGCGATAACCGCGAAGCCTACTTCTCGCGTACCTTTGTAAGCGGCCAATAATGGTGATTCACCACGCTCAATATGGTGGAAGATATTCTCTACTACTACGATCGCATCGTCCACAACCAGACCGATAGACAAGATCAGTGCCATCAAAGTAATCAAGTTGATAGAAAAGCCAAAGTAGTAAGCCGCAATGAACGAGGAAATCAGTGAAACGGGTACAGTCACCGCCGGAATAAGGGTCGCACGCGCCTGACCGATAAAGATGTACAGAACCAGAATTACCAAACCACCCGTAATAAAGAGGGTACTGTAAACCTCGTCAATCGAACGTTCGATAAAAACGGTAGCGTCATAATCAATCGCTAGACGAGTCCCGTCAGGCAGGAACTTCTGAATCTTATCGACTTCGGAGCGAACAGCTTGTGCCACTTCTAACGGGTTTGCATCAGACTGAGGCACCACACCTAAGCTGATGTTAACCACACCATCACTCTTAAACGTCGAGTTTTCGTTTTCTGCGCCGATAAACACATCCGCCACATCTTTTAGGTAGATAGGCGTGTTATCACTTGCGCGTTTCACGACAAGGTATTGGAAATCTTCTGGCGTGTTGTAAGTACGCGCGGTTCTCACCGACATCACGGTTGAGTCGTTACGTACTTCACCACCCGGGCTTTCTAAGTTTTCACTTCGCAGAGCGGCTGTAATGTCAGATGCTGTAACCGAGCGACCCGCCATCAGGTCTGGTTTAAGCTTCACATACATTACTTTGTAAAGGCCACCAGACAGATCGATAGAACTTACACCAGAGATCAGACTGAAACGGTCCATCAGAACACGTTCCGCGTAGTCTGTTAGCTGGGTTCGGTCCATTTCAGACGAGCTAAGGTTAATATAGAGGGAAGCTTCACCCGAACCGTTGTTCTTAAAGACCACAGGATCGTCGGCTTCGTCCGGTAATGAACGTTGAGCACGAGCCACCGCATCACGAACATCACTTACGCCCGTATTAAGGTCATAACCCAATTCAAAGGTGATGGTGATGCGCGACATACTGTTTCGAGTAGTGGAACTGATTTCATCAATACCACTGATACCCGAAAGTTGGTCTTCCAATACTGAAGTAATTTGGCTTTCAATGATGGTTGCAGAAGCGCCTTCGTAACGAGTGCTGATCGATACAACTGGGCTTTCGATGTCTGGCATTTCGCGCACTGCTAGTTTTGTAAACGACACAAAGCCGAATACACACAGCAGCATGCTTAATACCAACGCCGCAACGGGGCGCTTTACGGAAACGTCAGAAAGTAACATTAGTTCGCTTCCTTAGCCGCTTCGTCTTGCGTGCCCTGCTCACCACTTGCCTTAGCGGTTTTCGCTTTTCCTGGAGCGACGATCTCTTTGACTTCAACACCATCACGCATGTTCACAATGCCTTGCACGACGATCTTGTCACCGATCTCTACGCCAGATTCAATCACTACTTCATTATCAACACGAGCACCCAAGAACACTTCTTGACGCTTAGCTTTGTTGTCTTCATCAATAACGTACACGAAACGCTTAGTACCTGAGTATTCCAGCGCTTGAACTGGGATAATTGGCGCTTCAATTGCAGGGAATGCCAAAGACGCATTCATAAGCATACCCGGCTTGAGATGATTTTCTGGATTGTCGAATTCAATACGAATACGTAGATTCAAAGTCTCTGCACTGATGCGAGTATCGATACCGGTTACTTTTCCGACGAAATCAACACCGTTCCAAGCACTGGTCGTCGCGTGAACTTCCATACCGACAGACAGCATCGACAGGTAACGCTCTGGTACTTGCAGATCCAACTCCATGACAGAAAGGTCATCCAGAGTCAGCAGTTCAGAACCTGCACTCACCATTTTTCCTCGGCTGAAATCGATGAAACCAACGGTGCCGGCAAAAGGTGCACTGATATTTAGGTCCGCTAAGTTGGCTTTTGATGCATCAAGACGTGCTTCGGCAATCTCTACACTCGCTTTTTGTGCATCGATTTCTGTTTGAGTGATGGCGTTACGTTTAACCAAACGCTGAAACTCTTTTAACTTACGTTGCTCATCTTTTAGGTAAGCTTTTGCTTCTACTAATGCAGCTTGCGCTTTATCGTCATTTAATAGAATAAGAAGTTGGTCTTGTTGAACGTTTTGGTTGGCTTTTACGGCGATCTCTTTGACCTTGCCTGCGACCTCAGAAGCAACAACAACCGATTGGGCAGCTTCAAGCTTGCCGATCAGTGACAAAGACTGGTTGATTTGATGCGTCTCTACTTGCTCAGTTACCACCGTAACTGTTGATGGACCACGTTTGGCTGCAAAAGCGGCTGGTGATGCCATTAAAATAGAAAGCGTTAAAACAGATAAAGTGGCTCTCATACTCATAATTTTGACTACTAATCAGATAAACTTATGTCATTAAACTGAATACAGTTTATCAGTTGATACGACGCCTAACGTCAAGTAGTGTAAATTCAAGTAAAAAGTCAGTTTCTCTTTTGTATAAACGACATACAAAACGCTGACTTTCTACCATCTTTGCCCAAAAAGGCAGCATTCAACGTAAAAACGTAAGAAAAACGCTTTACAGCCTGAGCGAGTTTGCTATGATGCGCTCCGCACTTGAGAGATGTGTTGGGAAAACAATCTTAAGTATAAAAATACCCTGGAGGGGTTCCCGAGTGGCCAAAGGGAGCAGACTGTAAATCTGCCGGCACTGCCTTCGATGGTTCGAATCCGTCCCCCTCCACCATATTCTTTCTTGTGTTTTTCCTTTGAACATAAGAACAACTTGGAAGCTAGG